>NZ_JBQJIN010000005.1:0-244788 GCF_052078695.1 Lysobacter sp. CA196 | reverse complement strand
GCTTTGTGACTACAACGCCGAGATACCCCACGACAGCCTGGGCGGTTTAACGCCCAACGAGTTTCGGATCCAAAACGACCCGGCGACCTCTAGTTTTGTGTGGCACTGATTTATGGTGGGTCGACAGATCCACCAAGTCATAGACAAGGACTGTTAATGAGTGATCCTAAACTCAATCATAAGGCTCTCGGCGACTTGATCTCGCGCGCGCGAGATGCCGTACTCTATCGCGACTTGGCGTATATCAACGAACGCACTAGTCGACAACTTGGACCTCTCCCGCGGAGTGGTCTTGCAACCAAGGCGAAGAGGAAACCGAATTCTTCAGCGCGTCCAGTTTCGCTGGTTACCCCACAACAGCATATCTCTCCAGAGGTGGAGCCCATGGATATCAAGACCTCAGCAGCAGCGTTTGCACTTGCTGCAATAGCATCCGCCTGTCAAGCATCGAACAGCACTGCAACTCCGTCGGCCCCAGCCCCCGCGCAAACGGTTCAAGCCAATCCCCGATCAATCGAGGAAAAATTGAAAGAAGGAATGCCATACCAGCAACTCAGGTCCATGGTGCTATCCAGCGGTTGGAAGCCGGTTGTTGACCTTGAATGTAAAATTCAAGTGATTGGTGGCGATTTCGAAGAACGTTGCAAGAGCGGCCGGGATGCACTCTGCCATGTATGCGAAGAGCTACCGGAGTTATCGTCCTGCGGGGCAGGTGGGCTATGCATGCTCGTTTTCGAGGCCGGCACGGGCGATAAGCTAAATGTTACCGGCATTGGCGACATTACAACGTGGAATAAGGCGCCGCCAACGCTAGAATTCTATGTCCAGGCTTGGTACTTCGATGGTGGCCAGGCGCACTAGATCAGGACGATCGGGGAAGGTAAATGGACGTAACTTTGCTTGATCTGATGAAGAAAGGTGAGTCGGGCGCCGCTGGGTATAACGCCTACAACCGCGGCACATATGGGCGAAGCACTATCGCCGGCAATGAAGCCATTGATTTTTCCGAGCTAACTGTGGCCGAAGTCCAGCGCCGCCAGAGCCTGCCGCTTGGCACGCCTGGAAACTTCTCCACCGAGCGCGTGTTTGCAGTCGGCAAATACCAGGTCATCCCTGGAACACTGCAGGGAGCTATAGACCACCTTGGCATTCAACCAAATGAAAGATTCACCCCGCAACTGCAGGACAGGATCTTCACGGGATATCTTTTGGTTGAAAAGCAGAGTGCGATCTATGGATACGTGACAGGGGACGAGCGATATACCTTGTATAACGCTCGTCGAGAGATGGCTTTTGAATGGGCGAGTTTCCCGGACCCGAGTAAGCCAGGCGATATGTCCCACTACGGTAAGCCGAATGCTGCGCACATCTCGAACGCTGAGGTTGTGCAAGTTCTGACGGATATGCGCCGCGAATACGCCGACAACATCACTAAAGGGTTGTCGAGCAGCGATGCATGGATTGCCGTCACCGGTGTCTCGGCGCAGGAATCTCTTGAGTTCAAAGGGATTCCATATGCGGCTCCCGAACCCCGGCGGTTAAACATTGGCGCAAAAGGGGCGCAGGTTCAGTCTCTGCAGCAGGACCTTACCGACCTCGGAGCGACGAACAGTCGAGGCGAGAGACTGGCAGCCGATGGGGATTATGGCCAGAACACCAGGGAAGCCGTGGAGGCGTTTCAACGCCAGAACAATCTGCCAGCAACGGGTAACGCCGACAAGGCGACGCTTATGGCGATTAGTACACACACAGCCGCTTCACGGTTAGCCTCAGAGGTTCAGCGGGCCACGCGTCCCTATCAACCACCCGGCCAGCGCGACGATTGGATGCAGACGGACGAACAGGGCCTGCCGAATTATCTGCATGCCGCTGTCGAGAAGCCCCGGCGTGACAATCATCAACAGACCCGAGGCGCTCTGGCGGACGGTGCGCTTAAGATCGACGAGCGAGGTCCGGAGGTCGGGAAGCTGCAAGAGAGCCTGATCCAACTCGGCATCAACGATCACGTCAAACAGCCGATCAAGGCGGACGGAGTATTCGGTCCCGATACGCAGCGGGCGATACAAGCCTTCCAACTCTGGCACGGCGGCGATCAGGTCAATGGCATAGCCGATCGCCAGACGATGGCCGCCATCAACACGCAGGCCGGATTGGCGATCATCCAGCGCACGGCCGATCAGGTGCAGGGCGTGCCTGCTCGGGACTTCGTCGCCAACGTCGGTATCGCCGCGCGCATCGATCCAAATGCGGCAGCCAATCCGCGCGACGCCGGCTATACGCCCGCCGGCGTTGCCGCGCCGACTCCGGCGCAGACCGCGCCGCTCGCACCCAAGGCAGAACCCGCAGCGCCCGCGCTGGAGGCGACGACTACACCCAGCAGACCCGAACCCGTGGCCGACGCCATTCGGTTGTCGCCGAGCGACCAAGCGATGTTCGCGAAGATCCGTGGACACGTACCCGCCGACATACCGGACGAAACAGTCGCGGCGGCGATGCTCGCGGCCAAACGCAACGGCATACCCGACGCTGAAAGCATAGGGCCGGTCGGTGTCGCCAACGGAAAACTTTGGGTAGGCGCACACACCCCGGGCTTTCATACCGGTGTCTCGGTCACCGACCCGGCCCCGCCGATGCAAGATGCCTTGCACGAAGCGCAGTCGTTCAATCAGCAGCGCGACCAGCAACTGTCGCAGGAGGCCGCGCAGCGCGGGCAGGACGATCCGAACCGCGGCCCTAGAATGTAGTCGAGCGAACATCACGCACAACTGGGTGACAACACCGCTGGCCATGGCTGCGCATCGATGTAGTTAGGTGAAGCCAGCCTGTTTTGATCCCATCGCGGGGGGGCGCCCGATCCGTTGACCGGCGTTCGCTGACTTGGCCGCCAAAATCAGTGGAAGTCCTCGCACTCTTTAGTCATGGCGCTCATGACCTTATGTTTCAGTAGCGCTATTTCGACCTGAACCTCATATCCGCCCAGGTGTTATCCAGCGGCGGCAGCAACTTCAACCTGGAGTCGAGCATGTCGATTTCGGTCGCGGCCGCTGCCGTTGCCTGGGCGCATCACCCAGCGCCCAGTTGCTTCGTCAGCGGTTCGATTGAGGCCGACACGGCACTGAGCTGCTGCTCGTTTCAACCCTGAGCACAACGATGGGATCAGGTTGAGCCACCCCGGCTTTCCGCGGCTTGGCCCAGGCTCGGGGGCGCCGCGTAACCACCACGCATCGCCCGGAAGCGAGAACGCTTCCGGGCCCACGCCTTACTTAATAGGTTAGATACTCCAGACGTTTCGCGCTCAACTCCGTAGGGGATTCGTTCCGCTCGTCGGCACTGAAGCCTTTCCCCCCCATGGTGTCCTGGTCGATCAGGAAGCTGAAGATGCTCGGACCCGGACCAGTCTCTCCGTTGGCCCTGGGGTATTGCGCGTTGCCGTGGCAACCCATGCATCCACCCATCACCAACTTGTCGGAATTCGGAGGCAACGACTTAACCTGCAGGATGCTTGGCAGCCCGCGCTTGGCAAGGAGGGTGAAGTCCTGCTTGTCGGGGTGGGGATCCTTGACTCCGCCCTTGAACAACTGGATGCCAGGTTGGCTGCTCTCGATCACGATATTCGCCAGGTAAAAGTCCTGGGTAAGCGGATCAGGCTTAGCCGGCGTGATGGAGCTGTCCTCGTTCGTGGGCAACACCTGGAGCCCCACGAGACGATAATATCGCCACACCGATTTCTCGAACCCGGGCGCTTTGGCCATGGCTTTCTGGACTTCGGTGTTGACGTCAAAAACAGCGCTTGTCCCTACCGGTGGGTTCTGGACCTTGACCGGACCCGAAAACCCGTGCGGCACGGCGAATTTTCCGGGAATGACATCGTAGCCGTGGGCGCTATCTATCGCGCCTGCCAAGGGCAGCGGGACCAGGGTCCGGTTGGATCCGGTATTGAGGATGGCCGACGGCCGCGTCCCCGGCGGTACCGATGCATCGTATTGCATCTGGTCATAGAGGTTGACGACATACAACCCGGTGTCTTTGCTGTCTGGCGTGGTCAGGCTGTCCACTTGTTCGAAGGTGGTGTAGACGAACGTCGGGTAGTTCTCCATCTTGCGCAGGATGTGCACGCCGACCAGACCGAAGGTGGCCACCCGGGCTTGGGTCTTACCATTCTCCTCGTAGTAGTACAGGGCCTCGGCCGTGTGATAGCGGCCGGACGCGATCAAGGCGGGAGTCATTTCCCGCCATGCCGACTTGACCTCCACGGATTCTCCCGGGTTCCCCCCGTTGGGAGGCAATTCCAGTGCAGTTGGGGGCTTCTCGGCGTTGTAGATCGACTTTATATATTCATATTCAACCGGGTTCACCCTGGCCTGGAATAATATGATGTGATCGTCCTGGGGATTGGCCGACGGCGTGCTGCCGTTTTTCGGGAAGAAGATCTGGTTCTGGCCGATCTGGGTATTTTCGTCGAGGTTGTTGAATCGGGCGTCGGTTGAGGCGACCTTGACGTTTTGGAAGGCGTACTCGGGATCCAAAGTAGCGAGGTTCCCCCTGGGGGCCGATCCCACGGGGAACAGCTCGGACCGGTGAGCAAAGGTTTCCCAGACCAGCTGATTGCTGCTGAAGTTGGAATTGGCGGTTCTGCCGCTGCGGTGGAAGTCGCTGGCGCCGGATGCGGCGAAGTTGCGGTCCGGATCGATGCTCGCTCGCACTACCGGAGACTTGCCGGCGACATCGACGCCATTTTTCTGCGCGGGGGAATTGAAGTGGATGAACTGCCGCCAGGCAAAGCGGGCATATTCCTTGTGGGTGATGTTGGGGTTGTAGGGATCGTAGTTGTATGCCGGCGGGGCGACGGGTAGAGCCGCCGGGGTCGCGGTCAGGTCAGCCGGCGTGATTTCTGCGCCGCCCGGAAACGGTGTTTGTTGATCCTTCGAGATCGACGAAACGGCGGCGGTGGGTTCTGTTTTCGTACATGCTGTGGACATCGCCAGCGTACCGGCGAGTGCACCGAAGATAATGATACGGGTCTTCATTGCTGCACTCCGTCATTGTTGCGCTCCGTGGTGAATCCAGGCGATCCATCGCGGCAGCCATGGGAATTCATGAGTTAACACGCGCCCCACTTCAGCAGGGAACGGGGCGGAGGCGGGTCAACCCACGTACTGGTACCACTGGATCACGAAGTTGGTATCGTTGTAATCATTATCGGTACCGTCTTCCGTCACGTATAAGTTGCCCCCACCAAGTACTTTGTTGATGAAGAACACGACTGGATTGCCCGCCGAGACCTTCGGAATGTACGGCCCGCTGCTGCCGAACTGGACCCGCATCCCGGTCGCCATAGTGAACCTGCCGGCTCCGTTCTGGAGGAAGCCGACGTTGACGCCGCTACCCGAGATCGGGAAGGTCTCCTGAGTGCCATCCAGGCAATAGAAGCTGATGGGGTTGCCGCCGGCGTCGATGATCTGGACGTATTGCGTGTACGCGGCCTGATGCATCGCCGTGAACGTCACGAGCTTGCCGTCGGGGATGTATTCCAGGGATTGAGGGTCCGACCATTGGATGTTTGCCATAATGGAATCTCCTTATCTTGATTGGCTTCCAGGACTGGGTAAGGCGCCGCTGCCGCCTTCACCGGCTGTCATGCCGCTGGCTCCGTGGAACCGATGCACATGGCATTGCTTACCGGAACAGCGTCGTCGAGCAGTTGTGGATCATGAAGTTTTCTTCCACCGGCTCACGTCGACAGTGTCGTGCAAGCCGGTGCAGAACTAGTGCAAGGACACCCCGAATGGGCTACCGTCCTGGCGACAGCTCTACAGTTGAGAGGAACATCGTTCGATACTCACATCCCGGCCTAGCTCGACTCCCGTCAAACACGCAGGCCTAACAGGAACCTGGTGCTTCGCGCGGCGACTTACCTTGGTCAACGACGCAGGGCGATAAGCGACGAAGTAGTCTTGAGGTTCATGGATAACCTTTTCTGTGATTTCAACGGAATCACCGTCGACTTAGTTCAAGCATCTGCGTCTTGGCGCATCGCCAGCTACTACGCTGTCAGGCGGAGGCTGCGGCCAATGTTTTTGACCGATGCTTGATACAGCTCACAAAATTCGGCTTCTATTTCGCGCCAATGCGACTTCGCTCGCAAAAGCATCGGTACCCAACGAGTGAGAAGTTCCATGCGTACAGCAGCCAAATCGGGGCTGATGCTTCCGCTCGCTCCTTTCGTGGCCAGGTTCTCGCCCTTCTTGTTGGCATAGTTCGTTGCTCCGGCCCCTAACGCGCGCATCGCGTGTTGCGGGTAAGCCGCAGCGACGAGGTCCGTTTCGGCCTGACGGCCCGCGCGACATCGCCATCCTGCGCGGCGAGCTACTGGAGCGGCCCGCCGATCACCCGTCACGCAGGCCAAAACGAAAGAAGTCGTCCGACCGCCGACGCCCCCCGTCGACGGAGCGATAACTGCGGTGGAGGAGCTTAGCCGTCGGCTGATGGGAGCCGATGGCCGAGGGCAGATGTTTGCACGCGATGCATGTAACCTTTCCTACGGATTTCGACCAAGGAAGATTCAATGGACATGAGTAAATGCCTTATCGCTCTTGCTGCGTTTGGACTGCTCGCAAGCTGCTCAACCTTAGACACGAAGACCCCAGCGCCGCTGCTGGTGCTCTCTGCCCCGCCGAGTGACGTGGTGACCCTGGCATTGGCAGATGGAAAACTCGCAGAGCGCGACGGCTGCCTCACATTCAAAACCCGAGGCGGTCCTGTGACCCCCTATTTCTCAAGCAACTTCCAGCCAGTTTTGGACGGCGGCCGAGTGGTGGCGATCGAAGATGGCCGCGGCCATCGTATCGCCCTGAAGACGCGCGTTCGCTTCTATTCATCGAACACGAGTGACAACCCGCAGGAGTATCTGACCGCACCGATCCCGGCCACCTGCCCCAAACGCTACGTGCATTTACAACAGCTCATCACCAAGTAAACGCCACCATGAAGACAAGGATGGTTATAAATAAAGCGGCAATGCTAGCTGCAATTTTTTCGCTCACCTTTTCGTTCGTCGCCTCTGCGGCAGACCACCGGCCTGTTCGAGGTCCCGTCGATTTCACGTTGGAATATGCCAAGTACTACAAGATCACCCCGCAGGAAGCCAAGCGCAGGATGGCTGCCAGCGAGGAATCAAGGAAGGTGCAAAGCGCGCTGCGCGAGAAGTTCCCGGACACTTTTGCGGGGCTCCACATCGAGCATCGGCCTACATTTCGTATCGTGGCGAAGTTCACACGCGATGCCGAGGCCAGCCTGCGCCAAGTATCCAAAAGTGAAGTTCTCGTAGCCGAGCAGGCGCCTTACTCGCTACACGCACTGCATGCGGCTAAGAATGTTCTTGACGAGGATCTGCGGGCATCCGGTATCGAGTTCATTTCGAGCACCGACATCCGATCAGGAAAGGTCTTGGCCTATGTCCGCGATGTCGGGCAGGCCCAAGAAAGGACAACGAGCCTGAAGAGCGCCGCCCCTTTCATCGAGTTTCGCGAGACACCCGACTTTGTAAAACCCACGGCACCATATGCAGCCCGCCATGGCGGCTATAAGGTAATGGCTGGCAACGGGCAATACTGCACGACGGGATTCAATGCTAAGACCGCTGATGGCACGCCGGTCGTTACGACAGCAGGCCATTGCGACGACGTGCAACGGGCTTGGAACTCGGCGGGCACCGTGCTTCCGATGGTGAATCAAGCGAACAAGGGCTCCCTTGATATCCAGTGGCATCGGTATCCGTCCAGCATCTATTACCTGTCCTCGCGAGTCGAGGCAGGCACCCTGCTTTACGACGTCCGAGGCCTGGTGACACTGGCCAACATGCAGATTGGCGATCACGTCTGCAAGTACGGCCACACGACCTACATGACATGTGGGGACATTGTCTCACTGGATTTCACCGCTCCCCATGAGAACGAATTAGGGCACTTTGTCCAAGTTCGCAATGAGAACGGCGACACGATGAACCGCGAGGGCGATAGCGGTGGTCCCGTATGGGGCTATGCGGCAGGTGCTGGCCACACAGCTTGGGGAACGGTTCACGGCCGGGGTGCCGACGGCACGCCATTCGTGAAGGACCTTTTCTTCATGCCGAGCGACCGATTTGCCCAAGTCGGCCTTACCCTCTTGCTCACAAAGTGAATAATTAGGTGGAAAGCCACCAGTATTGGTAGCGCCGCTGCGTCGAGGCGCACAGAGCATCGATTCCGCAAGTACTGGTCGATGCGCTCTGTGCACCCTCAATGCCCGCTTCAAGGGTCGCTCCACCGACGGCACCGCGCCGGGCTGGGAAGCCTGTGATTTCAGAGCGGCGCGCCGCCGCGTCACTGCGGCGGGCCGACCCAGGCCAGCGGATCGAGCATCAGCCAGAAGCCTTCGGCGCCTTTTTCCGCCAGCACCATCTGCGCGCCGAGGTCGCTGGCGCGTTCGCGGAACTCCAGCTCCAGCGCAGTCCAGGCTTCGACTTCGTCGTCGCCGTCGTCGTAGATCTGGCGCACCAGCAAATGCCCCGGCGCCTGCATCCGCCATTCGAACGGCAGCGTTTCCTGGCCGAACGCCGGCGACCAGCTGTGCAGCACGCCGCGGCCGCCGTCGTGGAATTCGATGCGGTCGCCGGTCAGGCCGGCGGCGGTGCCCAGCGCCGATTGCCAGCGCCCGACCGGGCCGCGCAGCAGGATGTGCGATCGATGTTCTGCGTTCATGGCCTGCATCTTGCCGGAATAGGGTCGCTATCGGATCGGGGTGGGCCCCTGTCGGCCCGCGCCGTCAGCCGCCGACCTCGATCGGTTTGCCTTCCACCACCAGCTCGTAGATGGTCTTGGTGATTTCCGAGCCGGCCATGTAGCCGACCGCACCGGACGCGAGCGTGCCGAGGCCGTACGCGGCCCAGCCCCATGGGCCGGTGGCGTTGACCGGCGCGGCGACGGAAGCGAACGTGCCGCCGGCGGCGGCCGCGCCGGCCCAACCGCCAGCCACTTCGACCACGGTCTTGACCTTGTCCTCGGCGGTGTAGATCCGGTACGCGTCGGCGGCCACGCCGACCACGATCAGCACCCGTCCGCCGACCCGGAACGCGCCTTCGACCTTGCCGGCCCAGCCTTCGCGCGCGGCCAGGTCGTTGGCCGACTTGAGCACCTCCGGGTCGGCCTTCACGCCGTGGTTCTTGATCACGTCGAGCAGGCCCTGCGCGCCGCCCTGGACGCGCACGTTCTCGGGGCGGCTGGTCAGGGTGAACTCGCCGTTGGCCGAGCGCGAGAACATGCTGTCCTGCAGGCTGACTTTGCCGACGCCGCTTTCGGACTTGGCCACGGTTTCGCCGACCTCGGTCCACATCTGCCGCTCGGCCATCTTGCTGGCGCTGCGTTCGATGGTGTTCTGGTTGCGCTTGGACAAAGGCTCGTCGGGGCCCTTGCCGGCCTTCTCGCGCACCTGCTGCTCCACCGCGGCGGAGGCGGCGGCGTGCTTGCGGTCGTAGATCTCCAGCAGTTCGCGCTCGCCGAAGTGCAGCGGCGGCTTGCCGCTGGTGTTGGCGACTTCCACCGGCACCACCACGCTCTTGTCGTTGCCGACGCCGACATGCGGATTGCCTTCGGTGACGAACCACGACACCGGGCCGACTTTGCCGAGGTCGGGACGGAACGGCGGCTTGCCTTCGGAAACGTTACGCAGCATTTCGGCGGCGATTTCCGGAGTGACCGCGCCGTTGCCGGGCGCGCCGGCGCGGCTGCCGTCGGGCATGAACGGAATGCCGGCGGCGGCGCCGGTGGGTGCGGTGGGATCCAGGCTGGAGCGGTCCTGCGCGGCCAGCAGCTTGAGCAGGCCCGACTGCGCCGAGGTCGGCGCCAGTTCGATCTTGCCGTCGCGCGCGGCCGACAAATCGATGGCCGCGCCCTGTTGCTGCGGATCGCCGGACGGCGCGTGCAGCTTGCCGTCGTCCAGCGCCGGCGCGCGGCGCGCGAACTCGGCGGCGGCCTGCGGCGACAGCCCGGCGTCGGCGGCCATCTGCCGGTAGCCCTTGTCGAGCACGCTGCGCTCGCTGTCGCCGGGGGCGACGTCGACGGCGACGCCGTGCTGGGTGCCGATCGGCTTGGCCTGATCCAGGCGCTGCACCGTCTGCATCGCATTAGTCAGGGCGATCTGATCCATCGGCAGCAGGCGCGAGCCGATCGCGTCCTGCAGCTGCTGGCCCTGCTCGGGATGCTGGCGCGTGTAGTCGGCGACCGCGTAGGCCATGCCTTCCACATCGGTACGGCCGCAGTACTGGTGGGTCGAGACGATGCGGTTGGCTTCGGCCAGCACCGCAGCGTCGTAGCTGGAAACGGTGGGCAGCGCAAAGATCGGCGGAGGCGCGACGGGACGGGTGGGGTCGGTCATGGGCGCGGGCGCGAGTGGGGTTTGCCGGAAACCTTAATGGGGGCTCGGGCGACCGCAAGCTAGGAACGACCCTAGCGCCGCCGCGAAGCCTGCGCGGCCACGGCTTCGAGCGTCACCAATGCCACGACACGGCGTTTTTCGCCGTGACCGCGATCACACCGATGCGTCGCAAATAATCCTGCGCCGTGCTTGCGCGGCCGCTGAGCAATGTCGTGGATCAGCTTGGCCTGGCAGCGGCGAGAGGGGCTGCAGCGAGAACGCGCCCGGGCGGCGTGCATCGCTGTCGCCGATGCCAGAGTCATTGCGTTGATCGGTACCAACCGCTGAACCAGGTTGTTTCGAAACTTGGAGGATTGGTCGAGCCGATCGGCTCCAGATCCGATTTCTCCCCATCGGCCACAGATACTCCGTAAATAACTCTGTGCCTGCAGGGATCCATGTAGAGTTGCCATGCGTCATTGAATCGGCTTGTGACGTTGTACCGAGCTGAAATTCTACAAACTCGCTTGGTGCCTTCTCGCCATGACGCCCATTCCGCGCCAGTGCTGGCGTGCCGTACTTGTTCTGCGCTCCAACTTTTGCTTTTGACATGGTGCTGAATGTGAAAATCGAGACACGCACCTACCGTTTCTTCGGCCTGTTGAGTTTGTCGGCGAAACTCCTGAAGCCAAAGCGTCTTGTTGATAGTTGGACAAGACAATCTCGCAGATGCAGCCTGAATTCTCGAGCGAAGTTCAGCCACAACTTCGCGGCTAATGGCGCGCGGCTCGGGTAGCGCGAATAGGCGATTGCTTGAAACTTCTTGATCGAAAAGTTCAAGTAGGAACTGATAGGGCTGTTTAACGCCCCTAGCCGCCCACCTATCGAGATCCCTTTCCGGGATAAACGGTAAACTGTCGTATTCTCCTTCTTGTTCAATCACGCCCGGAAGCATGAACAAGCCCACATTGGACCGGAGAATGGTTTCTTGATGCGACTTGATCTGAGCTAGTTGTCGGGAATTTAGTTCCGTGGTTCGCCCCAGCTCTCTCCCTAAAGCGCCCGCCCTATTTTTCAGCTCCGTGCTTTGCGCGGCCAATGCTTCGTTAGCCCGCAAGGCAAGTGCTCTCTGATTCAAAAGCTGCTGCCGCTCGGATTGCAGGCTCGATATCTCAGTCTGCAGACGAGTCGAACGAACCTCCGCCGCCTTGTTTTGCTTTGCTATCCGATCGGACTCTAATGTCAGCTTTGCCAAATCTTCTTCTAGAAGATCCTTTTGATAGACTGGCCTAACCGTATAGAAGTAGCCAAAAGCCACCAGCAAGAGCATAAGAACCTGCGAAAGGTTAGATGCTCGGCTAGACCAGCGATCTAGCCACGGACTTGAATTTGGCTCCTCCTGATCGTTGGCCCGGGGGAGGGAGGATTCACGCTTCTTGCTGGGCGTTTCAGCTTCCCGAGGTCGTCTGTTTTTGCGATTTCCCATAGGTTCTCCAAGTACATCCTTTGTACCCAAGCTAAGATTATACGCACCACAGCAGAGCGACTCAGTTCGCTTTAAATAGGTTTTCGGTATGGCGAGACAGGATCGATAGATTCGTACGGCGGACAGGTCACTGTTAGAGCAAGTCTTGGGATACGCCCCAACCGAATCAGCAACTATCGAACAGGCGTGTCCCATGCCGATGACAGAACGGCAGTGGCGCTCGCAGATCCACTGGGGTTAGACCGGTTGCAGACGATTGCACGCATCAACATGGATCGTGCACGCGACAGCGAGGAACGCCCGTTCTGGAAACAGATTGCAGCAGTTGCAGCCATCGTGATGATGCTAACGCCGCTGGCCTCGCTGGTATGGAGCCACGGGAACCGGGCTCAAACCCTCTTGATGGGCTGATGGGGGCGTTTGCGGGCGTTTGGGGGCTCCTGGGGGCGATGAGGGGCCGGTCGCGGACTACTCGGGCTCCCGCGGGTTCGGCCAGCGTCCGACCGGATTCGGCCAAGAGCGGACATTCGCCAACACCAGCGTTAAGCAGAGCCGCGCTGAACAACTGCCAGACGGACGGTCGAGAGTGCTCGGAGATATCCCTTGCGCCGCCACGAGAAGAACTTCCGCAGGAAATCGAGGAATGCCGGCTCCGCCTGCCATGACATCCACCATGCCACCGGGAAGTGCTCCCGGAGGCTCGCGGGCTTGAAGAACTCGGCCTGCACATAGCTCGCACGCGTGGCGGGGGACAACTGCGCGCGCCGCCTCACTTGCGAGCCTCAGCGCGAGATCCGTTCGCGACGCAGCAGCCACAACAAGCCACTCCTGCCTACACGCATCAATGGATAGATCAGGCGCGCCACCTTTGGGCGCGAGAAGGTCCAGTGCATCAGTCTATTGAATGAATCCCTGCGAGTACTGAGCAGTGCGAGCCGGGTCAGGGCCTCATCCGCGTGAACACATTCGTCTTCGATGCAGGCAACGATTCCATCGTCGAGAGACATGCCCCGCGCCTTCAATTCGGAGACCAGCGCCAGGTCGGTGCGAGCATCGATGAGCTCGATGGGGCCGCAGCTGCGCTCTAGACGCACTCGCTGGACGAAACTCTGGCACAGGGGGCATTTGCCGTCGTAGATAACCCGAATGCCTTTGGACATGGTTACCACCATGGCGATACGCTCTCGACCATAACCAGCACGCAGAGAAGCGTTGCGGGAAAAGCGATCATGAAAGTGTTAAGCCCCATCGTTACCGCGGTCGCGATGTGAAACACGAAGCCGGCTACGAGCATGGCGAGCGCCACTTCGCGCGGCGCGATCAGGATCAGGGGAAACAAACACTCGCCTACAAACACGGCCCTTGTTAGCAGCCGGGACAGCGAGACACGCGATTCGACGAACGAGCCAATCCAGCGCTCGCCATAGGCCTCCGAGCACATGACCAGTCTGATGGCGGTGCCAGTACGCCAGGTGGGGGACACAGCCTTGACGAATCCCGCAGTGAAGTAACTCAACACCAATTGGGCGCCGATGAAGAATACGGCCAGCAAGGTCGTGCTCGCATCAAGCCCCGGCAGAATAGCCAGGCAACCCGCGAATAATGTAAGGATTGCCATCTGGTCCGCGCCGTCTCCGCCCATGATACGGCAGAAACGGCTGGCGACTGCGCAGACAAATGTGAGCGCCAGTGTCAGCCGTCCGGCACCTTCATAAGGATTGAGGAACAACCCCAGCAGGCCGCAGGCGGCGCCCACCGTGAGTACCAAGCGCAGCGGCACGGTACCGAATCGCTCGGTGAATTCGGGAGCGCCAATCAGGCGAATCACGTTGCCGGCATACAGCCCGTTAATAGCGAAGCTGCGATGTCCTACGTACAGTTGTTCGAGAAAGCCAATTCCGAGCGCTGCACTTGCACCTCGCACCGCCACTTCCAGCGCTAGCTCCGGGCTAACCAAGCGAAAATATCTCCGAAGTGAATACAGGCCGGATCTGTCGGGCGGCACCGTGGCCAGTGGCCTCGACAAGCGCGAACTGGCGGCACTGTGCGTCTGGCGCGACGTGCGGCTGCGCCACGACCCAGGACACTAGGGCAAGGTGGCAATTGGACAGCATGACCTGCCCGTCGTTCTGTGCCTCAGCGATCAGGAAGGCGAGACCATTCACCAAGTCGTGCAGCGCCTTGCGCTCGTGCCGCGCCGGGTTCCAAATCCAGCGCCAGCCCCCGGTAGGCGGTATGTCGATTTCCGTCCAATCACTCCAGCTGGAAGCGCTGCGATCGCGGTACACAACGTGGATTCCAGCGTAGGCAGGCTTGGGTCCAAAGAAGCCCCAGTAGGGCAGGAAGGTGGAGCGATCGAAACGTGCAACCAGAACGTGCCACGCCCGGATCGGCAGCTGATTCATCACGCTGGCGAGGAACACGACGCCGAAGATCGCCAGTGTCGCTTCAGCGCGCATCATCGACTCCCTCTAGAGACGACTTCTCTTTGCTGCGCGCAGCAAAGCTGCGCGGGCCTCGATGAGCTGCCCCAAGGTCGGCATGGACGTGATCTGCGCCTGCAACTTGGCCATCTGCTTCAAGATTTCCCGGTCACGGGCGGAAAAAACCAGCTTGCCCCTAGCGTCCGCGGCGGTGGCTCCGCAGCAGGAGAGATCCTTGTTGGCGACAATCTGATCGCTGGGTTTCAGCCCCCGCTCCTGGGCTAGGCTGATGAGAGAATCGATGTGTTGCAGCTCGCCGAGCGTGAGTTTTCGGGAACTCTTTGGCATGGGATACCCTCGCGTTCCTGCGTCGTATGAGAACACCCCGGCCCATTATGGATGGGCACGGTTCGCAAGCCGTCTGTTCTTCGTGGTCGCTTTTGGATTGTTTCAGGGCGCCTGGCGCGGTAACGTGACCAGCCGCCGACTCTGTCTACGACTCACGGATTATCACCGAGCGCTCGCTCCTCGCCTGAATCGCCCGGGGTTTCATGTCCGCCCCTTGGCCGGGACAATCCCGCAGTTCACAGCAGGTCCACGCTGGCCAATATCGCTCGAACGAGCCCCGCGGCTGAGGGCTAATGGGGGTGATTGGGGGCTAACGAGGGCCTTGGGGGGTTGGTGGGCCCACCAGGATTCGAACCTGGAACCAAAGGATTATGAGTCCTCTGCTCTAACCGTTGAGCTATAGGCCCGCGCGAGCTGGGATTCTAATGGTTGGGCGGGGCGGGCGTAAGCGTCGTGGCTATGTGCCGGCGCCGCGGCATGCCGAGGCCAAGCCCCAACGCTGGTGCAGCGCGAGGCAGCGGTCTGGTCTGTCTGGCCGGTTTCTGCCAATCGAAGGCCCATATCTAGGCGCCTTATCGAAGCGCCTATCGAAGTCCCTTACCAAAGGCGCTCATCGGCGCAGAGACAAGGGATTGCCGGCAACCGCCCCCTCAGCGCCCCGCACTCATCGAATAAGGCCGCTGCTTCGGATCGCTCGCCCACGCCTTATTCGGCGTCCCCTGCATGGTAAACCGCAGTTCCCCGCCCGCCATGATCTCTTCGTGGCGCAGGAAGCTGCGGTCCAGCGGTCGGCCGTTGAGGGTGGCGGCGCCGATGTAGGTGTGGGCGTCGTCCAGGCCGTCGGCGACGACGGTGAAGCGTTTGCCGTTGGGCAGGTTGAGGGTGGCCTTCGGCAGGAAGGGGCGGCCGATGGCGTATTCGTTGCTGGCCGGGGCCACCGGGTAGAAGCCCAGGGCGGTGAAGACGTACCAGGCCGACATCTGGCCGAGGTCGTCGTTGCCGGCCAGGCCGTCGGGGCGCGGTGCGTACTGGCTGGCCATGATCTGCTTGAGGCGCTCCTGGGTGCGCCAGGGTTGGCCGGCGTAGCCGTAGAGGTAGGCGACGTGGTGGCTGGGTTCGTTGCCGTGGGCGTACCAGCCGATCAGGCCGGTGATGTCTTCCATGTGCTCGAACACTTTCGGGTCGACCTTGGCGTCGAAGACCTGGTCGAGTTTGGCGACGAGCTTGGCATCGCCGCCGTGGGCGTCGATCAGGCCGGCCACGTCCTGCGGCACGTACCAGGAGTACTGCCAGGCGTTGCCTTCGGTGTAGTCGGTGCCGTAGCCGCTGGCGGTGGGGTCGAAGGGTTCGCGGAAGGCGCCGTCGCGTTTGCGCGCGCGCATGAAGCCGCTGTTCGCGTCGAAGGCGTGCTTCCAGTTGCCGGCGCGTTTCTCGAACTTGGCGGCGATGTCCTTGCGGCCCATGTCGCCGGCCATGCGCGCGATGGTCCAGTCGTCGAAGGCGTATTCGAGGGTCTTCGAGGCGGCCTCGCCTTCTTCGTCGATCGGCACGTAGCCGAGTTCCATGTATTGGGCGATGCCGTCGTAGGGGCCGTAGCTGGCGCTGGCGACCATCGCGTCGAGCGCTTCGTTGGTGTCGTAGCCGCGGATGCCTTTCATGTAGGCGTCGGCGATCACCGGCACGGCGTGGTAGCCGACCATGCACCAGGTTTCCTGGCCGTGGAAGGACCAGATCGGCAGGATGCCGTAGGGGCTGTGGCGGCGCGAGGCGAGCAGCGAATTGACGAAGTCGTTGTTGCGTTGCTCCGGTTGTACGAGGGTCAGCAGCGGATGCAGCGCGCGGTAGGTGTCCCACAGCGAGAACGTCGAGTGGTAGCGGAAGCCCTTCGCCTGGTGCACGGCGTTGTCGGGGCCGCGATAACGGCCGTCGCTGTCCATGAACAAGCTCGGCCCCATCAGCGTGTGATAGAGCGCGGTGTAGAAACTCTTACGCATCGGCTCGGGTGCGTCGGCGTCGATCGCCGACAGCGCTTCGGTCCAGGTCGCGCGCGCCTGCGCGCGGACGCCGTCGAAATCCCAGCCGGGCACTTCGGCGTCGAGGTTGGCGATGGCGCTGTCTTCGCTGACCGGCGAGATCGACACCTTGACGATCAAATCCTCGCCGTCGGCATCGGCGAAGTCGAGGCTGCCGACGAGCTGGCGGCCTTCGATCTGCGCGCGTTTCGCCGGGTCTTTTTCGCCCGGCGGCGGGAAGCCCTTGTAGGCGACGTCGGCTTCGGTGTCGTGGAAGCCGTGACCGCTGACCGGGCGCGAAAAGCGCATCGCGAAATACAGCTGACGGCCCGGCGCCCAGCCGCGGGTTTCGCGGTAACCGGTGACGGTGCCGTCGGCGCGCAGGCGCAGCCGCGACCACAGGATCTTGCCGGGGTAGTCGTACAGGCTGGTGCGCAGGTCGACCAGCACGTGCGCGGCATGCCCTTTCGGAAAGCGATAGCGGTGCACGCCGACGCGCTCGGTGGCGGTGAGTTCGGCGCGGACCTGGTAGTCGTCGAGGGTGACCGCGTAATAGCCGGGCTGCGCGACTTCGTCGTCGTGGCGGAAGCGCGAGCGGTAGCCGCTGCGCGCGAGCTTGGCATCGCCGCGTTCCAGCTTGACCTCGCCGGCGATCGGCATCAGCAGCACGTCGCCGAGGTCGGAATGGCCGGTGCCGGAGAAATGGGTGTGCGAGAAACCGACGATGCTGCTGTCGCTGTAGCGATAGCCGGCGGCCCAGCCGTAGGCCTGCTTGCGTGGCTGGATCTCGGTGTCGGGGCTGAGCTGGATCATGCCGAACGGCACCACCGCGCCCGGGAAGGTGTGGCCTTCGCCGCCGGTGCCGATGAAGGGGTCGACCGATTCGTAGGCCCGGCGGCCGGCCTCGCCGTCCGGGGCTTTGCCGGCCGGGCCGGCGGTCGCGCCAACGGCGCAAGCGGCCAGGGCGGCGGCGGCCAGCCAGCGCAGGGCGAGACAGGCGCGGCGGGAGGTGAGAGGCTGGGTCGGCCGGGTCATCCGGGGCACTCCGTCTATAGGGCACAGGGGCCCGGACACGGCCGGACCGGCAAAAAACCCGGCGGCCACTTTTAGATCGTTCTAAATGCGGGCAAGCTAACACGCGACCCAGGCCCCTTCATGCTGCAATGCAGAATGCAGGGACGGGGCTGAGGCCGCAGGATGACGGCATTTAGAACGATCCAAAAGCCGCCGAGAGCCATGATTGCCGACCGACCACCCCTTGTGAGGTGTCAACGATGAACGACGCGCCCGCTCCCCGCGGCCGGGTCACCCTGGCCGACATCGCCCGTGCCTGCGGCCTATCGCGCGCGACGGTCTCGCTGGTCCTGCGCGGCAGCCCGCTGGTCCACGCCGACACCCGCGCCCAGGTCGAGGCCGAACTCAAGCGCCAAGGCTACGTCTACCACCGCGGCGCGGCCAATCTGCGGCGCAAGGTGTCGACCGGCGTGGCCCTGGTCATCAACGACCTGTCCAACCCCTTCTTCGCCGAATTCGCCGCGGGCGTCGACGAATGGCTGGCCACGGCCGGCTTCGTCACCCTGCTCGGCAGCACCAACGAGTCGGTCGAACGCCAGCAGGCGGTGCTGACCTCGCTGATGGAGCACGACCCGGCCGGCATCATCCTGTCGCCGGCCGAAAGCAGCGACGGCGCGCGCGTGCGCGCCCAGGTCGGCGAACGCACACCGGTGCTGGTGTTCAACCGCGAGCTGGATTCCACCGACTGGGATTTCCTCGCCCTCGACAACACCCACGGCGCGCGCCTGGCGACTCGGCATTTGCTCGAGCGCGGCCATCGCCGCATCGCCTTCTTCGGCGGCCATCGCGATTCCAGCTCGTGCCGGCAGCGTCGCCAGGGCTATCGCGAAGCCTTGGCCGAGGCCGGTGTCGACCCGGAACCGCAGTGGCTGGTGGAATGCGCGCCGACCCGCCTGGAAGCGGCGCAGCAGACCGGTGCGCTGTTCGTGCGCGACCCCGCCCCGACCGCGGCGGTCTGCTACAACGACGCGGTCGCGCTGGGCCTGATGGCCGGCCTGGTCGCACGCGGGCGCCGCCCGGGCGGCGATTTCGCCGTCATCGGCTTCGACGACATTCCCGAAGCCTCGGTCGCCTCGCCCACCCTGACCACGATCGCGGTCGACCCGCGCGCGCGCGGCCGCCAGGCGGCCGAGCTGATCCTCAAGCGGCTGCGCGACCCCGACATGCCGCCTGCCCATACCGTCGCCCCCGTCCGGCTGCAGGCACGCAGCAGCAGCGAGGTGCTCGTTCTGCCCGGAGAGTCCGCATGACCCGTCGCGACATGTCCTACACCGCCGCGCTCGCGGTGGTGACCACGATCTTCTTCACCTGGGGCGGCCTGACCAGCCTCAACGATGTGCTGATCCCGCATCTGAAAGCCGTGTTCCAGATGAACTACGCGCAGTCGATGCTGATCCAGTCGACCTTCTTCGGCGCCTACTTCCTGATGTCGCTGCCGGCGAGCAAGGTGGTGGCGAAGGTCGGCTACAAGAACAGCATCGTGATCGGCCTGATCGTGGCCGCGGCCGGCGCGGCGCTGTTCTTCCCGGCCGCGCGCATACCGTCGTATCCCTTGTTCCTGGCCGCGTTGTTCGTGCTCGCCAGCGGCATCACCCTGCTGCAGGTTTCGGCGAACCCTTACATCAGCCTGCTTGGCGACCCTGCCGGTGCGCCGAGCCGCCTCAACCTTGCGCAAGCGCTGAACTCGCTCGGCACCACTTTGTTCCCGTACGTGATCGGCCCGCTGATCCTGTCGACCGCGGTGCTCGGCACCGCCGAGCTGGCGGCGATGTCGGTCACCGAGCAAGCCGCGTACCGCGCGCATGAAGCGGCCTCGGTGCAGATGCCGTACATGATCATCGCCGGCTGCCTGCTGCTGCTCGCGGTGTTCGTGTACCAGATGCGCATTCCCTCGCTGGCCGAAGCCACCGAGAGCGCCGACCCTGTGCACCACAGCTTCGCCGAGGTGCTGAGCCAGCGCCATTTGTTCTACGGCGTGATCGCGATCTTCGTCTACGTCGGCGCCGAGGTCTCGATCGGCAGCTTCCTGATCAACTACATCTCGGCGCCGGAAATCGGCAACATCGACCACGCCCAGGCCAGCGAATACCTGGCGTATTACTGGGGCGGCGCGATGGTCGGCCGCTTCATCGGCGCCGCCCTGCTGCGCCGCTTCGACGCGCGGCGCCTGCTGGCGCTGTTCGCGGTCGCCGCGATCGGCCTGCTAGCGCTGACCATGAGCACCAAGGGCACGGTCGCGATGTGGGCGGTGCTGTCGATCGGCCTGTTCAACTCGATCATGTTCCCGACCATCTTCACCATCGCCATCGAACACCTCGGGCCGATGACCAGCAAGGCGTCGAGCCTGCTGATCATGGGCATCGTCGGCGGCGCGGTCGTGCCGTGGTTGCAGGGCGTGTTGTCCGACCGGATCGGTATCCAACCTTCGTTCGTAATTCCGGTGGTGTGCTACGCCTTCATCGTCTGGTACGGCTGGCGCGGTTCGCGCGTGCTCGCCGGCCAGGGCCAGCACGTCACCGCCCAGGCTTCGGGAGTGATGCATTGATGTCCGTTGTGCTATCCGCAGAACCGCGCAACGGCGCAATCGTCTGCTTTGGTGAGGCCCTGATCGATTTTCTCGCACGTCCCTCGTCGGTCGCCGGCGAGCCGCGTCATTTCGTCGAGTACGCCGGCGGCGCGCCGGCCAACGTCGCCGTCGCCGCGGCGCGCCTGGGCGGCCATGCGCGCTTCGTCGGTATGCTCGGCGAAGACATGTTCGGCGACTTCATCGCCGCGCAGTTGCGCGACTACGGCGTCGACACGCGTCATCTGTTGCGCACCGCCGAGGCCAAGACCGCGCTCGCCTTCGTTTCGCTCGACGGCGACGGCGAACGCAGCTTCAGTTTCTACCGACCGCCGGCCGCCGACCTGCTGTTCCGCGATTCGGATTTCGGCAGCGACAGCTTCGCCGAAGCCCGCGTGTTCCACGTCTGCTCCAACAGCCTGACCGAAGAAGCCATCGCCGCGACCACCTTGGCCGGCATGCGCCGCGCGCGCATGGCCGGCGCCCTGGTCAGCATGGACATGAACCTGCGGCCGTCGCTGTGGCCGGCCGGCTTCGACCCGGCACCGCGCTTGCTGGCGGCGCTACTCGAAGCCGATCTGATCAAGCTGTGCGGCAGCGAGTTCGAGTTCCTGGCCCGCCACCTCGGCGGCGAAGAAGCCGCCTTGCAACGGCTGTGGCACGGCTACGCCACCTGCGTGCTGATCACCGACGGCGCCACCCCGATCCGCTGGCATACGCGCACGCGCCAGGGCGAAGTGGCGACCTTCCGGGTCGCCCCGTCCGACACCACCGGCGCCGGCGACGCCTTCGTCGGCGGCCTGCTGCAGCGCTTGTCGACTCTCGGGGTGAATGCCGCCGGCTTCGGCGATTTCCTCGCGCGCGAGGCCGATTTCATCGGCGCGCTGCGCTATGCCGCGGCCGCCGGCGCCCTCGCCACCACCCGACACGGCGCCTTCGCGGCGATGCCGAGCGCGGCCGATGTCGAACGCCTGATGCAGGAACAGTCATGAATCTTCCGTTGCACCCGCTTCCCGATTTCCGCAAGGCCGAGACCTTGCGCGCGCACATCGCCGACACGATGGCGTTCTACGACCCGGTCGCGCGCGACCCGGAGGGCGGTTTCTTCCATTATTTCCGCGACGACGGCGCGATCTACGACGCCTCGCACCGGCACTTGGTCAGCAGCACCCGCTTCGTCTTCAACTACGCCATGGCGGCGATCGAGTTCGAGCGCGAGGAATACCGCGAACTGGCCCGCCACGGCCTGCGTTATCTGCGCGAGAAGCACCGCAACGCGCAGACCGGCGGCTACGCCTGGACCATCCGCGACGGCCAGCCCGAAGACCGGATGAACCACTGCTACGGCGGCGCCTTCGTACTGCTCGCCTATTCGACCGCGCTCAAGGCCGGCATCGACGAGGCCGCGGCCTGGATGGATGAGACCTGGGAGCTGCTGGAGCGGCGCTTCTGGGAAGCGCCGCACGGCCTGTACCGCGACGAAGCCGACGCCGACTGGAACTTCAGCGACTACCGCGGCCAGAACGCCAACATGCACATGTGCGAGGCGATGCTGGCGGCGTTCGAGGCCAGCGGCCAGCGCCGTTATCTCGACCGCGCGTTGACCTTGGCGCAGAACATGACCCAGCGCCAGGCAGCGAAGTCCGAAGGCCTGGTGTGGGAGCACTACGACCGCGACTGGAACATCGACTGGGACTACCACCGCGACGACCCCAAGCACCTGTTCCGCCCCTGGGGTTTCCAACCTGGTCACCAGACCGAGTGGGCCAAGCTGCTGCTGATCCTCGACCGTCACCTGTCGCCGAGCGGCGAAGCGCCGGACTGGCTGCTGCCGACCGCGCGGCACTTGTTCGACGTTGCCGTGGCGCGTTCCTGGGACAGCGAACACGGCGGCCTGTTCTACGGCTTCGCCCCGGACGGCTCGGTCTGCGACGACGACAAGTATTTCTGGGTCCAGGCCGAATCCCTGGCGACCGCCGCGTTGCTGGCCGCGCGCACCGGCGACAACCTGTATTGGCAGTGGTACGACAAACTGTGGGCCTACGCCTGGCAGCACATGGTCGATCACCGCTACGGCGCCTGGTACCGCATCCTCGATCGCGAGAACCGCAAGTACAGCGACGAGAAGAGCCCGGCCGGCAAGACCGACTACCACACCATGGGCGCGTGTTACGAAGTGATGCGGCTGTTGCGTCAGGGCTGATATCGCGTGACGTTATCGTGGGGCCGAACGGGGCGCTATGCGCCCCGTTTGCGTTGCGGCGGGGCCTTTGCTTCAGGGTAGGAGCGACGCGAGTCGCGACAACGCTGCACCGGACTTGCGACTCCTCTCTCAAGCAAGTTCAAGATCAAACGCCAAAAGCTTCTGCCACTAAAGCGGCGGGTTACTTTCTTTTGTCTAAAGCAACAAAAGAAAGGTAACCAAAGAAAAATGCTTCTCTTTGAGTCAAGGGCCCGCACGAGCGGTACCTCCGCGGGGATCTACATACGGGACATCCCTGTCCCGATGAAAAACGGCGCGCATCCCTGCCCGCCGCCCTCCGGGTCTTCTATAGCCTTCGCTAGTGGGAAGCGACGCACAGCAAAAGCAAAAGCAAAAGCAAAAGCAAAAGCAAAAGCATGAGCGAGAATCTCAGCGCGGCGACGCGCCGTCCCTGTAGGAGCGGCGCAAGCCGCGACCGCGAACCTGCGGCTGCCGACGCAGGCAATCGGGATTGCGTGGTCGCGGCTCGCGCCGCTCCTACCCCAAAGCCAAGCCGCTACGTGCCGTTGCCGTTGCCGTTGCCGTTGCCGTTGCCGTTGCCGTTGCCGTTGCCGTTGCCGTTGCCGTTGCCGTTGCCGTTGCCGTTGCCGTTAGAGCTTGGCACAGCACCGAGCTTGCGAGAACACCCATAGACCCGGAGGGCGGCGCACAAGACGTGCGCCGTTTTCCGATAGAGCGAAGGACATTCATTTAACTACTTGTTTTGTAAAGACAAAACTGTCGGTCGATCAGCTTAGTACCAGCATGGGTACCAGCAAATTGTCCCCCAGGAATGGGAGCCAATCGATACCGCGAACTGTCGACATCAAGTGCGGGCCGATCCGCCTTGGTGAGCATCGTCGACGTCACCGACGAGCGAGAGGGCTTGGGACTGCGCCGTCCACATCAATAGGGGGGCGGTGGGTATCACGTAACGGTAGGTCGGTTCGGGAGAAGGAAAAGGATGCTGAAAGCGGCAGCCGTGGTATCGGCGTCCCGCACTAATCAGCGCCCCGAACCTTCGGCTCAATAGCTTCCACCCCCAGGAGCTCAGCAAGTTCCTCGACATCCGGGAAAAAGTCACCAACCTGGCACCCCAGCGCGACCGCGAGCCTCGCAAGCGTAGGTATGGTCGCCGCACGCTTCCCGTTCTCCAACAGCCCAATGTGGGCTCGGTCCATGTGCATGCCGTAGGCCAAGTGGTCCTGGCTGATACCGCGCGCGACCCTGACCTCACGAACCTTCGCCCCCACCGCTCCCAAGACAGGCGGCGGCGGCGATTGCCGCGCCTTCGTTTTCGGGGCGGCGGCCGGCGCCGGGGTTTGGGGTGCGGAGGATCGCTTCTTGTTCATCGGCATAAAACTAGGCCGAAGCGGCTTAAACGCCCTCTGGCGGAGCACCCTCTGGCGGCCGCCATCAGAAAGTGAGAGCCTAATGGGGCTGATGCGATGCACTCGATCTGGCCACTTCCAAGCCGCCCCAGAACCGTCTCGCTCGAAACCATCGAGCCCAGACCGAGGCAAGGAAGAACGAAGCTCGACGAAACAGCCACTGAGCTGCGACGAAGCGCGACTGATCGATGCTCATAGCAAGGATCAAGGTGACCGCTAAGTCACCCCCAGAAGCAACTGTGATCGCGCGCTCTGATCGTCGATCTATGACTGAGTGATGTGGCGTCGGAAACAGACGCGATGGCGGGTAGGAAAAATCCTACAAGGAGGACACGAGAAGCGATCCAGGCACGCTATTCAACGTCCATCGACACCCAAGAGATAGGGCTTCACGAACGCTATATGTGCGACTGCCGCGTTCTCGACCGCACTCTGAACACAACAAACCAACGACCAACCTGTGAGCCGTAGCACATTGAAAAACGGGTAATTTTCGGGGGATGACATTCACATAGGCTTCCGGCAAGACTATGTCCCATTGGTGACAGGGGCAGGAAGCCAACAGCAAACGCTTAAGGACAAGGATATGGAGCATCTAGTTGCAGATGACCACCCAAGCATGGTCATGGCCATTGAAGGGCTGCTGAAAATTCAGTGCGACCCGAAGACCGACACGTTTCGTTCAACTAACAACACCGCAGAGCTTTTTGAACTGATAAGCGCCGCCGATCCGACCAGCACCATGCTGATCCTTGACCTCGTGATGCCCGGAAAGTACAAGCGACTCCCACTACTACAGGAGCTACTTCGCCGCAATCCCGGATTGAGAATCGTGGCGTATACGAGTGAGGAAAGTCCGTTCCTGGCAACGGATGCCTTGTCGATCGGTGTATTGGGGTACGTGGCGAAATCAAGCCGCAAGAAAACCCTCATTGATGCGATCAATCAAGTACGGGACGGCGGAACCTTCCTAGACCCCGCAATCGATGTAGAGAGCATCAAGAAGCATCCGTGGAGCAAGCTAACCGACAGACAGCGCTGGGTCGTGATCGAGCTGTGCAAGGGCGCACCACTCGCTGAGATTGCCTCGGTCGCCGACAGGGATTACGACACGATCTCACAACACAAACGCAAAGCAATGACGACGCTAGGGATACGCGGAGCAACAAAATTGGTCTCTTATCTCTACGAGAACAGGCTAGCGTACCTACTGGATGAGTAAAGGATGAATTCTCCATGGACGGAAACAACGTACTGCCCTTCCCGACCAAGATACCCCAGCAAGATATAGAGACCATCGAAACCATCATGATGGTCTTTCGGGCCCAAGAGATCTCCTTCGATCAAATCGAGTCCACGACGGAATCGCTTGATGCACTGCTCGCACGCCTGCGTCAAGAGCAAGACGTGGAGCAAATAGCTGAGCAGGTATCAAGCTCAGCGTGGCGCTTTAGGACCGTGCAACTGACCTACAGCATAGTCACAGGAAAGCGGCTATCCCTGGTGCTCATCGACCAGGGCAGCTATCGGTTCTTCCACTATCGATCCGAAGAAATCAGCGTCGGACCGTCTGCGAAGTACAGGTAGTGCGAGCGACAGAACAATAAGAGCATCGCGCCAAATAGCTCTCTTGCAACAGTTCAACAAGACATGGAGTCAATATGAATTTTCGCAGCAAAGGTAGAACGCACCCAATCGCAGCCCTGTTGACTGTAGCGACCCTCCTGGGGAGCGGAGCGGCAAGTGCACAGCTCGTGGTCAATGATCCAGTTAACTATGCGGCAAAGCTTCAGCAACTAACGAAAGATGCCGCGGAGTTCGGCAAACAAGCGAAGCGCTGGAGCGAGACCGCGAGCCACTATCAACAACAGCTAGTCCGCTTACAGCGTATGAACTTCGGCGGCCTGCAGATGCAAGATACTTTCGATCCCCGGCCGATGGACTACGGGATGGAGGATCTTTGCCCTGGCAAAGGAGGCGGCATTAGGGAACAGCTGACCTCAAAGCTGCGCCAAGCCCTCCCCAAGCTTGATGGCAACATCGTGGATGAGCAGCAAGCAATATGTCAGCGCATGGTTCACGCGGAAAATTCCAAGTACAACGACTCGGTTCAGATGCTCCGCAGCCTGGCCGTACGCAGTCAGCAGTTCCAGTTGATCGAGCAGCAGCGCGACGCCACGGGAACGAGCCAGGGTGCGTTGGCGGCGAACGACAACGAAGCCCAGCGATTCGTACTGCGAACAGAACTCGAACTGGATCACTGGCAGGCCCGCATGAAAGCCTACAACGACTACATCGAGTCCCTGAAATGGGATCAATCGCGCTTAGCCAAACGTGCGCTACGCGGGAAAAAGGGCTCACTGGACAGCATCGTGCCTTCGGACGCCATAAAGTCCGCTCTGCTGAACTAGCGTTCGCGATTGCTGCGTCCCTTCCCTTCGGAGGTTGAAGGGTTTCGATCAAATCATGTCGTCCTGGTGGAAAATGAATCCCTTCTCGCACTCGCCCCTTGACTGGCTGGCGCAAATGTCCCAGTCGGGCTTAGCAGAGTTCGCTGTCTTCCGAATCATGAACAGCTGGCTATCCAGCCGCATCAGCGAGTTCGGCCTCGACCTCATGGGACGTTCCATGGGCTGGGCAGCGGGCATAGCCCTTACCCTAGTGACTCTCTGGATTCTGTTAAAAGGTTACCGCATTGCCACTGGATCATCCCGTGAGCCAATGATGGGGTTGGTAGTGGATAGCCTCAGGATCGCCCTGGTGATCGGAGCAGCGACCACAATGGGATTCCAGGGGACCAATCTCCATGAATTCTTGAGCAATGATCTCAACCGCGAGATCCATGAGCTCGTCACAGGCGAGAATGGCAAGACGGCGGCCGATAGCATTGATAGGAATCTAGCCTTCCTTCAGATAGCGATATCGTCTATCGATGCCATTCAAATCGTAAATGACGACCCCGAGCTGCTTCAAGAGAAGTCCAACGCGAAGCTTCTAGCCGGCATCGGCATAGCCGGCCCGGCGATCGCCGCCGGGGTGATGCTGCTATTGCTAAAATTCGTGATCGCGATGTGGGTTGGATTCGGTCCAATCTTCATAATCTGCCTGATGTTTGAGCAGACTAAGGACATGTTCAAACGCTGGCTACAGTACGGGCTCGGCACGCTCTTCTCGATGGCGATGCTGAGCTTCGTAATCGGCCTGGCACTGGAGATGATGGCGCGTGTGTCGGCAACCCTCTGGCTAGCGAAGCTTGTCAACATCCCTGGTTTGAGCCCCGAGGGCATCACCAGCCAAGCGATGCAGCAAGGCGGAATGGGCATGATCCTCACACTTCTGATCGTGTCGGTTCCGCCGGTCGCAGCCCACTTCTTCCAAGGTCAAATCGGCAGTTTCATGCATTTCTCTGCCTTCGGGGGCTCCGGTAGCCAACAGGGACCACAAGGCCAAGCACCTGGCTCATATAATCCCGCTCAAATGGCACGCTCGCAGGAACGCCAAGATCTGCCTACAGGCGCACACAGCCCCTTACAGAATCATGGCACCCGGGTTAGTGGGGATACGCGCCCAACGTACTCAGATTCGATCAAGCAATTGGATAAAAGGGAGTGATCCATGCGTGTGCATGCATATCTATCGTTGGCACTAGCACTAGGCGTTGTTCATTCAGCACAGGCTGAAGGGGGCTGCCCTCCGGGCCAGATTCCATATTCAGGAACATCCGTTTCCAGCTGTGGTCCGATGCAGGGGCAGCAACTTGGACCTGCTTGGTCGAACCGGTGGGGCGCCATAGCATCTGATACTAAAGGCATTTTCGGCATCAGTGCGGACGCCAGCAGCAAGCGCAAAGCGCAAAGTACGGCTCTGTCGGAATGCAAGAAACGCGGTGGGATCGCCTGTAAGGTCGGCACTACCTATGCCAACCAGTGCGCGGCGGTATCCACTAGCGAGGATGCATCATCGAGCGCGAGGGCGCCTACCGTAGAGGAAGCGGCAAAGATCAGCATGGAAGGCTGCACAGAGCGAAGTGGCGGAAAAGAGTGCTGGGTCTACTACAGCGGATGCAGCTTACCCGTGCGCGTTCGCTAGACACTTTCGCGAAGAGGCAGGAAACGACAATGGCCGTCAAGATCGCGGATACAGATGAGTCCGTATGGCTATGCGACGAAAATTCATTGCAGAACGCGGCAGCCGTGGCGGTCGTGACGGTAGCGCTATCCGTCCTCGTATCCTTCCTTGGCGCGAAGATGGAGATTATGCCGCTATCGCTGCTCTCTAAATGGCTGGCCGTCGCTGCCGTCGCTTCACATCTGTGGTTCGCGATCCTAAAGACGAGGTATGTCGGTGCGCTCTACATGTTCATAACATGGCGTTGGGGCTCTTCCGCAAGTCCCGAAGTACGGACAGTCCGCACATGGGCCAGACGCATTGCAACCGGAACAGTTGGCGCCTGGGCTGTAGCAGCTATGGTCGCCCCCCTTCCACTGCTGATGCATGTCACCCAGCAGTTCTCGACGACCATCGCGGTAATCTCCATCCCGATCCTGTTCTCAGTCGCGCAATCGGCTTCATCGCTGTCCATGCACCATAGGATGCGAGCCAGTCTTCTGCGGGCACGCTCCATTCCACCTTCATGTCTTGTCAGGCTCTAAGCAGCTCCGGCAGCTTAGGTTTCTCGCGCACACAGGAAAAGACTATGCGAGCACGACTCGTACGACTGCTCGGCACCTCGCTTCTGGCAGGCCTGTCGTCATGCGCAAATCCGACCTCGGAAGCGCGTCCGGTCTTCAAGATCAACTCAGAAGCAAACGACAACTACGAGATCGCAGTTGATATTGACAATGCGCCTGGAAAGTTCGATTCAATCAAGGGTTACGTGCAGTACAACGTAACCAATCATTCCTGCCTCCCAGCGCCTGATGGCGCTAGCGGGATGCCAGCTTCGATCCCGATGGTCGTGCGACCCTTTACGTTCATCCCGGCATCGGGAGGTCAGCTACTGGGTCAGGTACAGGCCGACCTAATGACGGACGAAGACTACTATGGCCGGGGCGTTTGCCATTGGCAATTACAAGAAGTCAGAGTCGACGCTAGAGCGAACGAATCAAACGGCATGACCGAATTCGTGTCGAATATCTCAGCCGAGGCATTAACACTCGGGAAAGCGACCACTACCTATCACCAACGAAGGCTGTATCCCGGCCAGGTCAATACAACCGGCCAGAAGTCCTTCGGTCAGCAGGACAAATCTAAGCTAAGTCCGTCTATAGCCGAAAGTGATCTGTTCAGCGTAACCATATCGCCCAGGAAGGTGATCCGTGAATAGTAAGGAATATGCAGCTCTAGTTGGCCATAGCTACGACACACCTGACGCATACGGCGTAGGAAATGAAAGCGTAAAGATCGGCGATGTTCAGTACCGGGTTGTTGAACATATCGGACGGCCATCGGGTTATCAGGGTGTGATTTACCAACGAGTGGACACGGGCGAAGTCATCGTTGCCCACCGCGGGACCGAGTTTGACCGTCAATTCATCAAAGACGGCGCGTTAGCGGACGGCGGCATGGTAGTCACGCGGGTCAACTCCCAGATTGGTGACGCAAGCGAACTGACTCAGCGCGCGATCGAGTACGCAAAGCAGAACAGCAGTGGGTACGAGCCTGCCCCGCAAGTGACCGTGGTTGGTCATTCTCTGGGCGGTTGCCTCGCACAAGTTACCGCAGCTAGGTTCAACTTGAATGGGGAGACATTCAACCCGTACGGCGCACCAAGCTTAGGCTTGCGAATTCCCGAGGGTGGCAATCAGGTGATCAATCACGTGATGGCAGGCGACCTCGTGAGCGCGGGGAGCAAGCACTTTGGTGAAGTCAGGATGTATGCCGTTAGTCGCGAGATTGACACGATCAGAAGTGTTGGGCGGTACGAGGACAATGGCAGCAGCCTGGACATACGGTTCGCGATTCCCGCTGCTATAGCCGGCGCTGACTCCCACAAGATGCACAACTTCCTCGATATCGACGCGAAGGGGCAAGGCGATCAGTCGGTATTAGACGGACGTCAGGCTAGACAACTAGCCGAACAGCACCGACCGATGTTTGATAAGTATCGAAACGACGTCTATCTATCCCGAGAAGGACTTTCGATTGGCTCAGCGATTCTTCGCGGGACTCAGGGAGTCGCCAATGAAGTATGGCGTCACCTCCCGGACGATAAGCCTGAGAGTCCCTTTAAGGAAGCACATGGGGGACTGGACGGTAAAACTCAACTACATGACCCGCGTCATACGAGCCACCCGGCCCACGAAATGCATGAGACGATCAAGCATGGTGTAGAGCAGGTCTACAGCCAGCAGGGGCTCCCCTTGGGCGAGGGGGTCGAGCGCACGACGGCCGCCTTGCTCGTGAGTTCAAGGCAAGCTGGGCTGGAACAGATTAACCATGTTGTGCCGGGCCGAAACACAAATGCGGGCACTGACGTTTTTGCTGTCCAAGGCGAACTGCATGACCCGGCGCATAAGCGCGCCCAGGTGAACACCGAAGTCGCCGCGCAGATCCCCGTCGAGGCTTCGTTCCGGAAGCTGGCCGAGGCAGATCAACAGCAAGCCGTTGCTCAAAGCCAGCAGAGCCAAGAGCAGACGCGGACTCAAGCCGCTCGCACCGCCTAAGTTCGACCCACCCAACCCGACCTCAGCCGCACCGCCCCGAAAGGGGCGGTCAGGAGCGCTTTGTGTCCCAAATTTACCCCCCGGCGAACATGCATTGGATGCTACCGAATTGGTTACGCCGGCTTTTCTTCTCTGACGCGGTGGAGAGCTACCAGCGGCGACGCGGCCTCTACCAGTCAATGTTCACGGCTGCGCACGCGCGCTCCACTGCCTGGGGCTTGCAACCGCCGCGCTTTGAGCCGGTTCCCCTACGACTTGCATCAGCCGAAGGTATCGCTTCAGTTCAGAGCATGTTGGATTACGGTCTCGCTGATACCCGCGAAGACCTGATCTCGGCGCAACGGTTCGGCTTGACCGTAATGGTGAAAGGAATGCTTGAGGCCCTGCTGCGCGTTCGCGTGGCCTACACCTTGGGCTACGTTTGCCAGGACAGCCAGCGATTCTGCCACACCCCCATCGAGGGATTGGAGCAAATGCTGCGTACTGGCATTGCACCGGGCGCGCGAGTCAACTTGCACGCATGGCTAACGCTACCAAGCCACGAAATCGTAGACCCAACCTTCTGGGCGATGATCCCGGCACTCAGCAGTGCAGACGAGCGCGAAGCCCGACACCTCTTCATGCATCCGGACGAGATGCGCATTCGCACCTATCACCCGCAATGGATCGGAGACGGGTTCGCTCGGCGCATTGGAATTCTCAAGGAGTACGAAGGATGGTGAGCACAAGGATGGTGCACTTTGACGTTGTCTGTCGCGGGTCTTTGAACTGGCGCGTTTCCGTCAACGGCGTGGACGAGCATGTGCCGTTTGCCTCAAGGGAGATGTGCCTAGCCGCCGCCAGCGCGCGAGCCCGCCAACGGCATCTCGATACGGGTGCTCCTACGGAAGTGCGGGCTCCCGGCATCGATGGGACGTTGCTATCACAAGTCAGCTACATGCTTCCGCAGGAGCATCGTACGTTATGTGTCGAGACCGAAAGCGAAAGCAGTCTCCGACTTCGTGAAGCGTGCGACATCTACGGCATGGCTGCTGCGCGCCCATGACCCTCAAAGACCCAGCTTCGATGCTGGTACTGACTCGCAAACCAGGGCAGGCGTTGATGATTGGCGATGGCGTCGAAGTTCGCCTTCTGACGCCGCGATTCGTTGGCGAGGTGCGCATAGGCATAACCGCGCCCGGCCTCCGGATAGTGCGCGCAGAACTGCTTTGTCGGCCACGGCGCGGCCCTAAGGCGAAGGGTCGCACTAGCAGCTAGATCACGAACTGTGCCGATTGGCGGGTCAGTTCTGGGCCATTCGATCACAGACGACTCGTCGCAACAGGGAAGACGGCAGCGTTCTAGGGTAGTCATGAGCCGGTTCCTGTTGTGCACCGCGCTGCTCCTCTGGCTCACACCGAACTATTGCTGCCAACAGGAGGTGTCGATGACATAGCTTCGGTAGAACCGATCAGCACCTCAATCCTGAGCAGTTGTGACGCGACGTCGCGCCAGGGCTGCTTCCATTTCTATACTCAAGGATGGTTCAAATGAACTTCAAAGGAACTCTGGGAAGTCAAACCCGGAGATTGCACACCATGACGGCAAGGACAAGAGGCCTTGCCGTCATGCTGGCAAGCCTTGCCCTTCCGGGCGCGGCATTTGCCCAGGAGAGCGGCCACAAATGGCGCTTCTTCGACACTCCCTACAACACACAGCAGGAAGCCGAGGCCGCGATCCGGGCCATCGGTAACGGCTATGAGTACGTCAGCGTCGTGCGTGATCGTCGCATTTCTGAGCACAGGATCGAACTCGTCTACGGCATTCCAGACGAGCTGGGCGCCCTGCGCGACTGGCACTCTTACATTTCCCCGAATGGCGGCTCGACCACGTCCGAACAGGCGAACCTGGATGCGATACGCGCGTACTACAACAACAAGAGCACAGCCGCAGGCTGCACGCCCAATACGACGATAACCGTTGATGGAGCATGGCGTGGGGTACGCTTCTGGAGCGACGGCGTTGCGCACCAAGAAGCTACCTACTATGACGTGCGATACGTCGCCAAGCCTACTGGCGGTGGGGCCTGCACAACCTACTCGGCCGACGACTCCGCGCTGCGTGATCGCCGCCGTTGCTCGAACGAGCACCTGACCTGGAATACCGGGAACGTTTGCAAGAACGACGTCTACAAGCACACGCTGGAGGCCCCGCTAGTCGCATGCGAGCCGTGCAATCTCGTCGGGAACCCTACAGACATCTCCACGGGCGACAAGTTCGAGACCGAAACTGATTTCGATCTGGGCTGGATTTTGCTCCAGCGCTACTACCACTCGGCCACTTCCAACAACGGCAATGGCGGGTTCGGCCATGGTTGGACGCATTCGCACGACTTCAAGCTTGCGATCAACGCCAACGATTACCCGACCGTCATTGGCCTGGTGCAGCCGAATGGCTCCCATCTGGCCTTCCGCAATCTGGGCTCGAATGTCTTCGAGGCCGCAGACGACAGCGGCGATCGCATCATCGCGAACGGAACCACCTGGGAGCTGAGCCGCTCAGATGAGGTAATGGTCTTTAATGCCAGTGGCCGCGTGGTTGAGCGGCGTTTCGAGAATGGCACCAGCCTGGCCTACGTCTACGACGCAGCGGGTCGACTGACGACGATCAGCCACTCCAGCGGCCGGTCGATGGTCGTTAACTACGGTGGCCTGTCCACTGCCTCACCCATTACCTCGATCACCTCGGCCGGCTCGGCGCTTGCGACCTATGGGTATAACGCGAACGGCCAGGTGCAGACGGTGCAGTTCGCGTCGCCGGAGTCGCGCACCTACCACTACGAGGACACCAACTTCCCGCTGCACCTGACTGGTATCAGCGCCGAGGGAGGGGTGCGGTTCAGTACGTTCTCCTACGACACGCAGGGCCGCCTGATCGTTAGTCAACACGCCGGGGGAGTGGACAAGGTGTCCCTGGCCTACACCCCCCAGGGCGGCGCTGTTGTAACGGACGCTCTCGGCTATCAGACCAACTATGGTTTGAACGACGCCGGTTCCACGCTGCCCAAGCCGCGCAGACCAGGCGATGTGGTCGACAGCAAGGGCACCGTCGCCAGCACTTACTACCCCGAGTCCGTCGACTTCCGCCGTCGCCTCGACACCGTCACCGACCGCAACGGCACCCAGACCAAGCACACGTATGCCGAAGCCAACGACCCGGTCACCGGGCTGCCGGCGCGCACGCATACGGTCAAGGAGGCGGTCGGGCTGGCGCAGGAGCGCAGCAGCACGGAACGTCGCGATGTGGCCAGCAACCGCACCGTGCTGACCCAGGTCGGTAACCGCGAGACCCGCATCGTTCGCAACGCGCGCCTGCAACCGGTCACGGTCACCGCGCGCGACACGGTCAGCAACCAAACCCGCACGACGGCCTATGCCTACTGCGAAGCCGCCGACGTCGCCGCGAGCAACAGCACCTGCCCGATCCTGGGCCTGGTCAAGTCGGTCGATGGCCCGCGTAGCGACGTCAACGACGTCACGACCTTCCAGTACTACGGCAGCGACGACAGCACCTGCGCGACACAGCCGGCGCTGTGCACCTACCGCAAGGGCGACCTGCGCAAGGTCGTCGATGCGCTGGGCCGCACGACCGAGACCTTCGGCTACGACCCGCAGGGCCGTCCGCTGTCGGTTGTCGACGCCAACGGCATCGTCACCGACTACGAGTACCACCCGCGCGGCTGGTTGACCGCGACCAAGGTGCGCGGTGCCGACAACAGCGTCGAGACCGACGACCGCATCACCCGGGTCGAGTATTGGCCGACCGGCCTGGTCAAGCGCATCACCCCGCCGGGCGGCGCCTACATTACCTACACCTACGACACCGCCCAGCGCCTGACCAGCGTGGCTGACAAGGCCGGCAACAAGATCCAGTACACCCTCGACCTGGCCGGCAATCGCAAGCAGGAAGACACCAAGACCGCGTCCGGCACCTTGAAGCGCACCCTGTCGCGCGTCTTCAACACGCTCGGACAGTTGCAGACCGTCAAGGATTCGTTGGCACACGCGACCACCTTCAGTTATGACCCCGACGGCAATCCGGACCTGACCACTGACGCCTTGACTCGCAAGACGGATCAAGACCACGACCCGCTCGATCGTCTGAGCCGCACCTTGCAGGACGTCGGCGGCCTCGCGGTCGAGACCAAGCTGGAATACAACGCGCTCGACCAGGTCACGAAGGTCACCGACCCGAAGGGCTTGAACACGACCTACGGCTATAACGGCTTCGGCGACCAGGTCCAGCTGTCGAGCCCGGACACCGGCATCACCACCTACGGCTACAACAGCGCCGGCCTGCTCGCGAGCAAGCAGGACGCCAACGACGCCCAGGCGCATACCTACACCTACGATGCCTTGAACCGGCCGAAGACGGTGTCCTACAGCGGCGGTACGGCCGACGTCGAGTACGACTACGACACCGTCAACTCGGTCTGCGCCGCCGGCGAGAACTTCGCCCTGGGGCGTGTGACCGCGATGCGCGCCGACGGCACCGAGCTGAAGTACTGCTACGACCGCTGGGGTCAGCTCGTGCGCAAGATGCAGACCGTCGGCACCCGCAGCTTCACCCTGCGCTACGCCTACACCAGCTCGGGCCAGGTGCGCAGCATCACCTACCCGGACAATGCCCTCGTCGACTACGTCCGCAACACCCTGGATCAGGTCACCGAAGTCGGCGTCAAGCCGGCCGGCGGCGTGCGCACGGTGCTGCTCAACAATGCGGCTTACGAACCGTTCGGCCCGGCCACCGGCTGGACCTACGGCAACGGCCGCAGCCTGGCCCGCACCTACGACCAGGACTACCGCGCCAAGACGATCCTCGACAGCGCCAGTGGTGGCTTGTCGTTGGCCTACGGCTACAACGAAGTCGGCGAACTGACCGAACTCAAGGACGGTCTGCAAAGCGCGTTCCTGGCCAAGTACGACTACGACACCCTGGGCCGGCTCAAGATCACCCGCGACGGCCCGACCGGCACGCCGCTGGAGACCTACGGCTACGACGCCACCGGCAACCGCAATAGCCTGCTGCACGGCGGCATCACCACCAGCTACACCTACCCAGGCACCAGCCATCGTCTCAGCAACGTCGGCGGCATCAGCCGCGGTTACGACCCGGTCGGCAACACCCTCAACATCGGCGGCACGGCCAAGGAGTTCGTCTACAACGCCAACGACCGTATGAGCCAGGTCAAGCAGGCCGGTGTGGTGAAAGCCAGCTACCGCTACAACGCCAAAGGCCAGCGGGTCTCGCGGGCCGACAACGCGACGGGTGCGATCACCGGCTACACCCTGTACGACGAAGCGGGGCGCTGGATCGGCGACTACGACGCCAACGGCGCGACCAAGCAGCAAGCCATCTGGCTAGGCGAGGCACCGGTCGGCCTCGTGGTGGGAGCTGGCGTGGCGCAGACCCTGCGTTACGTGCAACCCGACCACCTGGGCACCCCACGCGCAGTGATCGACCCGAGCCGCAACCTCGCGGTCTGGACCTGGGACGCCAAGGGCGAAGCCTTCGGCAACAACCCGCCGAACCAGGACCCCGATCAGGACGGCACCGCGTTCGTGTTGGACATGCGGTTCCCGGGGCAGCGCTTTGATGCGGCAACGGGCATGAATTACAACTACTTCCGTGACTACGATCCCAAGATTGGCCGCTATACACAGGCGGATCCCATCGGCCTCAAAGGCGGACTATCGCTGTACGGCTATGTGGGTAGCGACCCGCTTCGGTCAATCGATCCCTTCGGGCTGGACAAGAAGCCCCCAGTACCCGCCAATACAGTAGTTTGTGGCGCTGGCGGTGAGCTTGTAGTTAAGATCGACGGAGATTCTTCCGGTGGCTATTGCGGAATGAGCGCGTGTCTCGTCGCGCACGAAGAATGTCACGCGAAAGAAATGTCTCAAGACAGCAGGATCGTCAGCTTCTGCTCGATTCCGGCGAATAAGGGCAGTACGATACCTCTGGTTGATTTTGGTGGGCTAGATCAAAAGCAGGCACTTGAACTTACCGCCACCACTGTCGAAATGTCCTGCCTGAAGAAGGCTAAGCACGGGCAAAATTTTGGCTGTCAGCAAGTCATTGACGCCAGAATCAAGAAGATCAAACAAAATAGAGCCGAGTGCGAAGCTGATAAGAAAAAGTGCAACTTCAAATAAGGAATGGACGCATGAGAAATCTATTGCTGATGCTTTTGTTACTCGCCCCCTGCCAAGCTGCTCTTGCGGGTTCCGATTTCGGCATGACTGTTAGCCCTGATGTAGATCTAAAGCAGGGCGATGCGGTCCTTAATTTTGAGCTCAAGTACAACGGATCTGCACCAGCTGTGATCACGAGAAGCTCAGTACCTGGCGTACAGGACACAGCCATCTGGATCGCCGTCGAATCATTTCCGGAATATGGCGACAATTACCACCCTTGCCCTAGACCAGCCGACAAGCTTGTTATCGATGACGGCGTGCTCGGAACCATGACGATTCAGCCAGGCCAATCAATAAAACAGGCCGTAAGCCTCTCGGGTCGCTTCACAAAAATCCGTGAAGTACTCGGCAAGTGCGATCTTGTCGTCTTCTGGAGTTATGCCCCCGAGTCCGAGAACGGCGTCGGCGAGAGGCTCGCCGGCTCCATCGTCTTGCCTGCCCTGAAATAGCTTTCGATCATAATTGCGAGATGGTTAACTAGTCGGCGCCTTCAATCGAAGGCGCCGATTTTCGTTCTGCCCGGACATTTTCTGCCGATCTAGGTTGCCCGACAACGCTCACTTGAAAACCTGCCGCGTCGCCACCGTGCTTATGCCCAGCACACCGACAGTGGCTTAACAGTTCATCGTTGGCGATGACCGGTCGCGGCCACTGAGACTGCGTACCGCAGAATGCGCCCATGGTCACAGATCTTCCCTCACTCGGCTCTAGAGGCATGTCCCCCGGGAACATCGGCTCGTTGCCAGAACTCCCGCCTGGATTCGAGTGGGCTCGCCCGAACTATGGCAGCGTCGATGCGAGCGACAGTGTTGAGATCACTGTGGCGAGGACGAGAGTCGCGCTAGTAGGCCCTCTTGCTACCCGTAACGGCTGGGTGGGTCATATTGGCTGCCATCGCGACGACCTCAAACGACGTCATTACGTTTGGACTAAGACCTTTGAACGAGCAATCGATTACGTCGTTGGCTGGGTGAGTCGATATCCGGACGCGATTCGCGCCGAGGCTGAGGCGAAGCACGATGAGTTGCTAAGCAGACACAGCCACAGACATGTCCGTTGACCCGGCACCATCCTGCGGGTGATCGCAGGGAGCGTTGCATGACGACGCAGTAGAAAGACGTCATCGCCTAGCTATCGCCAGGCTTTGTTCGCGTCATTGGCTACGTTTGCAACACCGTTCGCCCCCTATTCTCAGCCGTCGGACTCTACCCCCTTCGGTTGATAGCCTACTAGGGCGCGCATGCGGCGCGTTACGGTGATGCCACTCACGCTCAAAGCAGAATGGCGACGACGGGCCTGCTGTGAGCGTTGCAAAGTTTCGCGGGTAATTGAATAGGCCGGATTTGCTCGGTTGAATTCCCGAACCTCCTCCAGCACCTCTCTCGCCCCATCTCCGTCTAGTTGTCGGATCGCGAGGAAGTAATGATTGATGAGGCGCTGCCGGCGCCGGGTCATCCGGGCATCGGCCCCTTTCAGCTCGCTGTTCTTCGCGTACTGCTCGGCGACGGCCAGCGGGGACAGTCCCAGTGCCTGCGCCAAGACCCCTGCCGGGCCGACGTCAGTAATGGCCTCGCCATCGAGCGTGGTCGCCCCTTCGCCTGCGTAGCGCAGCGCGCGGAGCGGTGAGCGCAGGAACGCCGGCAGCATGGTTTCGGTGCCGCGCTCGATGTGGCCTTCGTGCATCTGTTGGAGCCCAGTGAATACGTTCTTCGGGATCGCCAATGCGGCACCAAGCACCTGCTCCATCCAGAACAAATACGCATCGCGCCCTTCCAGTTCCCGATCCGGACTGCGGAACCACAGATTCGGCAGGCCGATGCGCTCGGAAACATCAACGCCCAACACGGTTCCCGGCACACCGCGCAGCAGCAAGCGGGCGGCCTCTTCCCCAAGCAGCTCCTGCGCTCCCTGCACGAACTGCTGTTCCGCGGTGAACGGGTCGTCCTCGTCATCGAACACCCCCGCCAGCATGACCGCGAGCCCGTACAGCGGCACTCCGGTGACGCCGGCCATGAGCGCGTACAACCCCATCATCGCGCCGAGCTGCCGCCGGGCTTCAGAACGGGCAGCCGGCGTCTCCGCGCGGAAGGATTCGTGTACGTCGCGGAACAGCCGATAGATCAGGTTGACGTTGTAGTTACGAAACACGAACAACACCTTCGCCACGTCACCTTGCAACCAGCGCGGGCGGTTGGCCGCCGAGTAGTCGAAGTGCACCTCGTAGGTCAGCTTGGCCGCCCGCTGCACCGCGGCGTCGTGCGGATCACCGGCCTCCCGCGCCAGCCGATAGGCCGTCAACGAGGTCACTTCGCGGTTGAACCGCTCGGACTGATGGAAAATCCAACCCAGCTTCGCCATCACGCGTTGTCGCACCGCCGAATACTCCACTCCCTTGTCGCCGACGCCGGCCAGGTCGTGCGCCTGGGTCTTCTCCCAAACGCCCATGTCGATGAAGGCCTGGGCGGCCTTCTGCTCGGCCGGGGTCAACGCGGCGCGCTCGATGTGCCCGCGCCCTTGGGCAAAATCCCGCGTCGCCTGGGCCAAGGCCCGGCTGGCACGGCCGAATCCATAGCGCGAGCCCAGGATCGGCACCCCGAGCATCAAGGTCTGCGTGGCGTTGAGGAACAGGTGCGCCGGATTCGCGCCCAGGTGATAGACGAAGGCCGCACTAGTGGCGACTTGTGCCGCGACGCCGCCCTGCGGGTTCAGGATGAACTCATGCCGCTTACGCAGTTCATTGACCAGCAGCACCCCATCGATCGGCGCGTGTTGTTTGGCCTGCTGTTCGGCGACATCCAGGGCTTCGCCCATCTCCAAGGCGTACTTGAGGCGGGCGAGCTGATAGCTGCCATGGAACATGGCACTGCCGAACGCTCGGAGGGCGTCTGCGTTGTAGCCGGGCACCTTCTTGCGATGGATGAAGCTCTTGCGCAGGCTCAGATCAGGTAAGCGCTCTAGGTAGAGCTGGTAGATCTCATCGCGCAGGAAGTCCGGTGCATCGGCGTTCTCCAGAATCTGCTGCACGTCGCTCACGAAGCGCGGGTCAATGGGCTGCCGCAGCGTGTTCTTCTCGGTATCCACCCCGGTTCGGACCTCCTGTCCTTCGCCCCGCATCTTCTCGGCAAAGGCGTCCAGTTCGGCTTTGCCCTCGAACTTGGAGAATCCCACCATTCGACCGTCACGCTTGACCACCGCAAAGTAGCGGCCAAAGCGCTTCAGCGGAAAGTACGGGGCCTCCACGCGCTGCGCCTGGAACTTCCGCTGCAATCGAATGACCTGCACATTCGCTTGCCGGTTGGCTTTGCGAAGCCCCGCTGCGTGAGCGTATGCGGCGCGCGTCCGTTCCTCCTCTTTTCCGGCGTCGTCCAACTCGGGGTCTTCGTCGATCTCTTCCAGCCGTTCGACGTACGATCGGTCCGCCCGATTCCGGTTGATCTGGATGGCGCGCTTCAGGTTGTCGACCAGCGCCTTCTCGATCAGCTTCATTTGCTCCGTGTACGCATTGCGCGCCGAGACGTAGAGCTTCTGACCCTCGGCAGGCAAGGCCTCGTACCGCTGCCGAAGTGCCCGGTGCAAACGGACCTTCTCCGAGTCTTTCTGGTAGGTCGCCTCGGGCAGCGTGGGATCGACCCCCGCGACCGTGCTGTCGTGCATCAGGTCCGCCAATGCACGCGCCCGTGCCGTGGGTTCTCGGCTCAGCAGCGCGCGCGCACCGCCGACCGTCGCAAACGACAACCAGGCCTGTGCGATGGCATCCGTTTCGACATAGCGTTGGTGGCGATAGGCGTCGAGTTGGTAGCGCAGATCCAGATAGTGCCCGATGCCCGGCATCTGCTTGGGCGCAAAATCGGCCAGCGCATTCATCGGCACCGCGCCGAGCAACGCCGGTTTCAAGTCGGTGAGCTTGGCGATGCCGCGTTTGGCCAGCCAGCTCTTTACGGGCGCTCGTCCCTCCGGCGACGCCTTCAGCCGGGCCGCCGAACGATCCGGATCGGGTCGGCTGAACATCGGCAACCCCGCGCGCGCGGCCTCTCGCATCGCCGGGGTAATGTCCAGAACGTGCGACCCACCGTCGGCCTCGCCCTCAAAACCGAGTTCGCCCCGCTCGCTGCGCGCGCCGAAGCGCTTCGCCCATTGGTTGACCGCCGTAGGCACAATTTGGTCGTAGAACATCTGCAAGCCCCGTTTCCGACGTTCGCGCTTCTGATCGTTGCCGCCGAAACGAAGTGCTTGTTGTTCGCCTGAAGTCCATGCGATTCGATCCAACCCGTGATCGACGGCCCATCGGACCATCCGCTTGAACGCCAGCAAAGACCAATCGGCCGCGTTTTTCATCGGAGCATCGGGGACGCCACTGGACTCATCCTCTCCGTAGATTTCGTACAGCGCCGAGAATCGCTGTTCCTCTTCCTCGGTTAGCTCCTCGTTGCCTTCTGCCCGATACGACAGTGCCCGATATTCAGCTTCCTCGGCCGTATCCGGTCCACGGGGCCGGTAGCCTTCCTTTCGGCCTTGCTGGTGCCAGTCCGATTGAATTTCTTCGATGAAAAGGACACTGCGCCCGTCTTTGTCGGTCCGTTCGCTGAATCGGACGTGCGCGAGGATGTTGGAGTCCTGCGGAAAGTGGTGAGTGAAATATTCGCCTTGGGAGACATCGCCAAGCTCTGCTCTCTCTGCGCGAGTAAGCGTGCTGGACGGGCGCGCTGCCAGCGTTTCTCTACGCTCACGCTGTCCGTGCGTCAGGTGACGGCGACCGCGTGGGATGCTCAACAATAGCTCTCGATAGCGTTCGCCACCGATCACTGAGTACTCCTTGTACAGCTCCTTGAGGCTCCGATCGCCGTTGGCTTGCTCAATCTTCATTGCCGCTTGGTAGAGTTCCTCGCCGAAGGGTTCGTAGAGACTATCGGCCGAGACGAGTACACCCAGCCTGTCCCTATGTTGCAGTCGCTTCAATCGATGCGGGTCGTCGCGCAGTTCGACGACCTCGAATCCGTGCTCGGCCAGCTTGCTGGCATCCTCCTGCAATACAACCGGCACCTTGGCCGTCATCCATTCCTCTGGCGCGAGCGGCTTGGACAAGTCGAAGAGGAGGGTCTCGTAGATCATCAATTCGTTGGACTCGACAAAGCCCTCAAGCTCCTGGCGAGTGATTCGACCTTGCCCCTTCAGCCAATCATCCACCCCCGACCAATCACGTTCGCCTTGACGAAACTCGCCCCGGCGCTGCGCGCCGTCGAGCCATTGCTTCCACTGTTCCGACGAGCCGGCCTTCGGGGCACCCTTGGCCTGGCGGATCGCCTCGGTAAAAGCCGAGTAGAAACGCGGCGCCGGCCGGGAATAGGCCGCAGCCTCGCTCAGCGGCACTGCGCGCGGGCGGGCGCCGTCGCGCACGTACCGGGCCGCCTTGACGATCAGTTGACGCAGTTCGGCCCGGCTGAAGCGAAAGCTGAATCCCAGCGTACGAAGGAAGCGAAGCACGGCCGCGATCACCCGGTCGATGACGCTGTTCTGGATGCCCCGTTCGGCCATGATCGCAATCGCCTCACGCGTGGCGATGACCCGATTGGCGCCCTTATAGCGGCGATCAACGTCTGCAAACAGGTCGGCGTAGCGACCACTGGACCGCATTCGATCCACCGTCGATTCCAATTGCTCCCAGAGTGCCGGCCCGGTGATCGACTCGATACCGTAGTGCCCAACTGCTTCATGTGCGAGCACGGCTTTGGCACGGTCGGCGTCTTCTAGATTCGCCGCGACCAAGTAGACCGTGCCTCGACCGTCATGGAACCCTTCGCTCTCGTTGTAGTCCTCTTCGGACTTTGCAGACGCCGGCAAGTCCTCGCCCGTCTCGACCACGACCACACGGGGTGCGTTGACCGACCAGCGCGCGATGATCGGGGCGATAGCGCGACGGACGGCAGTGGCTTCCATGCCGCGCGCGACGGGCCGGCGCGGACGGCTAAATGCCCCGATCGGCGCCGGGTCGCCGTCAACGGCCTGCTTGCCAGCCCGCAACGCCGCCACGACCTTCTGGAACCGGTCCCGCTTCGCGTCCAGTTCGGCTTGCTGCGGAAACGCACGCGTCATTTCCTCGCTGGCCTGTTTGGCTTCGCGCTCGAACTTCTGGACCCGTGCCTCGGCCTCGGCCACCAGCCGCTCGGACCCCTTGACCATATTCTCCAAACGGGTGACGAAACCGCTCGGGGTAATGCCTTCCCGACCGAGATCGGTCGTGCCAACGCCGAAGCCGTCGACTTGCAGGCTGACTCGGAATTCGTCGCCGCGGTATTCGATGTCGATGGTCGCGTTACGGAACGTCCCGACATGGACAGGGCCATCGGCCGCAGTGGCTCGCTTGAAGGCTGCCAACACAGGTTCGACTTTGACCGCCTTTCGTTCGTCGAAGGTACGTTGCCCCAAGGTCAACGCAAAGGGGCCGTCGCGGTCGAGCTGCTCGACAGCCCGCCGGGTACGGTCCCGGTCTGCGTAGCGTCGGTCGTCGCCCTTATTGAACACACGGACGATGGTTTCCAATTGGTGAATCGACCGCTTGTGCGAGCGCTCCTGCGCTTCCAGATTTCGGACTTGGCTACGCAGGCGCACCGACTCCAGAATCAAGGGATTGCCGGATGCCGATCCCTTCATCTCGGCCGCATTGGCCGCCTCGCTGGATACGTCCTCGATCTCGCGAACGCTGGCGTCGCCGGCACGGAACGACTCAATGCCACCCGCCTTGCTCTCCAGAATCTCCCATTGCCTCGCGTCGTAGGTTTGCTTGGTCGCGTAGCGCAGAATCTCGATCTCGAACCCGTCCGGATCGGCCTCGTAGAACTCGTTGCCCTGCCGGTCGATACGCCCCTGGCGCTGTGCCAGATCGGACGGCCGCCACGGCGCATCCAGATCGTGCAACCCGACCAGCTTGCGCTGGACGTTCATGCCGGCGCCCATCTTCGCCGTGGAGCCCATCAGGACGCGGATGTCACCGCGATTGACCTTGGCGTACAGGTCGGCCTTGCGTTGATCGGTGGCGTAGTCGTGAATGAACGCGATCTGGTCAGCGGGAATGCCATGTGCGATCAGCTTCGCCTTGACGTCGTCGTAGACGCTGAAGCGGCTTTGATCGGCGAGTAGCTCGTCCAGGCTAATGACCGGCTGCGCGGTGTCGGACTCACCTTCGCCATCCTCAGCCTTGGCGCCTTCGGCTTCGGCTTGATCGGCCTCCCAGCGCGCGACGTAGGCGTCGATGTCCTCCGGGGGAATCGCTTGGGACTCGAAGGTGGACTGCCAGTGCTCGCGCTCCTTCGCCAATCGTGCGTTGGCCAGATCGATCGCATCCTGGCGTTTGACATCACGAGCGACCTCGGCGCCGGAGGCGGCATCGATGATGACCTGCGCGCCGCGCTTCTTATGCAGGAAGAACAGTCGATCCGGCCAGGCCGATAGCGCCACCTTGGCGCCTTCCACATGCGCCAACTGACCGGACTCGTTTCGCACGAACCACACCGGTCCCTTCGACTGCGCCGCCTCGGTCGCCCGTCCACGCGCGGAGGCCGGGACCGATAGATCGCAGAAGACGAGCTGGGTGCCGCGACGGGCCTTGTTCGCTTTCCAGATCCGCACGATGTGGCTGACGGCAGTATTGATCTTGGAACCGGCAAAGTCCGGCGCGGACGGATCGATCAGGCGATAGTCCAACCCGGCCTTGCGCGCATCGCCCGTCGCCTTCAGATGGTTGTCGATGCTCGGGTCTTTGGGCATGTTCTCCATGCGCCCGATGATCGAATCGCGCGGGTATTGCTCCTTCGGTGCTCCGGTCTCCGGATCGAGCAAGGGCTGTCCGTTTGCGTCGAGCTGCGGTTTGGGAATACCGATGTAGGCCGCCTGTAGCGGCGAGCGCTCGACGACGATGTTTTGCGGACCGCCGGTCTTGATCTTGGGCAACGGAAACCGCTGCCCCTGCGCCTGGGCATCGCGAATCAGGTCCGCTCGGGTCACGGTGTCGGCAAATTGCCGCCACATCGTGCGCAGCTCGGGCAAGTTGGCGAACTTGCTGAAGCGCTTCTTCTCCTTGAAGCGACCGGCCGCATCCATCTCCCAATCGGCGACCATCGCCCCGAACGTGCCCGACCAGGCGTCGAACTGGGTCAGGTTCAATTGGCGCAAGGCACCATATTGCAGGTAGCGCTGGAAGTGGAACACCTCCGACAACGTGTTGGACACGGGCGTGCCGGTCAGGAACACCCGGTTCTTGCCTTGCTGCACGCCCTCGAGGTATCGCATCTTCACGAACAGGTCGAAGGCCTTCTTAGACCCCTCCGGATTTCCCAGGCCAGCGACGTTGCGCTGCGTGGTGACGAAGTACAGGTTCTTGAACTCATGCGCTTCATCGACGACCAGGGCATCAACGCCCATCTCAGCGAAATCCAGCAGGTCGTCCCGGCCGCGTTCCGCAATACGTTCCAGTCGTTCGGCGATGCGATCCTTACGTTTCTGCAGCTGCTTGAACGACAGTGACTTCTTGCCTTCGCTGTCCCGCATCGCGTCCAGCGCTTCGGTGATTTCGCCCACCTCGGTCGTGAGGATGGCGGCCTCGGCGTCGGCCGGTAGCGGAATGAAGCCGAACGAGGAATGGGCCACGATCACCGCATCCCACTCGCCGGTCGCGATGCGCCCAAACAGTTCGCGCCGTTTACCGCGCTCGAAGTCCTGGCGACTGGCGGCCAGGACGTTCGCGCCGGGGTAGAGCCGCAGGAAGTCGACCGACCACTGATCGACGAGATGGTTCGGCACCACGATCATGGGCTTGCGCCACAGGCCGAGCCGGCGCATCTCCATCACGCCCGCGATGGAGGCGTACGTCTTGCCGGCGCCGACGACGTGCTCGGCCAGCGCGATACCGTCCTGAATCATCCGGTAGGCGAACCCGGATTGGTGGGGCCGCAGTTGACCGTCGGCGAGAATGCCGCGCGCCATGCCCGGAAAGCTCATGTGGGCGCCATCGAACCGGCGCTCGACATTCGTGTTGAAGGTGTCGTTGTAGAACCGCGCCAGGCGCTCGCGCCGGTCGGGGTCTTTCCAGATCCAATCGCCGAAGGCCTGGGCCAGTTCGGCGGCCTTGCCCTGTGCGGCGGCGGTCGCCTCCTTGTTGAGGATCGGTGGCTTGTCGCGCACGCCGCTGGGGTCGTAGACGCTGATCGACTTGTTCATCATCAAGTCGGCCATCAACTCGTCCGCGCCCATGCGCGGCGTCCCCCACCGATCCAGGTTGAGCACCTCGTTCTGGCTCTTGACCTTGACCGCCCACTGCCCGAGCGCGGGCACATGCTGGCCCGTCAATCGGCCCTCGAAGGTCTCCATGGCGAATGCGGCGTAGTCGCTCGCCGGTATCCACGGCGTGCCGAGCTGCACGAAAATATCGGCCGGGTCCACATCCACCGGCTGCACCGCTTCCAGCGCTTCGACGTTGCGGCGATACGCAGGGTCTTGCTCTGCTGCCGCGCGCGCAGCGACGAGCTTGGCTTTGACGTTGCCCGACAGGTATCCGTCCGCAGGTTCGACGGTGCCATCCGGCAGGCCATACGCCAGGTCGCCCAGTTCACGCAGCATGTCCTCGGCCGTGGGGCTGTGGTACAGCGCGCGCATGAAGTCCATGTCGATGCGGCCGTGCTCGTTGAGCGAGGCCAACATCGCGCTCTTGGCATCGCTCGCCTGAGTAACGGGGCGAATCGGGTACTGCACGCGCTTGGTGAACAGGTCGGCCTTGCGGGCCGATTCCGGTCGCGCCTCAATGCCGCGCTTCTTGGCCGCCTCGCGCGAGACGCCGCGGTCATAGTCTCGTTCCAAACTCAACAGCAGCGGCGAGTCCGGATCGGGACGGAACGCGCGCTTGTTGACGTCGCGGCTCAGCAAACCCGAGGCCTTCGTGTACGTGTCGTAGACCCGATTCAAGTCCGTGCGCAGGTCGGCCAGCTCCGCATCGGTACTCGCCTCGCGCAGTTCGGCCGCCAACAACCTCCGCATCGCGTTGCGAATCACGACCATCCCGCGCACGCGCTCGGTGTCGCCGGCCTTGAAGCTCGTCTCGACGTGGGTGACTTCGCCGTTGTGGTCCGGTTGGCGTTGGCGAAGCGTGCCCTGGCCATCGACGTAATAGCCGTAGACCTTGACGCCCGACGCGGGGTTGCCGACGCGCTCGGACGCTTGCTCGGTCTTGCGGGCGGCCTGTTCCATCTGCTCGATGGAGGCACCGGGCGGGCGGTACACCGCTTGAGGCAGGGTGGATACCGCCTCGTTCAAGGCCTGGGTCAGATCGACACCGGGGGTCGCCTGCAACACCGCGCCCTGCGCGCCGTAGGTGGTGTGGGTGCTCCACACCATGCGGCCCAGCATTCGCTCCGGGTGATCGAGGAAGGTGCGGTTCAGGGCGAACGACTCGCCTGCCGCCTCGTCCCGTGCCTCGCCGACCTGCACCCACGCCTCCGGATTGGAGGCCTCTCCGTCCGACAGCCGTTGCAGGAAGACGATGTCGGTGGTGACCGTGGTGCCGGCGTTCTGGGCGAACGCGGTTTGCGGCAGGCGGATCGCGCCGAGGAACCGCGCGCGTTCGGCGATCCACTGGCGGGTCGTGCGCGTGTTCGCGTCGAGGAACGAGTTCGACACCACCATCGCCAACAGGCCGCCAGGGCGCAGGGCCGCGACGGATTTGGCGAAGAAGTAATTGTGGATGCTGAAGCGCGACAGGTCCGGGTACTGCGGGTCGTGCACCGACTGCGCCCCGAACGGCGGATTGCCGATGACCAGGTCGAAGCTGTCGGGCACCGTGCGCAGCTCATGGAACCCGCGCACCTGCACGTTGGCCGTGGGATACAACAGCCGCGCAATGCGCCCGGTGATCGCGTCCAGTTCCACGCCCGTACGCTGGGTCGCCGCGCGCAGAGACGCCGGCATCCGGCCAAAGAAATTGCCGGTGCCCAGGCTCGGTTCCAGCACGCGGCCGTGGGTGAACCCCAGGCGCTGCACCGCCGCCCACATCACGTCGACTACATTGCGTGCGGTGTAGTGTGCGTCCTGCGTGGACCGGCCTGCGGCGGCCAACTCCTCGGCAGACAACGCCGCTTGCAGGTCGGTCGCGCGTTCTTCCCAGCCCTTCTTGGTCGCGCCCGTGGTCGGGTGGCGGAAGGCCTGCGGCAATCCCCCCCAGCCGACGTAGCGTGCCAGCGTGGACTGTTCGTCCCGCGTCGCCGGGGTGCCGCGTGCCTCAACGGCCTTGAGTACCCGGATAGCGCTGAGGTTGTGGTTGAACTTCGTGACCTCACCGACACCCCGGAATTCGAGTTCGTCGGTGAGGGTGAAGTCGGACGGCGCGGTTACAGCGTCAGGGGCAGCCCGGCCATTTGCAGGCACTCGCTCGGCGTCAGATGCAGGTTCATCTGCCGCGTGTCGCACGCTTCGTCCAGAGCGTGACGGTACGTTTTCTTCAGCAGCGGCACGAGTTCGCCGTTTTCGATCAATTGCCGGAACTGCTTCGGGCTGCCTACGTACCAAATCTCCAGCAGATTCCACACGTCCAGGATCGGCAGGTCGCTGGTGTTCAGCGCCTCGAAGTTCTCCCGACCGATGGCTTTGATGACTTGAGTCAAGTAGTTCCCCACTGCGCTGCTCCTTGTCGTTGGACGGCGAATCATAGGCTGCCTCCGGGACGGATGGCAGGGGGGATGGCGCAGACGCCGCTTGCAACGGCGGCGACGTATCGGTGTCGACGTTGCGGTCCGACTCGGGTGCGTTAGTTGCGGCTGCAACTGGCTCTGCCATTCGTCGCTTACGCACCGCTACGAGTCCGCCGCCGCGCGACACCAAGTCGAAGTCCTCGGGCGATTGGCCGTGTTGTTCGATCGCCACCAAGGCGGCACGCCGGGATCGGAATCCTTCGTCGGCCGCCGACTGCGCACCGCGCCGAGTGATCTCGCGCACACCCTTCCAGGCTTCCCGCGCGCGGCTGCCGTCCGGATCGAGGTTCGCGCGCGCGATACCGCCGCCGGCCTTGCGCTGGCCGTTGGCCGCAAATCGGGGCAGCAGCTTGCCCGTACCTTCCAGGTCCGTCGTGCGTATGCGGTGGGTTTGCCCGTAAACGTCGCGCACGCGAAGGAATATGCCGCGTTGATGATTGCTAGCTGGCACGGAGGGACTGGAGTCGGCCGCGACGATGTCTGCCGGCGCACGTGCGACCGCTGCGTGGGGTTGCGCGGCCGGTGCAGATGCGGGTTGGGTCTGGGCAGGCGTGTCCGCGTCTACGGCCGCGCGAAAGCTCGCGGGTGCGGTAGGTGCCGACTCGGCCACGCCCGACGTGGTTGCATCCGCGTCCGCTACGGCGACTCGCGTGTCGGCAACCGTCTCAGGCGCATTGGAAGCTAGTTCGCCAGCGGTGTTCGATGCAGGCGATGCGGCGGGCCGAGCCGTGGAAGTCGCAGCCGACGTCGGCCGGTCGTCGGTCGGCGATGGCAATTCCGATGTGATCGTGTCGGGCACCGACGTCATCGGCTTCGATGGTGTCGCTGCGTCCATTGCCGTAGGCACGACCGGCGAACGTGACGGCACGGTCTTGGGTGCCGGCGTCAATACCGCCGCCGGTTCGAGGGCATCACTCACGGGCGGCGGAGGCGCAGCAATCGGACGCGCTGCCCGCAAGGCGGAATCTTCGGCCTGTATGCGTTTGCGTCGGTCGACGAGTACCTCATTACGCAACTGGCTCATCGAGCGCTTCGTCAAGCCGAAGACCGACACCAATTGCTCGGTCTTCGGCAACGGGCCGCGTTCGGCTTGAGCGGTGAGGTAGTCGCGGACCCGGCTGACCGCTTCCGGGTCTGGATTCACGGGCGGGCGCGGGGCAATATCGGGCAGCCCCGCGCGCGACTCCTCTCCTCGGTTCGGCAAGGACAGGTTCCGGGACGGCGAGCCGGCCTCCCGCGACGCGTCCATCGCGCTGCGCGACTCAAAGCCACGCGTCGGCAGAAGCGTGCTGCTATCGAACTGAGTGGGCTCGGACGCCTTTTGCAGCGCACCGTTCTGTGCGGCCACATGGACCGCGCGCGACAGAGGACCGCTATTCGGATCAGGCAGCACGCCGGCTGATGCGTTCGATCCGCTCGGCGACGGCGGCGCGGACCGAGGCTTCCCGGTGAGCGAGGTCGACATCCCACGCCCCTGCGGAAACCGCATCTCGGGCTCGGCATAGACACGCGGCGCTACCGGGCTGTTGGGTACAACCGTGCCCTCGCTATCGACCACCATCGTGTCCGGAGGCGGCAACGCCAGAAACGTGCCGGGCGGGGGCGGCGGTTTCTTGAGCGAGGTCGACATCCCACGCCCCTGCGGAAACAGCATCTCCGCTTCGGCATACACGCGTGGTGGAACCGGACTATTGGGGACCACTACGCCATCGGGCGAAACCACCATCGTCTCCGGTGGCGGCAACGCCAACGGGGCCGGCGCGTTCGGCGGCTGGGATTCGGGCAGCGCGCGACGGACACCACCCGCCGCACCGAACACACCGCCGCCCAATGCGCCGGCCGCAATGTTCTCGATGTAGTCGTCGACTGCTTCCGTGCCGGTTAGGGCTCGCTGCGCACCCCATCGTTCCACAGCGGCTTGAACGCCTTCAGTCGCACCTTCCGTGATCGCACCCTGTGTCGCACCCGCCAGCAATCGGCGTGCGACGCGCGGGCTGGTCGACGCGCCCTTCAGCAAGCGGCCAACACCGATCCCTTCGGCTGCACTATCCACTGCGCCCGCGACCGCGCCCGCCCCGAGCGCGCGCCACGCGTCGCCGGCATCGAGCGACTCGCCGGTCGTCGCCGCGTCCTCGGCGCGGCCGGTATAGGCGATGCCGGTTTCTTGCGCAGTGTTCAGGCCCAAGCCGGCCACGGTCGCGCCGCCGACCTGTTGCAGCCGCCGTTGCAGCGCGGTCTTGCCGGCCGCCTCGGCCAGTTCCCGCGACACGCCCTTGCGCATCTGGTCCGCGACCAGCGACTCGACCGACTCGGTGATCAGTTTCTTCGCCGCACCGCGCGCGACCAGGCCGCCGACCGCGCCTGCGGCCGTGCCCGCGCCGGGCGCCGCGCTGCCGATCGCGGCGCCGGCTCCCGCCGTCGCCAAGCTCTGCAACGCCTGTCCACCGAAGTTGCCCAGCACATCGCCGGCCCATTCGCCCGCGCTGTCGTCGCCGGCCAACACGCCTTGGAACGACGCCTGGTTCTGCAACGGCCGAACTTGCTCGCGCTCGATGCGCTGGTAGTTCGCCAACGCGCTGTCGCGCCATTCGTCGGCACCGACCGCACCGGCCAAAGCCGCCCCGGCGCCGTACAGCAGGCTTTGGGTCTCCGGGAGGCTGCGCTTAAAGCCACGCGCCGCGGCGCTCAAGAAGCCGGTCGGTGCCGGCTTCTTCGTTGGTGGAGCAACCGGGACGGGGGCAAAGGGGTTGATCAATCCGGTCGTATCCGGAATGTCGTAGGGGTTAATCAGGTCCGTCATGGATTACCAAATTCTTGTTGGTAGAACGCCTTCAATTGCGCGTCGGTAGCACCGGGATTCTTCCGGCGGCCTTCGATAAGGAACTGGCTCAAAGTCGGCCTGGCTTGTGCCGTCGGCGCGAACAACGCCTGCGCGCGTGCATCCAAGGCCGACAGTTGCTCGGCGCGCTGTTCCTCATTGAGCGACAAGCTGTCCATCACGGCCTGTTGCTGTTGGCCCAGGTAGTCGAGCTGGTCTTTGGGCGTGATGCGTCCGCTCAGATCGGCCTTGACGGCCTCCTGCACCGGTCGGCCGCTGGCGTCGGTGATCGGGGTAAAGCTGCCGTCCTGGCGCAACGCGCCGGTTCGGCCGTCGGCCGTGTTGAGCGTGCGCAGCACGCGCTGCCCCTCGCCGAGCTGTTGCTGCTGTACCGCAGCGCTGTCCATCTCCAAGCGCCGCGCCTCTTGGCGTCGCTGGGAAAAGGCTTCGTTGGCCGCGTTTTCGGCGTTTGCGCCGGCTTGGATCAATCCATTCGCCGCCTGCTGGCCCGAGGCGCTGGCTTGATTCATCGCACCCAACTGGCCGAACAACGCCTGCGCCGCCGCTGCGCGCGAACCGGGCCGGCCCTTGTTCTGATAGCTGCCCTGGGAAATCTCGAAGCGCCGCATCAACTCCGCTTCAGAACCGAGCCCGTCGGTCACCAGGGAGCCGGCGTCGGCGCGCGATTGCAGCGCCGCGACCCGAGCGCCTTCCAATGCGCGCTGGGTCGTGTCCGCCACGCGTGGCGCCGTCGACGCCGGGGCGACCATCGATGTCGGCAGCGTACGAATGGCTCCGGTCGGCTGTCCCGCGTTCTGCAACAGGCTCGGCACTGCGCGCGTTGCGCCATTGGCGCCGGTAAACGTGTTGACATCGCCTGGGCGCAGGCTCGGTGCATTCGGCAAACCCGATGCCGCGTTCGCGGAGCGGCGACCCGGCTCGGTCGGCGTTCTTGCCGTCGCAGACGCGGCGGCGGTCACCGGCAGTCCATGGGCCATCGACGGGGCCGCAGCGACCGGGGCGCCCGCATTGCGCATTAGGGTTTCAGTCTGGGTGCGGTTGGTGAAGTCGCGGTACTTACCCGCCATCTGCTGCAACGGCGCGACGTAGGCTTGTTTGGCCGCTTCGGCTTGGGCAAGTTGCCCGTCCAGTTGCCGCAGCGCGCGGGCACCGTTAGGCACCCTCGATAGCTCATAAGGTGCTTGAAACTCGTTCCGGGGGACGATCAGTTCGGGGCTGGCGGTCTCGGCCAAGCGTCGACGCGCACCGGAGAGGGTTTGCGTGCGTTGGGTCGCCGCATCGAAGCCGCTGCGCAGTTGGCCGTACTCGGAATGCAGGCCTTTCAGTTCGGGGTTGAGCGTTCGGCGACGCGGGGGCGTTGTCGTTGGGCTAGCGGCCACAGGTCAGATACTCGAATCGGCGATTTCGCCTTGGAAGTTGAAGTCGGTGCTGCACGACTTGGACTCGCTACGCGTGCTGCTGACGGCGGCGCTGTAGTTGACAGCGGCGGCGCTGGAGGCTGCGAGCTGGCCCATGACCTGAGCCAGCATCTTGCGTACCTCCAACAGCAGGCTGGTGAGCTGGATGTTTTCTTGCACTCGGATCTCCGCGGCTTTGAGTTGGGTGTTAACACGCGCGTTCTCGCGCTCTAAACCAAGCTGAAACGTGCGATCCGCTGCTGCACTGGCCGATTGCTCGACGCTGCCTTGCGCGGTGTAGATACGCGCCTGGGCTTCCACGCGTTGCCCCACTGCGCCCAGGCGCGCTTGTTCGGTCGCCAGCAAGGCGCGTATGCGCTCCAAATCGGACTGGAACACCGTGATCTGCTGCCCGTGCTGGGCAATACGCAGACGCTCGCGGTCCAACCGCGCGCCGTTGCCGGCGGTGACGGCTTGCACCTTCGCCGAGAAGGCCTCGACCAGATTGCGATGGACCGTGACCTTGCTGTTCTCGGCCTCGACGCTGGATCGATAGCCGTCCCACTCCTTGCCGTAGGCATCCCAGCGCGCGCCGTAGGCATCGACTTCGGCCTTGTAAGACTCGATGATCGAGCGCTCGACGTCGGCTTGCGCTTTAACGCCTTCGATACGCGCCCGGTAAAAGTCGGCCAAGCTGTTCAGCGCGCGAATCTGTTCCGCATACAGACGAACGCGCTGTTCGTTGATCTCCCCGCGCGCACGCTCGCCCTCTATCTGGGCGCGATAAACCTCGACCTTGGCCAGTTCGGCGCGGATGCGCTCGGCGAAAACCTGCGCCTCGGTCTGATAGGCCTGCAACCGCGCGTTGAACGCACTGATGCGGGCGTTCAGTACCGCAATGGCGCTGTCGCGCAGGAATTGCGCCGCCTGCAAGGCCAGGCGCTGTTCCTCGGTGTGCAGATTGATCGCCACCCCTTCGAGCGCGATGCCCTGTTGTACTGCGAGCCGCATGTTGGCGAGGGACTCGTCGAACTGCTTGATCGCGACTTCGCGGCTGTACTCGGCGATGCGACTCTGACCGGCCTGCCGGGCGGCGTCGACCCGCGCCGCCAACATGCCCGGTGGCTGGGTGAAGCCGCGCGCGGCGAAGTCCTCGTACAACTGCTCGACGCTGGCGGCCGTTTCCAGTTCGATCCGGCCACGTCCCCGCTCGAACAGCGCACGCTCGATGGCCAGCGGCAGCGCCGACTCGCCGTCGAGCCACGCGCCGACCTTGCCGCGTAGCTTGTCCAGCAGCGCTGAAACGTAGGCCTGCGGCGAGAACGCCCAGTCGTCGTTGAACGGCGGTTCCACGAACACCGGACGCTCGCCGTCGAAATGCGGCAGCCGAATGTCGGGGACGGTGGGCAGGTGCAAGGCCTCGAAGCTCGGCAGCGCCGGCAAGGCATAGCCCGGCGTCTCCGGCACGACCAACGGACTCGGTCGCCGGGGCGGGGTCGGCACCGCCAGGTGCAGCGCGTCGGGCTTCGGCCCGTAGGCGAGCGTCGGCGCCGGCAATGTGTCTTCCGGCAACTCCGCCAGATCGAGCGTTTCCGCTACGAACGTGGGCGGTCGCGCTGGCTCGGCCGGTACACGCAACTCGAACTCGCCGGCATCCACGCGCGGGGCAAGTGGACGCTGTAACGGTGCCTGCACCGCGTTGTAGTCGAAGTTGACGGTGAACGTCGTCGGCAGTGCCGTGAAGCCGGCTAGCTGTGCGCTTTGCTGGATCGCCAGCTCGTACGTGCGCGTCGCCAAGTTCATGAAGGTCTTGTGGCCGTCGCTGACGTACAGCACGGCCGGGTCCGCCGAGAGCACGGGGCAGAAGTCGGTCACAGAGGGGGTTCCGAAGGACGGTTACAATCGCGGTCCGCGCAGTGCGGCCGGAGCCGTCAACTCAAGGACGGCACGAAGTGCTCAAGCAAAGGAGGCTTGATGAAGAAGGTGTGGGGTGTTGTCGGCGTCGTCGGCGCCGGGATGCTTTTGTTAATCGGCATGGGCATCGGCAAGCTCATGGGGCGCACAGGTGCCGAACTGCTGTTCGACGGGACGACAGACGAGAGCCTGTCCACCGCGATCACGCTGACCAATCAACAGCTGCCGCGCATGGTGGACGAGGCGACGCGTCTGGATCGCGTGTCCAGCGGGTCGGGGCGTGTGCTGACCTACCACTACACGTTGGTGGGGTACTACGAACCAAATCCGGACCCCTCTGGATTGATAAACCCTTACAAAGCGACTGATCCACTCCGTATCTATGACGACCTTGAAGGTTTCAAAGCCCGTATCGCTCAGGGCGCCTGCGAGTCACCGTCTACACGGGCGTTTCTCTCAAAGAAGTTGACCGTCGTGTACCAATACCGCGATGTGCACGCCCGCAAGCTGTTCGACGTTACGATCACACCGGAGGGATGCGGCCTGTAGGGGCCAAGACGTGCACCTTCAGTGGCAGCCGTGGAAGAAGCCCAGCGGCAACGGCGGTCCGCCATCGACGCGGATCGTCGCTCGGGCGTCAGGCGGACTGCACGGCAGTACGTCCATCCAAGCCGAGTAGAAGAAGCCCGGCTCCTCCTCGTTCTCACTCGGCCCCAACGGGAACGCATACTCGTCGCTCTCCACCACGAACACAGTGGGCACGACGAACGTATAGGTGCCGCCGAACGAGGCCTGGACGGGTCGGCCACCGGAGGCCGTGGTCGTCATCGCTAGGTCCGCCAGCACGCCCCAGGCAAAGGCGGGATCCAGCGGCGGCAGATCGCCTGCGAAGCTGGCGCGGAAGGTGCTGTCGTTCGCATTCGCCTCTTGCCCCACCAGGGTGACCGGGAACGTACCGGCCATCGGGAACGTTTCCAGTACCGCGCCGTCGCTCGGGCTCAACCGCACGATGCGAACGTTCTCGACGGTCCCGACGTAGCCGTCCGGAAAAGCACCATAGGCTTCAAAGAAGGACGAGCCGTTGATCTCGATCTGTAGGGTCCGGTCGAACCCTACCAGCGGACGAAAGCCGTCCGGTACGGTTTCGCTGCCGGCCGGAATCCGCACTACGTTGCCCACGGTACGAGGCGACTGGAAGAAGACGTGACCGTTCATGCCTTGCGCCGACCACTCGCTCGGCGGCACCGGGTCTTCGCACACCTGGGTCACGCCTTGCAGGTCGGTCCAGAAGCAAAGCGGCATCAGCGCCTCCCGCTGCTATTGCCGCGCACGCGGCGGTCCACCCGCAGGGGCAGGAACTCGATCACGTCCAGGGCGAAGTCCGCACCATCGATGTTCTCGATGACGTAGTCGAAGTAAACCGATTGCAGACCCGCGCCGACCTTAACCCGGCCTTCGCGTACGCTGTCGGCGGCACGCGCCCGCAATCGATAGGCGTGTGCGACGCGCTCACCGGTTCGCGGGTCGGCGGCGACCACGCTCAGCCTCAGATCGCCATTCGCGGTGTAGCCCAGGTACAGGCTGGGAAAGCCCTTCTTGAGCTGCGAACCGAAGGCGGACATGCCCTGGCGAATCCGCGCATGGATCGGCTCGCCGGCATCGGTGTTGCCGCCCAGTCGGTACAAGCCGGTATCGGCGGCGCCGTAGGTGATGCCAGCGAGCCCCAGGTAACTGTTGAAGGGGTAATTCGTGTATTGCGACAGCGATTGGCTCTGCGTGTTCATGACCCAGGCGATGTACTCGCCCGAGTCGAGGTGAATCCGCACGAGCGCCCCGAGGCAGTCTTGCAGCAATACATGCGCGTCAAGGCGCTCGCGAGCGCCGCTGGACAACGCCAGTCGATCCGTCAATGCGACGATGCGTACCACGCCGGGGCGTAGCGCCGCCTGCAGGCGCACTTCGTCCAGCCAACGCTCGGCCGCCACCAGGGAATCGGCGGTCGTCGCCCCCACCGTCAGGCCGCTGATCAATGTGCCGATGCGCAGCGGATCGAGCATCGCACCGAACGCGAGGGCTTCGGCGACCAACGCCAGGGCATCCCATTCCGTATCCACCGCGTCGCCCAGCAGCAATGCATCCACCATGTGCTCCACGGCGGTTGCCGACAGGGTCGATCGATCGCCGAGGGCCACCGCCGTCGCCAGCAACTCGCGCAGGATCAGGCCGAGCGACTCGCTTAGTGTCGCTTGCGAGTGCAAATGCCGCGTGCCCTGCCAGCGCGCGCGCGGCGTTGCCGACAACGCCACGTTGACGTGCAGCAGGGCCGTTTGCACCGCCGAAAGCCGCGACCGGATACGCAGGTCCGCATTGAGACGAACCGCGTCTTCGCCGTTGGTCGGCGGCACCCGCAGCTCACTACCAAAGCCGGTCAGCGTGATCGCACCGTCGCCGACCTGGCCGAAGGCCGATGCCTGTCCGATGCCCACCAACAACCCGTCGCCGTGGGCGGGCGGGAGCACGCCCGCACCGTACCCGTAGGTCGCTGCCAGTTGCAGGGCGCCGTCGCCGATGCAGAACGCGACCGGCGGCGGCGCGACACCGCCGCTCTCCGGTAGTACCCACAGCTCGCCGTCGCCGATGGCCGCCTCTCCCAGACCACGCGCAAAGCCGTAGCCGCTGAGCGTCAGCGCGCCATCCGCGACCGCCGGCTCGGGCGCCTGCGGCGGCGCCAAGATTTCAAACAGTATTGTGCTCAAAGGTCAGGGTCCGGTCCGCGTGCCGATAATGTGCCTTGCCCTGCAAGGCAGCGTCGTGTAAGGATCAAATATGTAGGTCGGATGCCGTATAGGGCGACAGTAAGGAAACTCACAAAAAGCCCGGAATACGGGCGGCAGCAGAAATAAACTCACTTCGCGTGACGTCATTGCCCTCTTCGTTAGGCACTTATGATGAAAAAAATACCTACCGCCGCATGGATAGCTAGCGTGCTCCTGCTGTTGCTTGGAGTGGCACTTTTCTTTAACCAGAAACGCTCCCCAACCACGGAAACAAGCCCGGCCGCGACTTCTACCAGCGCAGATCCTGCACCCCGCGCACAAGCGACGAACGGCGCATCGACGAATGCGGCGCCGAAAGTTGCTCATAAACAAGCGTATTCGCTTCGAGGCAGCGTTTATACGCCTCCGGGAGATGCGGCGCAGGTCATTGAGCGGCTACGCCCGCTTGCAGAATCCGGCGATGGCAGGGCCGCGCTTGAGATATTCGTGAAGCTACAGGACTGCTTTCGTGCGCAGGGAAGCGTCACTGACACAGATGTCAAAATTTACGAACGAATCGGCGTTTCGGCGCAGGCGCTTGCCGCGACACAACAGAAGACACTGAGCGAATGCGCCTCTGCCCAGTCGGCCATGGAAGACCGAGGCAAATGGTTGGAAATGGCAGCGGCCTCAGGAGATGAGCACGCACAGCTGCTTTACTCGGGAAATCCCGGCTTCGTGCTCGGAAATGCTACCGAAATGATTCGCGACCCCGACAAAATCAAAAAATACAAGGAGGTCGCGCGTGGCTACCTCACCAATCTTGCATCGAAAGGCAACATCGACGCCCTAATGGCCCTTGCAGGCGAATACCAAGGCGGAGTCTTGTATCCCAAAGACCCTGTCCGCGCATACGCCTATTACCGCGCTATTGAGCTGGCAAAGCCTGGCGCCATATCGAAACAGCTAATGGATTATCAGGCAAAAGAGGTTCCATATGGCCGACTTTCAGAAGCGGAGGCTTTGGCAAAAAGGATATATGGAAATTGCTGTGCAAACTAAAAAAGGAGCGTTATATGCGTAAGCTTGCAGTTATTTTGTTAGGACTTGTTGTTGCTATCGGAGCTGTCGCCTCGGGCACTATCGTCGCAGGCTCGAACATTACGAATTTGCCTGGATCATACGGGCCCTATACCTGCATCGGCTCATGTCAACTGCAAATGCCCTCTCCTGACCAACCCACATTGGAATACATCAGGTCGATGGATGGGAGCCACTTTGGATATGTACCGAACTATAAGCAAGTGGCTGGCGACAAGTTCAAAATTTGCAATACCGACTGGTGCGTGGATTACTTTAGATCAGACAGCGTGCATCAATTTTGGGGTGGAAACCCTACGCCGGTTGTTACGCCGGGCGGTGATCCCAATGTCGGCGGTGGCGGTGAAGGCGGCGGCGCGTCTAATCCCGGCGGCGGTGGTGGTTACTCCGGCCCGATAGGTGGTGGTTACGGCGGCGGTGGCACGGTGGATGTCGGCCCGGTTATCCCGATCCAGAATCCCTGACGTTCCATAGGGCCATCTGAGGCACGGGTCAGGTTCATTTGCCATCCCAAGTGAACCTGACCTTTTGAACTACGTTGATCTCATCTCCTGGCGCCGACTCGGCCGCCTGCGTTGGACTTGGAACAGCAACTTCGACCGCGCTCAAAGCACGCGGTCCTGCGCGAGGTACAGGGCGGCGCCGACGAGTACCGGCCCGGTCGACAGGTTCGGAGAGACGTACACGCGCCGTCCGTTGATCGAGAACGCCACCTGGCCCGCCACCCGCCGCAGCTCGAACTGGGCGTCGCGTTCGTAGGCGGTCGGCGCGTCCATCCAGCGACCGAACTCCATGCAGGCGACACGGCGGGTGCCGGCAATGGGATCGCTATCGAAGTAGAACGCGTGCGAGAGCGAATCGAACCGGCCCACATCCGCATGGCCGCCCGCGAAGCCGACCGCACCGGCCGCCGCGATGTCGACCTGAAACACGGTGCGTAGATCGCCATCGAGGCGATCCACACTGTTTGCGCCCGCATTCCAGCCTTCGTGGACGTCGACGCTCTCGATGGCGGGCACCGCCGGCACCGCGCCACGCCCCGGAAAGCCCGACAGCATGACCACGCGGCACGGGCCACCCGTTTGGCAGCCCGGCGGGTCGGTGTAGGTGCCGTCGCGCGGTATCCACAGCCCCCGTGGCCCGTCCCGGTAGTAATCGCGCGCCTCCCGATGAACACCGCTGCCGGTCGGCACCTCGAAGACGCCGCGGATCGGTCCGTCGTGCCCCGGATCGGGATAGCCGTTGCCGATGGCGCTCACGCCGGGAAAACGCACGAAGCTCATGTGACCGATCGGACCGTACCAGCCGTCAGGGGGCGAAGCGTCGAGCTGGCTCCATTGGTGGAAGTGCTCGGGCCGATTCGGAAAGCTTCCCTTCTGTCGGAACGCGGTTGAGCGTGGCGACGGCGTCGCGAACAGATGGAACGGGATCGCAGCGACTGGCGGATAAGCCGGCGCCCCAGGCGTCGCCGTGACGGTTGCGACCTTAGTCAATGCGCCCACGATTAACCGCCCGCGCTGGCCTGCGGCAGTCGCCAGCCGAAGTCGCCGACCGGCTGCTCGTTGCCGGCGGTGAGCGCGGCCACGCCCAGACGCAGTTCGGCGCCACTGCTCGGACCGCCGACCGCACCCTGCAAGCGGTGCCCGGTGAGGGTGTCCGATGCGGTGCGGCCGGTGTCGCCGGCCGCACAGAATCGATAGAACGTCGGCGTCAACGTCGTCTGCGTGGCGTCCGCGCCCTCGAACTGCGTGGTGCCGCGCCAGATCTCATTCGGCGCCTTGGTCAATACGCCGTTGATCGGGGTATCAAAGGTCAATCCGGTGCCGGTCCCGTTGAGGCCGATTCGTACCAGCTCGGTATGAGTGTTCGCGATGTCCAGGGCCTCGGCGGCCGTGCGCGGCACCGTGCCGGCAAACAGGATCAGCACACCGCCGTCGAGCTTGGTTTTGATTTGCGCCAACAGGACGTTGGCCAACGCGGGCGTTAGCAGAAGCATGGTAGGTTCCGAGAGAGGGAAAGTGAGCGGCTACAGCGGCGTGGGTTGCCCGAGCAACCACACCGGGTGATAGCGGGCCTGGTCTTCGCCGACGCCGGTCAGTCCGCCCAGGCGCTGCCCGGTGGCGTGATTGGCGATCAGCTCGACGCCACGGGTATAGAGGTTGGTGTTGTACGAACACACCGTGGTGCCGCGAGTCGTAGCAAACCCCGGCATCGTCGTGTGGCCGGCGAAGTCGACTTGCTGGTTCGACGCCGAGTCGCTGGCCGTCGACGCGGTGTTACGGATTGCCAGCCACGCGCCTTCCGACTGCGCGATCCGCGTCTGTCCGAACGTGTCGGCCTTGCGAAACGGCGTAATCAGCGGCGTCGCCAACAGCGACAGGCCGAAGTTCGTCGTCAGGCCTAGGTTCGAGGGGCCAAACGCGTGCAGATGCATCAGCGCCAAAGGCGCGACCGGCGCTTCTGCCAATCGCACCAGCGTCGCGGTGTAGGTCGGCGTCATGGTGAATGCCGTGCGCTCGACCGGCGTCTGCGCCACGACCGTCTCGGTGCCGCGTTGCCACAGCACGACGCGGTACGAGAAGCGCAACGCGGGCGACGGCCCACCAGCGAAGAGCTGTCGCGACTCCAGCAGCAGCAACACGCCCTCGCGCAGATCGGCGCACAGCACTTGGCGGCGCACCCAATCCACGCGTCCCGGCGTGAAGTCCGTGACGTCGCCCACCTCCCACGCAGGTGTCTCCGCGCCGGCCAATCGATAGGCCAGTCCGCGACCACGCCGCACGACCTGCAACACGGCCGCGCCGTCCTCGGCCAGCGGCGCGACCGTCCCGTCGCCGGCCGCCAGTGCCACCTCTGCGCGCGTCACGGCCACGGTTCCGTCCGCACTCAGCGCGAGTTGCAGGCGCGTGTGCGCCTCGGACGGGCGCGTCCAGTCCTCGCCGCGTCGGACGGTCTGCGCCGAACTCGGCGGCACATGCGAGACGGCGACGCGGCCCTCGGTGTCGAAGTGCCAGGGCGCAGTCGCACGCGGTTCGACGCCCTCCCACAGCGTTTGGTGGGAACGCGCGAGCACACGTCGCTTCATCGGCCCCGGCAGTGCCGGGTCGATGACCATCTCGAAGCGGCGCAGCGCGAGGGGCACGTCGCCCATGAAGTACGACGGGCTGGCCCAACCATCGGGATGCGCGGTCGCCGCTTCCGGCGCCGCCGGCCACGACACCTCCGACAGCGCGGCCAACACCACCATCAACCATCGACCGTCGAATGCGGCGCCCAACACCGTGCGCTCGGGGAAGTCCACCTCGCTGGCCAGGCAGTACGCATCCAGATCGAGCAAGGGTTGTCCCAGGCAGAAGACCCAACGCCCGTACTGCGCGAGCGGGCGGCGGCAGCCGTCGACGAAATAGCGGCTGGACGGTCCGTACCAATGGATGCGTTCGCCGTCCCGGCTGCGCCAGTCCACGTTGGCGGCGTAACGCAGTCCGTCCGGAAACCGCGCGCCGTAAGTGCCTTTTCCACCGCCGAACTCCGCGTAGCCTTCGGTACGGCCGTCGTGGAAGAACGTCGTCCAGCCCGGCCGCAGGATCTGTTGCGGAAACCGGGGGTCGAGTCCATACGGATGCTCGACGTCGCGTGCCCACACCACGAAGTCGTCTTTGCCGTGGGGCGGTACGTCAGGCCGGGGAACCAACGGCGGCGGAACAATCGTGACGCGTGGAATGCCGCCGCGCAGTTCCCCGATCACCACCGCGCCGTCGCGCAGGCGCTGGGTCACCTGGTGCGTACGTAACCCCAGGTGCGCGGCGTCGGCGACGACTGCCCCGAGCACCTTGCGCGCGAACGGCACGTAGCCGGCCGCCTGCACCCGGTCGCCGACCACATGGACGTGCGTCCAGTCGGTATGGCGAGCGCCCGGCACGTCAGCCGGCGTCGGTGGCGGTGAAGACGTACTCGATGCCGAGCTGATCGCCGCCGGTCATGTTGAGCCGGGGGTGATCGAAGCGCACCGCGGCCATGCCGATGCCGGTCGTGGTCCCCTTCGCCGACGATGAGACGATCAAGCAGCCATAGAGGTTGTACGGCCCGCCTGCCGCCAGCGTAATGCGGGCCTCGTTGCCGGTGTTGCCCGTACTCTGCGCCGTCGCCAAGCGCGGGATCACCAGGGCGGGACGCGTGGTGGCCGTGTACGCCGTGAACTCGTCGGCCACGACCGGAAACTGCGCGGCGGTCAGGGTCGGATCGGGGGCGTAGTTGCCTTTGAAGGGAGCCAGATACCACTGCGTGATCTGCGCATAGCCGCCTGTGGGCGGGAAGCCCACATTCAGCAGATGGTTCAACCCCTCGTTGAGCAAGGTATTTGCGTCGATCGCCACCGTCTGCTGATGGCCGTCGCGGAAGTCGCGCACTTTCATCGCGCCACCGACGAACACGCCCATGCGCGTCAACAGCACGCCATCGTCGCTGCGGTGATAACGGTGTTGCCGAAGCTCGCGCGCGATTTCGTCGGCGTGGGTGCGCCAAAGGTCTTGGGTCATCGAAGTTCCTTCACCACTTGCCTTCGGGGCAACGCGCGCCGAACAGCCGGGTCTTGAGTTGGAGAAAGCAGCCGCAGCGCGCGCAACTCGCGGTCGGCAGCGTGCTGCCGCCGGGAAGCGCTACGGCATGGGTCTGGAAGTGCGGACAGGCGCGACAGACCGCCAAGCGCGCCTGGACGGTATCGGCGGGAGCGAAAGGCTTCATGGGTCGTCGTGTCGGTAGACGCGGGTGATCGCGCGATCCCGCAAGGCCAAGGCCTGCGGCTGCGCGTCGCGCAAGGTGGCGATGAGCTGTTGTTTGCCTCCGTGGTCGCGGTACAGCAGTGCGCCGCGCGCGGCGGCGTCGAGTAAGGCATCAGGGCCGCCCTCCCTCGGCTGCGGCGTGTGCACCTGGCCGCCCGGTAGCCCGACGCAGACGCGGCCGTTACGGGCGATCCACACCGGCAACGGCGCTTTGGTCGGCAGGTTCCAGACTTCTCCAGAGAGGCGGATCAATGCGCCGGGGATCGCTCCGACCGGATAGGCGATGACCTGCCGCCACTCGGTTGGGGAACTGCCGGCCAGGAAGTACGTGCGTTTCGCGTCCGCGACAAATAACCCCGCACCGTCGCCGCCATCGGCAACGGGCGCGATCAGATCGACCCGACCGGCGAAGCCGACCCGGTCGCGTCCCGGGTGGGTGAGCCCGTAGCGCAGCGGCGGCGAGAACCACACCTCGGCGCCGCGCGCGACGAACTGGCGACCGTTGTGGACACACACGCCTTGACCCGCCGGTAGCGGGCGAAGGTGCAAGGTCTCCAGTACGCGCCCGCTCGCGGGCTCACCGAGCACCAGGTCCGACACGCCCGTGGGAACCGTCGCGGCGACCCGGAACACGCCATCGGCGCCTGAGCTGAGGTAGACACGGATGCGCGGCACCCGCAGCGGATCGAGCGGCTGCGGCAGTTGCGACAACTGCAATCGGCTGTTCGCGGGCACCTCAACGGCGACCGCACTCGATGCCCCAGACTCGCGGCCCCGCGCATCCAGGAAGGTCATCGCCAGTTGGTAATGTCCCGCAACGAGCGCGCCGCCCGATTCCACCACGATGTGCGGTGCCCGGTCCGGCGTCGGACAGGCCCAAGGCATCGCATCCAGGTCCAGACCGATCAGCCCGGATTGAACGCCGTTGCTCCACAGCACCGCATCGTTCAAGCGCTCGTAGGCCACCGGCCAACCCGTCGCCAAACCCTCAACGAGCGGTTCGGTGCGCTCGTCCGGATGCAGCGCGGTCAGGGTGTCGTCGGTAACGAACAAACCCCACGGCCAGGCCGCGTCGCCCCAGGCGCTGTGCACCCGCGACCCCGGAACAGCGATGGTGTAGCCGTCTCGCCGCTGCGGCTTGCCGGCGACGTCAAAATCGACATTGCGGGCTTCGCGCACCGCCAGAGGTGCACCGTTCTCGGCGACCGGCAGCGCGGTCTCGGACGCGAGGTTGTTGACGCCCAGCGGCCAACCGGCCCGAGGGGCCAGTTCGTCGTCTTGCACCCCCACGGTCAGTAGCCGCCGTAGCGCGTGGTCGTCCGACGACGCTCGCGGTGGCGGCGCTGCACATCGGCCGTGGGGCGCTCGCCGAAGCGCCGGGTGAACTCACCCAAGGCGAGCGCCCCGCGCGACACATCCTCCAGTTCGCGGTCCTTGATCTGCAAGGCCCGATACATCATCCAGTCCACCAGCCCTTCGTGGTGCTTGCGGTCGATCTCGGGCTTGTCGTCGGCCTCTGCCAACGGGGACAACGGCGCGCGGTACACCGCCAATTGCAGGCGACCGGCGCGCCGCGGACGCGGCCACAGGTGCAACCGGCCCCGGCCGTCGTCCGCGAGCACGTCGGGGGTGCCGTTGCTGCCCATCGAACGCGAGCGCTCCCGAATCCAGTCCAGGCCCTTCAGTCGCAGGCGCACCAAGCCGGTCCCCTCGGCCCAGACCAGGTCGGCGGCATCCACGAACAGCACGCGAGGGTCCAGTCCGTAGACGCCGATCCCTGGCGTGATCCGGATGACCGTGGGGTCGCCCGGTTCATCGTCGAACAACAGACGAGCGCGGACACAAGCCTCGCGCTCGCCTTCGGTCGCCCAGCTCGCGAACGTCGGATCGCTGATTAGGTACGGCTCGATCTCGTCGTCCAGTCGCTCGCGCGCGACCGCAATCAGTTCGGCCAGATTCATCGCCCGAATTCCTTCGGCCGATCAGGACTCATCGGCGGCGTCGCCCGCGAGACTCGCGTCCACGAGGTCGTGCCATATCGCGTACACCACTTCCTTCTTCGCGCGGAAGCCGCACAGCGCGGCCACCACCTTGAGGTCGGGCATTCCATCGCCGGTCAGGTCGCCCGGCTGCTGCCGTTGCGCCAAGGTGATGAGCGCTTCGCGGATCAGATGCGGCTCGTCCAGCGGTCGGACCGCCGCATCGGAAGCACGCGGCACTATCGCCGCGCGCGTGCGGATCGTGCGCTGGTCGCACTCGCACCCGGCCGCGAGAGCTTCGGCATGAAACAACGGGGGCAACGGGGTCCACTCCGGGCCCACAAACGTGACATGGCCGGTCGTCAGCGCCAGTCTCGCGCCATCGGGGTGACGAAACTGCATCAGAATCTCCATTGGAAAGGGGTAGGAAAAGCAGCAGGTCGAGGGTCAGGCGAGGCCTAGCCGTAGACTTCATCGGCGACGCCCTTCACCACGTAGTGCACGACCAAGCTGCCGCGACCGGCGAATGCGGTCGTGCCGGCGGCGGTTCGGGTCACGCCCAGCGCTAACCCCTGCGGGTACGGTCCGCCGAGCACCGCGAACGGCGTGCGTCCGGCCGTCTTAAAGTCGGCGTTGTCCAAGAAGGACGCGGGCGCGGCGACCGTGCCGACATCGAGTACGTCGGCCGCGCCGGCATTGGACGGGGTTTCGACCAAGTTGAAGGCGTCGACGAGAATGGTCCCCATCGGCAGCTTGAGCGCCGGCACGAAACTACCCGAGGGCAGATCGGCAGCGGTGTAGTTGAAGACGCGCGCGCGCACGTACTGCACGCCCACGGTATCGGGCTTGCTCATCGGGGTTCCTTAGAAAAATGGCCGTCCGAAGACGGCCGGAAGGTCAGATCGCGTGATCGATCGCCATCACGCTGAAGTCCTCGACGCTGCCGCCGTCGTAGGACGAGGGGAACTGCGGCTTCGACCAGCCGCCCATCTTGTTGATCGACACGCCGTAGCGGTTGTTGTAGTCCTCGTACTCTTCTTCCCAGCCGGGCACGCCCAGGTCGGCCAGGGCCAAGGCCTGTGCGCCGAGAACGAGGGTGCGCGATCCGTTGACGTTGCCGCCACCCCACTTCAGACCCGCCGCGGCGCCGAGCGTGTTGTAGACACGCGCGTAGGGGTGAATGACCAGGCCGTTCATCGTCACGATGGCGCCCGTGAAGATCTTGTTAGCCTCGCCACGCACGTCGGCGTTGACGATGGTGCTGCGGAAGTCCGCGTTGCGATACCAACGCGCCATCGTGTTTTCGTGCGCCAGGACGACGTAGTAGTCCTTGCCCGCCAAGCGCAGCGGCGTGATGCGCTTCGTTGCGGCGCGCGCCTTGATCTCCGGCAACATGTCGTAGACCGGGATGTCCGCCGGCTCGATGGCCGACGTATCGCCGGGCACCAACCCCTCCACGGCATCCCAACGGAAGTGCCGGTTCGCACTCGGCGGTCGAACGTCGTTCGCGTACTCCAGGTCGGTCCAGGGGTCTTGGCCTTCCGGCGTGACCCGAGGACTGCCATCGGTGTTGAAGGCGTAGCTGATCCCGGAGGCGGTCAGGATCGCCTGGTCCTCCCAGGTGTCGGCCAGCCACAACGCCATCGCCTTGCGGGTCGGGCGTCGGAACTGGATCACCGACTTCTGATCGGCCAGTCGGCCCTTGTTCTTGATGCCGTTGCGCAGTTGGTCGAAGTTGACCCGCTGCCAGTGCGAATCGAGCGTGCGCTCGCGGCCCTGGAGCTGGTTGTCACCGACCACACCGCCGCCGGTGATGCGGGGAATCAGGGGGAAGTAGGCACCGACCTCACCCTTGCTATTTTTGGTCAGTTCGGTGATGTGCTCGATGATGGCCTCGGAGCCTTGGCCCAGCATCTTGGTGAAGAAAAACTTCTCGACGTACTCCTCGTACGCCTTATGGCCCCAGGCCAGCTTCTGCTGGGGCTGTTGCCGGCCGAAATCGGTAACGGACACGGGGAATCCTCCCTGGCGGGATACGGTTCAAGTCATGGGCGTGACCTCTGTCGCGGGTCGAAGCGGAAGCGCAGCCAGAACGGGACTGCGGGCCGGGGTTGCCCTACCAGGGGCGCGTGGGGTATCGCAGCACGCGCACTGCGGAAGCGCTGTTCTCAGCGAGCGAGCCACGCCCGAAGTCGTGCCGGGCGGCGGCGAGTGTAGTCAGTTCGTTACAATCGGCTGCCAAGGAGGAACAACCAATGCGACTAGGGAGCAGGGTCAGTATCGGCGGCCTGTACTACGCAGGCACGGAAACCGCCGTGGGCGGTCAACAGGCCGATCTATTCAATTCCACCGATCTGGTCGCCACGGGCGACATGGGTGACGGATCGCTCGTACGCGCGTATCAAATCAGCGTCAGCGAACTGCGCCAACGACTCGAAGCCCTGGGCTATTCATTGGATCGAGTGCGCGCGGACATCAATGCGACGATCCGACGAGGCTACGCCTACCTTCAGGTAGACGATCCGCCAGAGCGAAAGGCCTTCCTCGACTACGGCAGTACCGTGACCGTGAAGCAACTCATCGCCCTGGTACGCGAGTGGAAGAACGACGACAGCCACTTCTGGGAGTTCAGCTCAAGCAACGCGCCTGCGGTACTTTTGGAGTTCATGCGAGGCGGTATCCGCACGGAAATGTGGCCGAACGTCCACGACGGGGTCGACGGCTATCACTTCGAGCGGTTGATCTGTGAGGTACACGACGACAGCGACATTTTCGAGATTGATTTCACTGACCTGGTCCATCGCGGCCATGTCAAGCCCGACCAGCGTCCGTTGCAGGACAACTACGACCACTTGCTCTCGCAAGTGAGCCCCCGCGCGCTGCGCTTGGGGCAGCGACTGTCCGAGGAAGAATCGGACGTCCTGGAGTTCAAGGGGATTGAGTCCGCGAATCCGTGTCGGGCCATTGGCGATGGGCTCAGCAAGTACATCATCGGCTACTTGAACCACAAAGGCGGACGCATCCTCTACGGGGTCACCGACGACGGCATCGTCCAGGGCGTCGCACTGAGCCGCTCCCATCGCGATGAGTTGTCGAGACGCGTAAATGCCGTCTGCGCGAACGTTACTCCCCGGTTCTCGATGGATGCCATCAACTTGGAGTTTCGGCCCATCATCAACCTTGGCAAGGAATTGCCCGACACGTTCGTTATCGAGCTAGCGGTCTCGCCGGGAAAACCGAACGAAATGTACTTCCGGCAGGGCGACACTTGGGTCCGGAGCGGCACCGAGACCCGCTCACTCAAGGGTCATGAGTTATTTGTTCACATCGCTCATCGATATAGCGCGACCGATGATTCGCTGAGGGCGTTTACCGAAAGCGTTCTGATTGCTACGGGGGAAATTGCGAGACTAAAGCAAGAGGGTGAGCGCTACGAAGGTGAACTCTCGAACAAGCATGCTGAAATGGAAGATATGCGGAGCGCGCTATCCGGGGTGTGGAAGCTGCTGAAGGAGACCGACATGATGTGTCCGAAGTGCGAAGCTGCCGTTAAAGAGCGACATCCGTTCTCTGAGGTACATGTCGTAGAGAACGGGAGCCTTTGCGAGATTGACTTCGAGGTTATCGACTACTACTGCGGGTATAAGGTTAGAACCGACCAAAGAGACCCTGTCTCGCCGTGCCTGAGTAACCCGTAATCGCCCGCGAGGACCGCTAGTCGGAGAGAACGATTAGAGAATGTCCTCGCCCAGCAAAGCCCGCTGCGTGCTCTCGGGGATCTTTTTGAAGTCCCCTGGCTTGATTTGGGACAGGTCGACCGTGAGGTCGCGACTGCCGGTCCCGGCCCCGCCCGCGACCTGGGGCGGCGCGGCCGACGCCGATGCCGCCGCGCGCGCCGCCGCCGCTTGCCGTGCCCGCAGCGCCGCCTGCGGGTCGGGGATGGCTTGGGGCTGTTCCGGCGTCGGCGCCAGCCAGCCGAAGGCCTCGAAAGCCTGCTCCTGCATCTTGGCGATCAGCTCATCGTCGTTGAGGCTTCCGTCGCCATCGGTATCCAACACCGCCAACAGGTCGGCCACGGCCTTCTTGCGAATAGGATTGGCCATGAAGGTGCTGTGCGCGGTCGCCCAGGCCCCGATCTTGTCGTTCCAACTGGCCTGTGCGGCTTGCTGGCGGGACGCAATGCGGTCGGATTGAACGACATGGCGGGCCTCCTCGACGGTCAAGGCGTGGCCCAGCTCGCCGTACTTGATCGTCAACGCGTCGCGCTGGTCGTGATACTCGTCGGCATCGAGGTCGCCTTCGTCCCACTTCTTCTTCAGCACGGCGGTCTCGGCCTCCCACAGCGCTCTGATCTGGCCGCGCTCGGCACCAAAGTCCCGATCCTGCACCCCAGCCGGGACGGCCGTATCGCGCGCGTCCCGCTCGCGAAGCTGGCGTTCCAACTCCGAGACCCGGTTGAGCACTTCGTCCAACCGCGGCTTCGGGATCATCGGGACCGCGCTGCGCGCGGCGGCGGGGACGGATTCGTCCGATTCGCTCGAATCCGGCGATGTGGACGCCGTTGCCTCGCCGTCGAGGATGGCGTCGTCGCCATCGTCGGCGAAAGCGTCGGGGTCGGCAGCGCGCAGGGCCTCGCGCTGGTCGTCGGTCAGGTGAAGGGAGTTCGAGAGTGGCAGGTCGATGGCCATAGGTATCCGGCGGTTAAGGCGTGGCGGTAAGCCCGGCCCTCAACCCCGTTCCGGGGTTGTCGGGCGTCAGGGGATAGGTGTTCTCGGGGTGCGCGGGTATGGCAGGCAGGCCGCCGGGAGGTGCGTTGGGCACGATGGGCGGCGCGTCCTGGTCTTGGAACCCGCCCGAGCGCAGCAACGCATCGGCGATTTCCGCCGTCTGCGGGATGGTCGAGATGATCTCGGCCGTGCGCAACGCGCTGAACTGCGCTTCGATGGCGGCGCCTACGGCCTTGTTCTGGGCCAGGCGTGCCTGCGCGTGCTTGAGCGCGGCTTCGGCCTCGGCGACCGGGTCGGCTTTGCCCTCGGCTTCGCGCAAGGCGTCGGCGATCTCGGACTTATTGGCCAAGGTGGAGGCCTTGACGATCAGGTGGTGCGGAATGGGGACGCCCATCTCCTTGACCATCGTGCGCAACTGCTCGAACTGGCTGTTGTCGAAGGTGACGGTGTACGGCTGTTCGGTGACGGTGACGTCGTATTCGCCCAACGTTAGATCATTGAGAATCGTGCCGTCGTCTTGCGGCATGTTGAGTTGTAGCGGCACACGCCGATCGACGCCGAACTCATCGGGCTCGCTGATGCGCAGGATGCGGGGACCGCCCATGAATCGCTGCACCAACTTGCACATGCGGGTCGAGACCAGCTTGCGCGTCCTCCCCAGGTTGTCGAGCGTGACGCCCAGCGCCTGCTGCGCGGCGTACTGACGGGCCTGGATCGCGACGCCGCTCATGTCCGCGCCACCTTGCCCACTCAAGCTCTCGTTGATCGCGGTCACGGCCTGCATGTGCCCGGCCGCGAACTCGATCATCTTCTCGATGCCGGTCGGGGGCTGGTTCGGCTCGATCTTCTGAAAAGGCTGAGTTTGGGGCTTGCGCAGGAGGACGAGCCCGGTCTGAGCGCCGGTCTCCGTGAACTCCGCGTCGCTCATGTTCGCCAGCGCGTCGGCTTCGCCCTGCCAGCCGCCATTGGCGCTGGCATTGACGATGTGCGCGTACTGGCTGATAAATTTGTTGAGGATGTCTTGGACGTTGACGGCGTTGTCGAGCATCCCGATGGTTCGGCCGCGCCTGAAGTACGGGAAGTACGGAACGACCGTGATGTGCTCGTAGGGACTGATCTGGTCGTAGAGACAGACCTCCGGCGCACAGACCTGCCAGCGCACCCGGCGCATCCGTCGCTTGGTCACATACACGCCTTGGTCGATCAACCAGCCCAGATGCTCGCGCGGGAGCCCCTCGACGATGCGCAGATCGCCGGTCGGCCAGCGCGCGACCAAGGTCGGGTGATACTCATTGCTCTGGCGGTCGACAATCCGATAACGGCGCCAAGGCCCTTCCGTACCGAAGTAGCCCACGCTCATCGCGTAACTCGGCGGCATCGAGGCAAAGCCCTCGCGACGTACGCCGACGTCGGTCCACCAGTTGTCGGTATCGCAGTAGCTTCGGGACGAGCCGACGATTTCGTCGGCCGCTGCTTTGCCGTAGTGCTGCTCGATCTCGAATCCGGTCAGCCAGCGGGTCGTCGTGCAATCGGCCCAGGTGTCAGGGTCGTAGCCCTTGGCGTCGGCGTCGGGCAGGACATCCAGCGGATCGAGCGTGATGATCCGCGGCTCGCCTTCCTCGTTGTCCGAATAGTCCATTCGGATATCGAGGAAGCCGCGCTGCTGGATCAGGCCATCGGTGAAGCAGTCGGTTTCGGCGTAGCGGTACTCGGTGTTCTCCAGCGAGTGCTTGACGACCTTGGACAGCACCTTGGCCTGTGCTTCGTCCGCACGCCCGCCCTTGGGCTGGTACGCAATGTCGACACGGTTCTGGATCTGATAGCCGGCGGCGGCGTTGATGGCTTGTAGACAGACATTGACTTCATGCGCCGGCCGTCCGCTCTCTTCCACTGCGCGACGGTCCTGCGCTCGCCACTGCCGTCCGCCACCGAGGTAGTAGTCCTCCAGGCGACGGGCGTGGTGCATGTACGCTTCGTGGCCCCGCGTGCGCAATTCGTCCAGGCGCCAGAACACCTCGCGAGCAACATCGCGATGGCGGGTCGTGTAGGTCATTCGGTCGAATCAGGCGGTCATGTGATTGCGGCGCGCGCTGCGGGCGGCTAGGGCCAGCTTTCGCCGCCATTCGGCCGATCCGGCGGTCACGGCCATCTGGGCGCCGTCGTAGCCCTGCGCGAACTGGCGGAAGGCATCGGCGTAGTTGGAGTGGCTGTCGTGCACAGGTTCGTCAGCGAAGGCACTGATGATCTTGCTGTAGCGTTTGCGGTACGCCGCCAGCGATGCCAATCCGTCCGCGCACTCGGTTTCATCGATCCAGCACGACGCCATCGCCGCTCGGGTCTGTTGAATGCCGACGATCAGCTTGTGCACGCGCGGGACGATGCGGAACTCATGCCCCGGCATCGACTCACGCAGCAACTGGATCATCGTCTTGCCGGTCTGACCCGAGTGGTGCGCCCCATCGTGGGGCAGGTAATGGGTGCCGTAGACGTAGCCGTGCTGCTGTTGCAGCTCCTGCAGCTCTTTGACGTAGTGGTCAATGCCGTAGCCGCTGTTCTGGTAGCTGCGAATGAAGCGATGGGTCAGTCCGACCTGCTGGTGGAACCAAATCGAGTTGAAGTCGCTGAAGCCCAAGTCCCAGAAGGTGTTGACTGGCACCCCAGGCACATGCGGCACCTTGCCGACGCGCTGCTGCGCGCGCATCGCCTGCAGCTCGCGGAAGTAGAAGGCCCCCTCGACCCGGTTGCCGCGCCACAGCCCGAGAAGCAGCGCATCGCGCTCTTCGGGCGGGAGCCTCATCAAGGTTTCGCGATAACCCGTACCGCGCAGATGCTTGTTGTCGGCGAGCTTGGCGGGAATGAAAGCCCGATGGAACGCGCGCTTGACGTAGCGATAGCCGCCTTGGCCGTCCTCTTCCTCGAAATCCAGCACATCCGGGATTCGGGTCGGCCCGCCCGCTTCCTCGATGGCGAAGCGTTGCATCACCCAAAGCTGGCCGACGCCGTCCGGGTTCGTCGTCGCGCGCATGTAGCGCGGCAGATCGCGAGCGGTCGTGCGATTGCGCGACATCAGGTAGAGGTAGCAAACCGGCGTCGCCCAGAGCGTCAGCTCATCGAAGCCGATGACGTTCCAGGCGCGACCGCGATACTTGAAGCGGTCGTTGTCGTGGTTGAGGTAGCCGAACTCGACCATCGCTCCCCACGGGGTGCGCCAACGATGCTCGTTCTTGTCGTAGGTGGCGCCCTCGATGAAGGCCGGATACAGCTCATGCGAGCGGTCGATCAGGTCTTTCAGCTCGGGGTAGCTGCGTCGAAACAGGATGGCCCGGTGCTGGGGATGCTGCGGGCCGCCGTGCGCCAGTGCCCACGCGTCGATCAGCAGCGCTTCGGACTTGCCGCCTCCGACGGCGCCGCCGTAGAGCACCTCGTAGTCGGCCGACGCCAGGAACTCCGACTGCTTGGGCGTCGGCTGCCACACCACCTCCTCGCCGGTCGGGGTGATGTCCATAGGGAAGGTGGTTCACTGTGTCGCTCGCCCGCCGAGCCCCAACCCGGCGCAGATCGGACCTCAGGTGGTGCGTTCGTCGGTCTCCGGTGAAGCCGGTGCGGCTGTTCTCCCTGCGCCAGGCCGAGTCAAACGAAAGTTGGTCGGTTGAGTCGGAAGCACCTCCGGTAGCGGTAGAACCTGGGTCGCTGCGGCGCCCAGCACGTCCTGGCCGATCTGCTTGGCCGGCACCACCACGACACCGACCCGGTGGGTGTGGGTCACGGCCTTCTTCTTTTCGGGGAAGGCGTTGAGTAGCTTCAAGGCCGTATTGATCGCCCCGAGCTTGTCGGCGAACTTGAACTTGTGAATCTCGCCGACCTTGGTGCGGTCGCTGCCGCTGCCCTCGTACAAATCGGCCACGTCCACCGACGAGATGAATTTGCCGGCAGACTCCGGCCAGGCGCTCGGGGGCTTCAGCGCTCCGGACTCCGGATCGAACAGTTGCGTGGGATCGGCGTGCACCAGGGCCGCCAGTTCGCGCATGACACCTTCGACAGTGAGGTGGGCGGCCTCAAGGGTGGTGCCGACCAACCAGTCCACGACTGTCTTCACGTCCGGGCGCTGCGCCAACCCGCTGCTCTGCGCCTTGGCTGCTTTCGCCGAGTAGCCTGCGATCACCGCCGCCTGCACCAAGCTCGGTGCGGTCGGAACCGCGAGCGCAAAGGCGGCTTGCTTCGCCGACAGTCGACGATAGGCCGCGCGCACCGCTTCCGGCGCGGCGGATAGGGACTCATTCATTGACTGGCCCTGTTAGACGCCGCATTGACCGTCGCATTCGTCTTCCCACAAATTCAGCTTGCCCTTGTCGGCCGGAGTCGAGAAGTCGACAGCGTCCAGCGGAATCAACGAGGCGTGCACGTAGCTTTCGCCCACCAAACGGCCGTATCCGGGCGTACGGATGGCGTGATCGATCGCCACCGCCCGAGCGAAGTCCGCGGGATCGTCGTCGCGCAGCCGCCGCCATTCGCGATCACTGCGGAAGGGGCAAGGGTAGCAAGCTGACTTGGGAGGTTCTGGAAAGCCGTGTCGGCGCATCCATTGCAGGCAATCCCAGCGCGTCAACCGTCGTTCGACTAGCGGGTAGACATTAGTCTGCCAACGATCTCGCGCGATCTTCATGCGCCCGGCCTCATCCAGGCTGATTCCCATGATCATTTCGACCTGGTGGTCAGAAGGCACGCGGCTTCCCGGTCCGACTCCCAGCAACGTGCGCACATGGCGGCGTATCGGATCGATCTTGTAATCACCCGTACATTGCCGACGCAGCATTCCCCGTGAGCCATCCGGGTTTCGGACGAAGAAGGGAGGTCGAGCGTTGTTGATTCTCTCGCCCCTCGAGGTCGCGAGGATTTCGTCTCCCAGGTTCCCTGCCGACACAGTGGTTACGGGAAACGGTAATTGCCGCTTGAGCCAATCCAGGTGGCGATAGACCGAAGCCGGCTCGACCTGGGTGTCTGCGAAGACCGCCACCTCCGGCGGCTCAATCTGTCCTCGGGCCATCATCAGAGCAATGGCTGTCGATTGCACCCCGGCGCCTAGGCTGAGTACGCGCAACGTCTTCGTCATTCGATGTAGGTATTGATGGGCGTCTAGAGCGCAATGACGCTTTGCTTGTCCAGGCGCCGCAGACACTGCTCACACGCTTGGCGGTGGAGTTCACAACGCCGCAGCTTCTCGGCCAGAACGGGGATCACGGTCTCGCCCAGCGCATCGAAGCCGGCAGGGTCATCCGGGGCCGATTCCCAACGCACGCCCGTATCGCCCTGCGGCCCGATGCAGGGGGCGAGGCAGCGGGTATCACAGAGCGCCGGGAAGGCCCCGGCGCGCGGTGCAGCGGCGCAACCGGCGAGTACGATCGCCAGCGCGGCCACCACGGGACGTGCTTTGTTCAAGTGACTAAACGCGCCAGGATGCTGCGCAGACGCCGATTCACCTCGCGCTGCCGCTTGAGCCGATCCTGAAGGTCCGCGTGCAACGGCGAGAGCGAGGGTGGCGATAGCGTCGGGCTAACGCCGACACCCGTTGCCTCGCGCGTCAGGACCGGCGCCAGGCGCTTGGCCAAGCTGTCCAGCAGGCTCTGGGTCTCCAGTTGTTCGTCACCCAGTGCGACACAGGTTACGACCAACGGTGCCGACGGCGACGTTGCTGCCGCTGCCACCGCCGACATCGGTTGCGCGCCCTCCACCGACGCCGCTTCCGTCTTGTCGGTCGGCGCAATCGTGGGGGATGGAATCCATTCGGGCGGCCTGCCGGCACCGCTATCGAACCGGCTGGCACTCGGATGAAACGTCAGCATGAGAAAGCGGGTCTCAATTAGAGGGGGAACGCCATTTCGTCGCATCACATCACTCTCTTTTCGTGGACTCGGACGGTCCGAGCCCTTCGTTAACGGCTTGAATTCGATCTGCACCCGGCGCGCATGGCGCAGGCAGTGGAGTCAGCGAAGCGGCACGGCGATAGACGACACGCGTGGTGCGCCCTCGTTCGACCAGGGCGTCCATTTCCGCCAGCAATGCGGCGCTATCGCGGGTCGCCTGGGTCGCCATGTCATTGACGGCGACCAGGGCGGCCCCCAAGGCGCGGTTCTCGGTCCGCAGCGGCGCCGTCACCGCGCGCTTCCACTGCCAAACGTTGAGGGCCACGCTGCCCAGTAGCAGGGCCAGCACAATCAGCGCCCGGTGCCGCACCGCGGCTCCCAGGACGCCCGTAAAGAAGAGGCTGGCCGTAGGCACGTCACAGTCCTCCGGTGCGGATATGCATCCAGCGCGCGCGCAAGCGGCGCCACTGGACCCGCCTTCGGATCACGCTCCGTCCCATGGTCGCGAGGGCCGCTCGCGCCTGGGCGGCCCAGCCGAAGCGCTGCTCGTACAGACCGGCCGCGACCCAGGCGCCGCCGATCTTGGCGACCAGCCCCCAGGCCATTGCCGCGCCCGTGTCGGCGACCGGCAGGAACGCCAGCGCCACCACGCCGACCGCAAGAAGCAGCAGACCCGTATTGAATCCAACCGAGCCCGCGCTGTTTCCGCGACCACCCAGCAAGAAAGCACCACAGACCCAAGCCAAGACCGAGCTGGCGAGAACGTCGACGACGGACAGGATCGCGATCACTGCGGACCCCCTTGACCATCTCGATCACCGCCCCGCGTCCAGAACGTCAGGAACGCGTCGGTGGCTTGATCCAGCTTCGGCGGCAGCCAAACCCGAAGCACGCGCCACAGCAGCGCCAGCAAGCCCGCACCGGCCTCAACGGGAATCTCGTCCACGCCGAAGCGATGAAGCGGCGTCAGTCGCCCGATGATGACGAACAGCCAACCGCCGATGAGAGCGTCGGAGACGATGCCCAGCAAACGAACCGGGATCTGGGTGTGCGCGATGGGAGGACGGGCGACGTAACTCAGCGCTGCGCCAATGAGCGCGGCCAGCAGCGCCTCCAACGGAATGCCCAAGACCAGCAACGTCGCGCCCGTCGCCGCGCCCGATGCCGCCGCGACCTGACTCGTCAACGCCGACACGGTCTGCGTGGAGGCACTGCTCATGCCACGGCCTCCAGTGCGAGGCGCCAAGCCTCGGTGAAGCGCTTCGCGCATTTCGCCCGGCCCTTGGCGGTACGCGCCGCGCCCGGTCGCCAATTGCGCAGGTAGTACGCGAACGCCGCCGCTTCCGCACTGAGATGCGCATACGGGAGCGGCGAAGGATCGGTGCGCAGCAGCAGGCGCGCGAACTGGCAGGCGAACAGATCGTCCACCTCGACGCGGCGGTGTACAGCGCCGGCACTGGCGTGTATCCCGGCCTGCCGGCACAGCGCCTGGGCCTGTGCGTGCGTCTCCGGGTGTTGCAGGACGCCGCTCGCGCCAGCGACCTCGAACTGCCACAGGCCGCGCGCGGGACCGGGCTTCAGCGGCGTGCCCTGGCGGCGCGTCGCCAGTTGGGTTTCTTGGATCGCGATGGCGACCAGCAGCACGATCGCATCGCGGGTCGACCACGACGCAGGGAATCGCGCCAGGGCGGGCACGATGACTTCCCGCACCAACGCGGTCGGGAGAGCGGGTAGACGCAGCATGGGGAAATCCTGGGCAATGCGCCGCGCTCGGCCTTCCGCGTTGAGCGGAAGGGCCTGTGTCGGCGAGATCGGGGGAAGGCGCGGAGGGCCGAAAGACGAAGCCCCCGGCCGGGGGAGTGGCCGAGGGCTTCAGGATCAGTCCCGACTAGGGGGAAGGACTGATCGCGCTGGGTTGCGGGGGGAGGTAGGGACAACCCAGCGTCGCAAATCCTAGCGGACGGGGGTGCGCTAGGTCAAATGTTTTTAACCTTGAGCCAAGCACGACTCGCTTTCACCGCACGCACGACACGGAAAGTTCCTATCCCATGCCTACGTGCGGCCAACACCGACGCTGCGCGACGCCCAACATCGCCGTTGTCGCATCGACCCGAGTTATCCACAGAAATCGGCCAACAGCTACCAGAGAGATTTATAAATCAAAAGCTATTGGAGATAACTACAGGTTTTAGGGGAGTCCTAATTACGCGCAAACATGGGGGCCAGATTCTACGCAACAGGGGGTCCGGATTCCGTGTGGATAACTCGCCATTTCCACAGGCTTATCCACATTTTCAACATTCGATCACTACGGTTTTCAAACGTTTTTTCAGGGCAAAACGCCTCCTGTTCCGCACAACTCGTCGTGCAGAAGGAGGCCAGATTCCGCGCACGCTTTGACCACAACCTCATCGGAATGAGGTTGGAGTCAGTGGCGGGAATTTCGGGTTAAATGAAGTTGGTTAGAACTTTTGGTGGCACGGGAGGGGGCGACGGAATCAGCTTGAAGCCGCCGAAGACACGTTCAACTTTGGCTTGCGGATAGACGGTCAAAACGTCCTTGAGGCTTTTGACGAAGTTGCGTTTGAACGCCTTGTTGTTGGAATACTCTTGAGCGAACTGATGTCGTGCGTTGGCCCAGTACAGCGTCGTGGGACGCTCCAAGCGATGCAGCCGTTGAGCTAACCAGGCATAGATGTCCAGTGACAGCGCACTGTCCTGAATCCCCCGCAGCGCGCGCGCATCGAGCGGTACAGCAGACTCTCGAATACTGGCGGCGAACTCCTGGGTGAGGGTGATCGAACCTGGCCACGGAACGCAGCGTCCATGTACTGCATCCTCCTCGGGCCGCATATCGAAAGCGGAGATCCAGCGATCCGTTGGCTTGGCCTTACGGGCTCCGGTCGGCAACAGATAGCCGATGGTCAGACGACAGGACGCCAGGGCCAGGGCATGTTGTTTGAAGGCCGTCATACCGCCGTTGGCTCCGCCGCTGGCGTCAACAAACAGTTCGTTGGTGAGGAAGTCACGCATACTCCCGCCCAACGTGATCGTGCGGTTGTCGGTACGCAGGTAGCTGCGAATCAGATGCAGCAGCAGGAGGCGCGGCTTGGTCCCATACGGCAAGCCGGGTTTGATGTAGGTTTCTCCGTTCCACAGCTCGCCGGCTTCGAGTCGGATAACTGCGCTGCCACTTTGTCGCTGAAAGGCATCGCCCTCAGGCCTGGAACGTGGCAATCCGACTTTGCAGAAAGCCGAGTGCAGGAACGCCACTTGGTCGCCAGCCGGATCGGTCGCGCGGATGACTGCCGCTAGCTCCGTGAGCTTGCTGGCCTTTCGCGACAGTTTGGTGGTCTTGGCTGCCGCGCGCGCGGACGACAGGTAGGCCATTCGCGCGGCTAATCCATCTTCGCGGACGGCTCCTTTCTGACGATTGTCTGCAGCCGACTCGGATGAGCCCGGCATCGGCCCCTTCGGGCGCCGGGGGAGGTGTTTAGGCAACGTCATGACCCTTCCATAGCGTGATCCGATTCGATATGGCGCAGCAGCAGGATGGCACCGCGATACTCAAGCTCTCGCAGCAACGCTAATGCGCCTTCGTGGTAGGTGTTGAGGTGGTTACGGAACGGGTGCTCGCCGATGACGAGCTGCTGGGCTCGCCGCTTCTTCGACCAGGGCAACACCCCCTGCCCAATGCAGTGGTCGCAGCTGCGCATGTCGGCCATTGCCTGCGCGCTGCCCAAACCGGTTAGCACGAGCCGCTCCCCGCCGCCCTGGCAGACCGTGCAGTGGTTTGGATGGCGGTACTCTTCGATCACCGCGCGCGCCCAGGCCGCAAGGAAGTCCGGAGTCAGCACCCGGCCGGCCAGCTTGTCGTCGATCGCCGCGACGAACGCATTGGCGTCAGCGAGCGGCGGATGTGGCACCTGGCCTTTCGTCCACGCCCGCAAGCCCCGGACCAGTTCGTCGTCGAGTCGCGCCCGATCTCGGCTCACCCGAGCAGCCAGTCGCGTACCGAGCATGTCGGCCAAGCGTCGAAAGGCAGCCGTTTCGGACGGGCGTTCGATAGGCATCTGTTCGACCACCTCCTCGCTGGACGGCGGCGTGTTCTGCGCCGCACGGACGCCCGAACGAATGACGCGGGGGCGCCAATGCGTGACGGCGCGATGGCCAACGACCGTCAACGGCCCTTCAAATTGTCCCGGCCACCACCGCAAGCACAGCACCTGAATGGCAAATCGATGGCCAGGGCTGTTTCGGCCAGCCGCGCCTAGGGCGCCGGCAATGTCGAGTGCGGTCTCCTGTTGCGGCGCGGTACTCCGTGCGCCGCTGAAGGGTTCGGACATGCCCCTAGGGTGCAACCGCGCCAGCATCTTGGCGATGTTGCGGCGGCGGGTCGGCATGGCTCTATGCATGCTCATTCGATGCGCTCCCGCCCGTAGATACGACTGAACTCCGGATCGAATTCGCATCCGTGCTTCATGAAACGCGCAGGTATGGGCTTTCCGCACAGCGCGCGTCCCCACGCCTCGGTTTCCCGATCCCGGCGGGTGCAGCAGAAGCAACCGCCGCAGGCTTTCACTCGTTGCACCAGTTCGCGCCCCTGCCGGCGCATCGCCGCTCGTTCCGGCCGGCTCAAAAACACTGCTGCGCCGACCGCAACAGACTCCTTGCTCATATCGCGTCTCCTTGGCTCGATCCATCATGTTTAAAATATTTAACCTTGAGGGCACCAAAAAAACGGCACTACTTGTCCGTCCAAGTAGGCCGTTATGGCATCGCGTGCTTCAATCCAGTCATAGGCAACTACGGTGGCGTACCCGTTCGATCGTACGAAGTGGCCGAACTCAACCTGGTGCGGGGAGAGGCCGCCCCGAGACCTACGACGCTCTCCCGGTTCTTTCAACTCAGTCCAGAGCCCTGCATACGCTTGACCCTCGGCACCATGACGCGGCAGCGGTAACAGGTAGTCCCAAACACCTCGGCGTACACCTTGGCGTTTAAGCTCGGCGCCGGTACGTGCAGATCGCGCGCCACCGTTCGGCACATGCAGGAGGTAACGCAATGCGGGGCGGCACGCAGCGGCGCAATCTGCCCAACTCACCAGCGCGCGGCCGTGTTGCCCTTCGATGTCGCGGCGCCGGGCACGTATCCCGCCCGGGGTCGGAGTTCGCACCCCGCGAGTTGAGGTGGTGCGACGGGAAGCCGAGTAGCGGCGCACTGACCTCATTTGCTCCGCTCCAAGACCAAACGAGATTCCGCTGAGCGCAATGCCGTTGCCAGTACCTCTATCGATGTTTCTTCATCAAAGATGCAGACGAATCCAGCCGATGCGACGCTCGATGCGTAGTCCTTATGGCGGCTGTTGAACGCAATGACTTGGCCCAGTTGATCCAAGGTCAGTACGTGCGGCGGTTCATTCAAGCCGCGCTTCGACCGCAGCATGTCGTGTGCGAGATACGCTGCCGAGAGCCAGACGTTCATGAGGCCAATCGGCCTTTCGACAAGGGGGGAACCACGTTGCGTGGATGTGCTTCTACTTTCTGTGTCCTTCACTGTTACAACTCCAATCGGTCCTAGTCTTCTTATTTTTCTTCCTTCCCCATCCCCTCGATGAGCTTCGGTGATTCCCCCCGCCGCCGTCTATGTATTCAGTTTTCCTTCGTTGTGAATGCATTAAGCAGTGCGACACGTTTGCAATCTGCACGCGAGTAGAAAGCACATTCAATGCAGTGTGAGCACGAGTACTCCGCGTGGCTGGCGCATCGTAGTGATCGAAACTAAAATGGGATGGAGGTCACGTTATTTAGGTCGCAGCGTCCGGGTTGCGCATCTGGCTATTGCGCACCTCGCGAGCGCTCAGTCCGGTGCTCGCGTCCACCAAGTCATCCCGTAGATCGGCGTAGTGCTCAAGCAACTCACGGGCACGAAGCTCGGGGATGTACTCACCCCACATCGTCGGCGCCTGGCGCGTCAGGGGATGCCCCAGGATCGGCACGAAGGCGCGGGCGACACCCGCATAGGTTCTGAATCGCCTCAGTACATCGGCTTTTCGCAACAGTATTGGCATTTGGGCTGGCAGGGATTAGGTTAAGCTGGCTTGTCATTAGGTATAGTTCCTTTAACCTTAATATCATCACTGGCGGAAAATGAACAGACGTCACTTGCGTACAGTCGCTGTCCTCGATCCCCAAACGCTTGGGCAGCGCATACGCTTCGCGCGTACCGAGAACAACCTGACTCAGGAAGACTTGGCCGCCGGCATCGGCAAGTTGACCAGGAGCAGCAAGATCAACAAGTCACTCATAAGCATCTGGGAGAAAGGCGGGGTATCCAGCCCAACCCATGCGAACCTCATGGCAGTTCAGTCGATTACGGGGTTCTCGGCCAAGTGGCTTGCTACAGGCGTAGGTGAGCGAAAGATGAGGCTCACCTCAACTGACTTGAACGTGGAGCGGCTCACCCAGGTGCTCAAGGCATTGAACCCCGAAGCGCCAAACCCCAGGGGCGAAGCTCTCGCCATCTCGGTCTTGTACAAGATCCTCACCGACAACCCTGACACCCCGGCCGCTACGCTGGATCAGGTCGCCGGAGCCCTCCCTAGAGACCTCAACTGACATCCCTTGACCTGACTGGGTTCGGCCCCTATGGTTAAACATATTTAACCCTGGGCTGTTCATGGATTACCAACTGATCCGCGCGAAGACCGTGGTGGAGCGAACCGGCCTGGGCCGGAGCACGCTGTACGCCCGATGCCAAGCCGGCACCTTGCCTGCTCCCGTCCCGCTGGGGCGTTCGACGCCTGGGTGGGTCGAAAGCGAAATTCAGGGCTGGATTGACGACTGCATCGAGCAGCGCAATCGCATCTACGGCCCGAGTCCCTTTGCTAGTACCGAGCCGGCCAGCTTCCTCCGACTCAAGGCGGTGGTCGCACGGACGGGCCTGAGCCGGAGCACCCTGTACGCCCTCGGGCGTGACGGGCACTTTCCTCGGCAGGTCGACCTTGGCGGCGGCGTGTCGGCCTGGGTCAAGGGGGAAGTCCAGGCATGGATTCGTTCCCGGATCGATTTGCGCAGCCAACGATCATCGGCGGGCGCGGAGCGGTTGCAAAGCTAACCCCTCAAAACGGCGAGTCGCCCCAGGAGGCGACCCGCCCGACACTCCGCTCAGGCCGCCAGCAACAATGCCCCGCTCGCATTGCCAGTCAGAACGCTGAGCTGTTGGCCGCGCGCGAGCCTATCGATCTGATTAGCCCAGGTCATCATGATCTGAGTGCGCTTCGCCAAATATCGCGCCTGGTTGTAGGCGTCGTCGCTGGCGTGGGCCAACTGCATGTCGATGTGCTCGGGGCGGAAGCCCATCTCGTTCAACAGCGTCGAAGCAGTCGTCCGGAAAGCGTGGCCGCTCAGACTGTTCCGCTCGTATCCGATCCGCCGAAGAACATAGTTCACCCCGTCTGCACCCATTGGCATGCGGGAGTCTTTGTTGTGCGGGAACAAGTACTCCGTGTGCCCGGTCAGCCCGTACAACTCGGTCAACAGTTCAATCGCCTGCGGCGGCAACGGCACCAAGTGCGTTCGTCGCATCTTCATGCGTTCTGGCGCGATGATCCACAATGACGTTTTCAACGCCGGCAGAATTTCGGTCCACCGCGTGTTGCGCAACTCGTTAGTGCGAACAAAGAGCAGCAACAGCAGGCGCACCGCAATCACGCGAGCACGAGGCTGCTTTGCCGTCTGCAATCGCCCGATAAGTTGAGTAATGCCTTCGGGGCGAAGTGGCGTCTTATGCGCGGTCTTGGCACGCTTACGCTTGCCGCGCTGACGCATCACAAACGACGGATCGTAATCCGCTCGACCGGACGATATGGCTGCGAAGAAGACCTGTGAAATGATCTGACGAACGACATCGGCTGCCGTTGGTGCGCCGCGCTTTACAACAGCATCTACTGTCGCGACGACGTCGACCGTCTTGATCGATCGCATCGACATAGCACCCAGTCGCGGGAGCACATCATTGTCCAGGTAGGTACGCATCCGAGCCTCGTAGACCGACGACCAGCCGACCTTGGCCTTCTTCTTGCCTTCTGCCGGAATCGAGCGCTTGCTCTCGTACCACTCCTCCGCAAGAGCCCTGAACGTATCTTGGTTGGCATCAATGACTTGCTGACGCGTGCGTGCACGTTCGTGCGCGGGGTGGTGCCCAAGCTTCACCAGCGCGCGGGCACGCATATGTTCCTCGCGCGCTTGCTGGAGCGACATCACCGGGTACGTACCCAATGCGTACAGATTCTGTTTGTTATCGATGCGATAGGCGTATCGCCAGTACTTCTTTCCGTTCGGGCGAGTTTCGAGAAACAGTCCGCCGCTATCGGAAATTCGATACGCCTTCGCCTGCGGTTTTGCTTGCCTGATCCGCAGATCAGTCAACTGGGCCTTCGCCTGCATCCTTCCGTATCCTTGGCTCGTTTGATACCAGCAACTATACCAACAGATTCGTCGGCTGCTGCAAGGTGCGCCAGCTCGATGCAAGACACGAAATCCCTTAATTAAAGGTACTTTCGCGTAAAGCACGGACACGGCTGGACGATGCGAGACACGCAAAATATAGATTCGCTGTTTTCCGATAAGACAAGGATGTCTTATCGGAAAATCCCCGCGGGCGCACCGAACTCGCAGGGGAGCTTCGTCAAGGAAGGCCTTTTCTTTGGTTAGCTTTCTTTTGGGCCAGCAAAAGAAAGTAACCCGGCCGCGTCAGCGGACGGAAGCTGTAGATATTGCTCCACCGCTCTGCGGTAAGAAGCGCAGCAACCGCCGGCAGCGTGGTCGCGGCTTGCGCCGCTCCTACCCTTAAAGCCACCTCATTTGCCGTTCACCGCATGGTTGTTGCTCTCCGCTTTAGCGGACGGAAGCTGTAGATTTGGCTTCACCGCTCTGCGGTAATAAACGCCGCAAAGGCGTGCAACGCGGTCGCGGCTCGCGCCGCTCCTACTCTTGGGTTGCGTCGCTTTTCTGCGAAAACGACACGAGTCTCGACAGACTAACGCCATCCGACGCGGCGTATTCATCTTCCGCTCGTCGGAAGAGCCGCCCTCGCCCCACCATTGACGGCCGCCATCGACGCGCCCGGGCCTATCCTGAGCACCCGCCCCGAGGATCGCCCGCCATGGACACCCAGCAGATCGCCAACCGTTACGTCGAGTTGTGCCGCGCAGGCAAGCACGAACAGATCCAGGACGAGCTCTACGCCGACGACGCCGTCAGCATCGAGGCGCCCGGCAAGCAAGCCGGCCCGCTCGGTAACGTCGAAGGCCTGGCGGCGATCCGCCAGAAAGGCCGCGACTTCATGGCCGACGTGATCGAGATCCACGACAGCTGGTGCAGCGACCCCGCGGTCGGCGGCGACTGGTTCAGTCTGGCCATGAGCATCGATGCGACCTACAAGAGCATGGGCCGCATGCCGATGGCCGAGGTCGCGGTGTACAAGGTGCGCGACGGCAAGATCGTGCACGAGCAGTTCTTCTACGGCTGAGCGCGACACCAGGGCCGCACATCGCGCGGCACCCGCTCGACCCGGCACCGCGCGACGCAGCGCAGTGCATTGCTGTGCGCTGCGCTGCGCCGAGAGAATTCCGCGCTGCGCGCTTCAGTGCAACGCTCGCGGTGTCGGCAGCAACGATCCGACGCCTTCAGCGGCAGGCTAAGCCGCACGCCGCGAGGCACCAGATAGACCGGCCCCGCAAACGAAACAGGCCCCGCTAGCGGGGCCTGTTTCCTTACGCAACCATGGCGACGCCGATCAATCGATGTCGAGGAAGCTGCGCAGCTGTTCCGAGCGGCTCGGGTGACGCAACTTGCGCAGCGCCTTGGCCTCGATCTGGCGGATGCGCTCGCGCGTCACATCGAACTGCTTACCGACCTCTTCGAGGGTGTGATCGGTATTCATGTCGATGCCGAAGCGCATGCGCAGCACCTTGGCTTCCCTCGGGGTGAGGCCGGCGAGCACGTCGCGGACCGTCTCGGAGAGGTTGATGTTGGTGGTGGCTTCGACCGGGGACTCGACGTTGGTGTCCTCGATGAAATCGCCGAGGTGCGAATCCTCGTCGTCGCCGATCGGCGTCTCCATCGAGATCGGTTCCTTGGCGATCTTCATGACCTTGCGGATCTTGTCCTCGGGCATGTCCATCTCTTTCGCCAACTCTTCCGGCGTGGCCTCGCGGCCGTACTGCTGGAGCATCTGACGCGAGATGCGGTTGAGCTTGTTGATCGTTTCGATCATGTGCACCGGGATACGGATGGTGCGCGCCTGATCGGCGATCGAACGGGTGATGGCCTGGCGGATCCACCACGTGGCGTAGGTCGAGAACTTGAAGCCGCGGCGGAACTCGAACTTGTCGACCGCCTTCATCAGACCGATGTTGCCTTCCTGGATCAGATCGAGGAACTGCAGACCGCGGTTGGTGTACTTCTTGGCGATGGAGATCACCAGGCGCAGGTTGGCCTCGACCATCTCCTTCTTGGCCTTGCGCGCCTTGGCTTCGCCATAGGCCATCGCACGACTGATTTCCTTGATGTCGGCCAGGGTCAGGAACGAGGCCTGCTCGATCTCGATCGTGGTCTGCTGCTCGGCGATGATCTGGTCCTTGACGTCGCGCAGACCCGACGACCACTTCTGCTTGCGCTTGAGCAGTTCGTCGACCCATTCCAGATTGGTCTGGTTGCCTTCCCAGGCGCGGATGAAGTCCTTACGCGGCATCTTGGCGATGCGCGTGGCCAGATCGAGGATCTTGCGCTCGTGGTCCTTGATCGAGCCGACCACCTCGCGCAGGTTGCGCATCAGGTTGTCGGTCAGGGCCAGCGGCAGCTTCAGGGTGACGAACACGGCGGCGATGTCTTCGCGCAGCTTGGTCGCCGCCTTGGCGCCGGCGCCGCCCTTGCCCTGGGCCTTGAGGAACTTGCCGTACAGGTCGGCGATGGCTTCCATGCGCGAGGCGACTTCGACCGGGTCCGGACCGGAGGTGGTCTCTTCGGTCTCGGCATCGTCGCCGGCGGCTTCGACTTCTTCGTCGTCGTCCGCGTCGGCATCGGCGTCGGCCACCACGACCGGCGGCGCCGGCGGCTCGGGCTCTTCGTCGAGATGATCGTTGAAGCCGACCACGATCTCGGCCAGGCGCTTCTTGCCGGCCTTGTGCTGCTCGTAGTCTTCGAGGATCAGCTGGATCGTGGAGGGGAACAGGGCAAGCGAAGCCTGGACCTGGTTCAGGCCCTCTTCGATGCGCTTGGCGATGGCGATTTCGCCCTCGCGGGTGAGCAGCTCGACCGTGCCCATCTCGCGCATGTACATGCGCACGGGGTCGGTGGTGCGGCCGCCTTCGCCGTCGAGTGCGGTCAACGCCGCCGCAGCTTCTTCAGCCGCGGTGTCGTCGACTTCGCGATTACCGGTGTTGCCGTCGGCGAGCAACAGCGTTTCGGCATCGGGGGCAACTTCGTGCACCTCGATGCCCATGCCGTTGATCATGCCGATGATGTCTTCGATCTGTTCCGCGTCGACGAGATCGTCGGGCAGGTGATCGTTGACCTCGGCATAGGTCAGATAGCCCTGCTCCAAGCCCTTGCTGATCAGGAGCTTGATATCGGACGGAGGGGGCTGACGTTCGTTGGCCATGGGCTGCGCCACCGCGCTATTGAGGGTAGGGAACGCTCCAGTATATCAGGTCCGGCCTGGGAGGCCGGGTCTTAGGACCGGAGGAGAAAGGTGACCGGGCCGTCGTTGACCAGGTTGACGACCATATGGGCGCCGAAGCGGCCGGTTTCCACCCCTCCGGCATGACGTTGCCGGCAGGTTTCGACCAGACGGTTGAATAACGGTTCAGCCAGGCCCGGGGCGGCGGCCGTGCTGAAGCCCGGGCGCATGCCGCTGCTGGTGTCGGCGGCCAGGGTGAACTGGCTGACCAACAGCAGGCCGCCGCCGGTGTCGGCCAGGCCGCGGTTCATGCGGCCGGCTTCGTCGGCGAAGACCCGGTACCCGAGCAGGCGTTCGGCCATGCGGGCGATCTGGGGTTCGCCGTCGCCGGGTTCAAGCCCGACCAGGGCCAGCAGGCCGGGGCCGATCGCCCCGACCGTTTCGCCGTCGACGACGACCGAGGCCTGGGTGACGCGCTGGATCAGACTCAGCATGCGGGCTCGTACGATCTGGAAAGTCGGACGCGAGTGTAAAGCCTGCATCGTGCCGGCATCGGCGGCGTGCCGGCTTCGATAGGTGCCGCATCCGGCACCTATCGCGAAGTCCAGCCGCCACGGTCCCGCACAGACCAGCGGCTACACTCGCCCGATGACCCGATTCGTCGCCCGCCTGCTGTATGTTTTCGCCAGCGCGCTCGGCCGCCTGCCCTGGTCCTGGCAGATGCGCCTGGGCGACGCCATCGCCGCGCTGTGGCAGCGCCGCAACGCCCGCGAGAGCCGGGTCGCCCGGGTCAACCTGGAGCTGGCCTACCCGGACCTGCTGCCGGCCGAACGCGAGCAGTGGCAGCGCGCGATCGTGCGCACCACCTCGCGCCAGGCGGTCGAGACTCTGCGCCTGTGGACCCGGCCCCATGCCGAGAATCTCAGCCTGTTGCGCGAGCAGCACGGCACCGAGCTGTTCGATGCCGCGCTCGCTTCCGGACGCGGCCTGATCGTGGCGGCGCCGCACTACGGCAACTGGGAACTGCTGAACCAGTGGCTGGCCTTCCGCACTCCGCTGGCGATTCTGTACCGCCCGCCGGAATCGGCGATCGGCGAGGCCTTCCTCAACCTGGTGCGCGCCGACACCGAAGCCGAACGCGTGACCCAGGTCCGCGCCGAAGGCTCGGCGGTGCGCCAGTTGTGGAAGCGGCTCAACGCCGGCGGCGTGGTCGGCATCCTGCCCGACCAGCAACCCAAGGCCGGCGACGGCGAGTTCGCGCCGTTCTTCGGCGTGCCCGCGCTGACCATGACCCTGCTCGGACGCCTGGCCGAACGCACCGGCGCGACCGTGCTGTTCGCCTATTGCGAACGCATCGACACGCATCCGGATCACCCTGCGTTCGCGTTGCGCATCGAAGCCGCGCCGGAGGGCATCGCCGATCCCGATCCGCAACGCACCTGCATCGCCCTCAACGCGGCGGTAGAACGTATTGCGCGACGCGATCCGGCCCAATACCAGTGGACCTACAAACGCTATACGCTGCGTCCATCCGGCAATGGCGACGACAATCCCTATCGTTCGAGATAGGACGCCGGTCCGTCGGCTCGACAAGGATGCCTCATGCGTTACGCGCTATTGCTGCTTGCCCTGCTGTGCGGCCCGGCCGCGGCCGCCCCGCAGGGCGACGACCAGGCCGAAGTCAACGCCGTCGATGCGGCCTGGAGCCGCTACACCCGGCTCGCCGCCAAGGACGACGGTGCGAGCGCCGAGTCGATCGCCGAGTCGACCGCGCAGCATTACGCCTTCCTGCGCGATGTGGCCCTGTACGGTTCGACCGAACAAGTCCGCCGCCTGCCGCTCGCCGACCGCCTGACCGTGTACGGCCTGCGCGCGAAGTACGAAGCGCCGACGCTGGCCGGATGGGACGGCCGCGGCGCCTACCGCCATTGCGTGCAGGACAAGCTCTGCCACGTGGTGATGCGCCACGCCGACGGCAACTTTCCATCGCTGAGCCACGTCGCCATGATCGATGCCGACCGCGCGCTCGGCGAAGTGCAGCCGCCGACCGGCGAGCGTTACGTGTTCGGCCCCGAGTTCGTGCGCGAAGACAGCCGTTGGAAGACCCGTCCGGAACGCCAGACCGAAGAGCTGTCGAGCTTCATGGCCGCGGCGGCCGCGCAAGCCGGCGGCGAAACCACGTTGCTGCAACACCTGCTCGGCGACTTCCTCGGCGACGGCCAGGCACCGTCGACCCTGAGCGCGCTGGAACTGGCGCCGCGCGACGACGAGGCGCAGCGCAATCGCCTCAACGAGCGCTGGCCCGATTACCAGGCCTACATCGACACTCAGGTCGCGGCGATCAAGCGCAAGGCCGAGGCCGGCGAAGCGCTGGCCCAGTACTTGTACGGGCGTCTGCTCTACACCGGGCTGGAATCGCGTCGCATCGCCGCCGACCGCGACGCCGCCCTGGCGGTGCTCGAACGCGCCAGCGACAGCGGCCACGCCGAATCGGCGCTGGCGGTGGCGAACATCCTGCTGTCGACCCACGACCGCCTGTCGCTGAGCCCGCAGACCCTGCGCCGCGCCCTGCCGCATCTGCGCCGCAGCGCCGAAAGCGGCAACCCGCAGGCGATGATGGGCTACGCCGATTTCATCCGTTCCGGCGCCGCCGGCCTGGCCAGCGACTGCAGCCAGGCCGTCGAATGGCTGCGCAAGGCCGAGGACGCCGGCATGGCCCAGGCGCGCAACGACCGGGTCTGGATCCTCGCGACCTGTCCGATCGCCGGCCAGCGCGACGCCAGGCAATCCTTGGCGCTGGGCCAGCACATGATCGCCAAGCGCGAACGGCTCAGCGCGGCCGAACTCGACACCGTCGCCGCCGCGCTCGCCGCCAACGGCGACTTCGCCCAGGCGATCTCGTTCCAGAGCGATGCCCTGGCCCGGCTCAAGGACGGCGAGCTCGACCCGAAATCGCGCCTGCGCATGCAGGGCCGCCTCGCGCTGTATCGTCAGGGCCGCGACTACACCGAAACCGAACCGCTGTACGCTAAAGAACCGTGATGACGGATACGCCCGACCCCACCGCCGCGACCGAACCCGCGTCCATCGAACCGGGCCCGACCCGGCCCGATCCTGCGTCGACCAGCATCGACACCGGCTCGACCGGCTGGCAGCAACTGCCCTCGCGCGCCGTGCTGTTGTGCACGATCGACGTGAGCGTGTCGCTGGCGGTCGTGTTCGCGATCGCCGGGGTGATGCTCGGCGTGCTCACCCTCGGTTCGTGGGTCGCGGTCGCCAGCGGGCTCAGCGGTGCGCTGCTCGGCGCCGGCATCGGCACCTGGATCGGCCTGCGCCGCTATCGCAACACGCTGTGGCGGCTCGACGCGCACGGCTTCGCGGTGCGCCGCGGCGTGGCCTGGCAACGCGAAACCCTGGTGCCGCTGACCCGGGTTCAACACCTCGACCTCAAGCACGGCCCGCTGCAACGCCTGCGCGGCCTGGCGACCCTGGTCGTGCACACCGCCGGCACCCGCCACAACGCGGTCTCGATCGACCATCTCGACGCGCAGGACGCCGAGCGCTTGCGCGAACGCCTCGGCCGCCAGCTCGATCACGACGAAGACGCCTGATGAGCGCGCCGGGTTCGACCGTCCTGCCGGACGAGGAAAGCACGCGCGCCGACCGCCGCCTGCATCCGATGTCGTGGCTGTTCGTGCTGATCCAGCAGCTTAAGCAGTTCATCCTGCCGCTGGCGGCGCTGCTGTTCCTCGGCCGCGGCGACCGCAACGAACTGTGGCCGCTGATCGGCGTCGGCGCGCTGGTGCTGGTGGCGCTGTGGCGTTATTTCACTTACCGCTACGGCATCGGCAGCAATGCCGTGGTGGTGCGCAGCGGTCTGTTCAACCGCAGCCTGCGGGTGATCCCGTTCGTGCGGATCCAGAACGTGGCCCTGCACCAGACGGTGCTGCACCGATTGTTCGGCGTCGCCGAAGTGCGCATGGAATCGGCCGGCAGCAAGGAGCCCGAAGCGCAGATGCGCGTGCTCAAGCTCGACGACGCGCTGGCTCTGGAAGCGCTGGTGCGGCGGCGCGGCGCGGTCGTCGTCGAGGGCCAGGCCGAGGACGGCGCCGACGTGCTGCTGCGCTTGTCGCCGGCCGAAGTGCTGCGGCTGGGCCTGGTCTCCAACGGCGGCCTGGTCCTGATCGGCGGCGCCCTGGCCGGCTTGTCGCAGTACTCCCCCGATTTCAACGCGCGCATTCCCGGGCGTGTCGGCAGCCAGGCGACCCGCTGGCTGTCCGGCCATGTCGAGGCCTACCACCTCGATGCGATCGGCGTGGCCCTGATCGCGGTGGGCTTGATCGCGGCGATCGCCGCTGGGCTCAAGCTGCTGTCGATCGTGCTGGCGTTGCTGCGCTACTACGGCTTCGAGCTCAGCGAGCACGGGCGCCGCCTGACCGCCGAACGCGGCCTGCTTGGGCGCTGGCGCACCACCGTGCCGCGCCGGCGCATCCAGGCCTGGACGCTCGAGGAAGGGCTGATGCACCGCTTGCTCAAGCGCCGCAGCCTGAGTGTGGACACGGTCGGCGCCGAGGCCAACGAAGACGGCCGCTCGCTCAAGGAACTCGCGCCGGTCGCGACGCCGCAGGCCTGCGATGCCTTGATCGAACGCCTGCTGCCGCGCGCCGACTGGGACCGCCTGGAATGGCGCGCGCTGCCGGATGCGGCCTGGTGGCGGCTGTTTCTGCCCGACGTGCCGTGGACCTTGCTCGCGGTGTTCTCGCTGTACTGGCAGGTCGGCGCCTGGAGCGCGCTGGCCCTGCTGTGGCTGCCGTGGGCGGCGTTCAAGGCGCAGCGGCGCACCCGCCGCATCGGCTACGCGATCGGCGAGGTCTTGGTCGCAGTGCGCGAAGGCTGGTGGCGGCGTTCCTGGCGTTTCGCCGAACTCGACAAGCTGCAGGCCTTGCAACTCACCCGCTCGCCGCTCGACCGCAGCTGCGGCACCGCGACCCTGTGGCTCGACACCGCCGGCGCCGGCGCGCTGGCGCCGCCATTGCGCATTCGCTTCCTGCCCGAAGACGAGGCCCGACAGATCCACGCCCGGCTCGCGGCGATCCTCTCGCAACGCCCGCTGCGCTGGTGAGGCGCAGCGCGGCGCTCAGGCGCCGCGTCCCCAGTACCCCAGCTCGCGGCGGATCTGCAGGCCGCGCAGCAGCGACGACCACGGCTTGCGCTGCAGACGGCCGAGACGGCCGCCGAGCAAGTCCTCGGTCGCGGCGATCACACGCTGCGACGAGCGCCCGTCGCGATAGGGATGGATCGCGTCGGCATAAGCGTCGATCGCGGCCTGCAACTCCGGGCTCGGTGCGAACGCCTGTTTGAGCTTCGCCGGCAGCGCCGCCGGATCGTCGAAATCGATCATGTGCGGCTTCGGCGTGCGGTTGCGGAAGGTCACCACCGGTTTGCGCTGGACGATGAACTCCGACACCACCGAGGTGGTGTCGGCGACCAGTACGTCGGCCGCGCGCTGCGCCGAGATCAGCTCTTCGGTTTCGACGAAGGTCGCATTGGGGCCGGACAGCGCGCGGTAACGCTCGAACAGTTCCGGCGCGCACTTGGGATGCAGGGTCAGCAGCCAGTAGCGCTCGCCGGAGTCGATCTGGGCGGCGATCGCGTCCAGCAGATGCGGCGCGGCGCTGAGGCGTTCGGTGAAGGTCGAGGCGAACAACACGGTCTGGCGGCGGCCGGCGAGGCGGCGCCATTTCGCCGCGCCGCCGTCGTCGTCGCCGAACAAGGGGTCGAGCTTGGGCCAACCGGTCTCGACCACGACGAAATGCCCGGCCTGCGCGGCCAGCGCGCGGAACGGCGCGGTCGTCGCCGGGCCTTGCGTGCAGTACAGATCGAACAGGCCGCGCACGCGGAAGTGGCCGCGCGCATCTTCGCGCTTCTCGACGTTGAAGCCATGGAACAACTGCACCTTGGCGCCGGCGACGAACGGCGGCACCCAGTTCGCCGCGCTGAACACCGCACGCGGCTTCAGCGCGACCGCCGCGCGCAGGCCGTCGCGCCCGGGCGCGAGCATGCGCACCGGCGCCGGCAGGGCTGAGGCCGCGGCGCCGTCGGCGAACCAGGCATGGGCGGTGTGGCCGGCCGCATGCAGCGCATCGGCCAGCGGCCGCAGGATCGGCAAGGCGTAGCGCTCGGTGGCGAACAGGAGGTAGTCGGACATGGAGGGAACGCCGAGAAGCCAGGAACGAGTTTAGAGGAACGAGTAGCTGGCCCGGAGGTTCACTCGTTCCTCGCTTCTCGTTTCTCACTCCTCTCAACTCGCTCCCCGCCGCCGGAGTATCCTGCCCCCAAGCCGCCACACCCCCACCCAACCGCCGGACCGCCACCATCGACACGCCCTCGCCCGTCGCCGAACGACCGCGCCTGTCGGCCTGCATCATCGCGTTCAACGAAGCCGACCGAATCGGCGACTGCATCGCCTCGCTGGCGTTCTGCGACGAGGTGGTGGTGGTCGATTCCTATTCCAGCGACGCCACCGCGGCGATCGCCGAAGCCGCCGGCGCGCGCGTGCTGCAGCGCGCTTTCGACGGTTTCCGCAGCCAGAAACAGTTCGCGGTCGAACAGGCCGCACACGACTGGGTGTTGTGCCTGGACGCCGACGAGCGTGTCGATGCGCCGCTGCGCGCCTCGATCGAAGCGGCGCGCGCGCGCGGCTTCGACGCCGCCGCCGGCTACCGCTTCGCGCGTCTGTCGGCGTATTTCGGCAAGTTCCTGCGCCACGGCAATGCGTATCCGGACCGGGTCCTGCGCCTGTTCGACCGCCGCCGCGGCGGCTGGCGCGGCCAGCGCGAGATCCACGAAGCGGCCAGCGTCGACGGCGCGGTCGCGACCTTGGCCGGCGACCTCATCCACTACCCCTATCGCTCGCTCGAACAGCAACTGAGCAAGACCGAGCGCTACGCGCGGATGATGGCCGAGCACGAGCATGCGCGCGGCAAGCGCGCGAGCCTGAGCAAGCTGGTGTTGGCGCCGGCGTGGCGCTTCTGGCGCGGCTACGTGCTGCGCGCGGGCTTCCTCGACGGCTGGCACGGCCTGGTCTACGCCTACGTGCGCGCCAATTACGTGCGCCAGAAGACCATCATGCTGTGGATGCTCGACCGCGGCCAACCGCTGACCACGCCGCCGCGCCGGGACGACGCCGGCACGCCGCGCGGCTGAGCGCCTATCAGGTCGCGGCCTCGTCGCTGCGCGCCTCGCGCAGGCTGAAGCCGTACAACAGGCCGACCGCGACCGCATAGAACGACGCGACCAGTTGGTGCGCGAACATCGACTGGGTCAGGCCGCTGGCGATGTAGACCAGCACCAGCACCAAGCCGCCGAGCGCGCTGCTGCGCGAACGCCCGGCCGGCAACGCACGCAGGCGCTGGGCGAACAACACCAGCGGCAATAAATAAATCGCCAGGATCGCCAGCAGGCCCGGCAGGCCCATGGTCGCGGCCCATTCCGGCACGTCGCTGTGGGCATGAGTGAGCCGGCAGAAGCCGACCCGTGCCGCCGGCGGACGGCATTCCGGCAAGGCGCTCACCGCGCGGCCGAAACTGCCGACGCCGATGCCGTCGAGCGGATGCGCGACGAAGGTTTGCCCGGCCAGCGACAACAGGCTCAGGCGCGCGCCGAGCGAGGAAGCGCTGTCGCCCTCGCGGAGCCGGTGGACGTCCGAGCGCAATTCCTCGATCCGGGTCTGCTCGGCCAGCGGGCCGATCCACAACGCCGCGACCGCACCCAAGGCCAAGGTCGCCAGTACCGCCCACGAGACCCGGCGCGCGCGACCGCCGCTGACCAGCAAGCCGATCAGCAGCACGATCAACACGCCCGGCCAGGTGCCGCGGCTGCCGCTGAGGGCGACGGTCACCACGCCGAGCGCGCAGGCCAGGGTGGTCCACAGCAACTCGCCGGACGGGCGGCAGAACACCGCCAGCACGATCAAGGCGATCACCGCCTCGGCATAGACGATGGCATTGGCGGTCCAGCCGGCGGCGCGGTCCATGCCGCCGCCGACCTGGTAGACCGCCACCGCGAAGGCGCCGGCCAGGCCGACCAGGGCGCCAGCCCACAGCCAGCGCCGCGACGGCCGGTAGGCGTAGGCCATCAGGGCGAAGAACGGCAGGGTCAACAGGCGCAGGCGGTTGTCGGCCTCGCGCCAGCGCACATCGTGCAGAAAGGTCGAGACCGCCACGATCACCGCCACCGCGATCGCCATCAGCAACAGCAGACGCAGCGCGCCGCCGATCTCGCGGTAACCGCGGGCGATCTGGCCCGGCGCCATCAAGAACGCAGCCAGCGCCAGCGCGGTGAACGGCAGCAGCCCCCACGGCGTGGAGATCAACAGCGCCGGCAGGCAGAACAGGGCGATGTCGAGCGTGCGGCGAGCCAGGGCCAGGCGGCGCGACTCGCCTGCGAGGGCCTCGGGGCGGTAAGAAACGTCGGGTACTTGCGGTTGGGGCACGGATCAGTCCGTATCGTCTTCATGTGGCCGCAGCGGCGGTGCGGCGGGACAGGTTTCGCGCGCAGCGTACGGCACCAGCCACCAGATGCGGCGATTGGAGCGTCCACCTATTTGGGCGCGGTTGCGGTCGACGCAGGCCGGCAGCGCCGGATCCTGTACCAACAGCCAACGCGTCCGCGGGGCCTGGGCTTGCCAGGCCAGGCCTTGTTTCAGTTGCTCGGGCCAACGCATTTTGAAGCCGAAGGTGGTGGTGCGCGACTGCGCCCGCAACAGATTCTGCTCTTTCCAGGCGACCAGGCCGAGCTCGGCATCGGGACCGATGCGCTCGGCGACCTTGGTCATCACGCCGCGCGCCGACGAGGAGTCGTTGAGCACCGGCGCCACCAGCACGCCGTTCAACACCCACAGCCCGCACAGGGTCGCGGCCATGCCGAGGATCGGACGGCGCAGCCCGGCCCACAACAGCGCCGCCACACCCCAGGCGGCGATCGCCAGCACGCCCGCGGCCAGTCCGTGCGCACCGTCGGTGAAATCGCGTTCGGCGATCAGCTTGCGCTCGAAGCCGGGGGTGCCGAACCACATCGACAGACCCACCCCGAGCAGGGCCAGGACGATCGCCGCGGCGAAGGCGAAGCCGATCCGGCGCGGCCAGGCCCGGCGCAGGATGCCCGGCAACAACGGCGCGAACATCAGGCAGGCCATCGGCAGCGCCGGCAGGATGTAGACGTCGCGTTTGCCCTCGGGGATCGAGAAGAACACGACCACCAGCAGCCACCAGGCCAGCGGTAGCACATAACGCGGATCGAGCCGGGCCAGGCGCCGGCGCCAGGCCGGCAGCGCCCAGGGCAAGGCGAACATCAGCGGCAGCCACATCGAGAGCATCACCCCGAGGTGGTACCAGGGCGGCTGGTGGTGATCCCAGGAATTGGAATAACGCTGAGCGGTCTGGCGGAACAGCAGGTCGTCGAGGTAACCGCGGTAGGCGGGGTCGGGATGGGTCAACGCCACCGTCACCATCGGCGCGATCCACAAGGCGACCGCGAACGCGAACGCGAGCGGCCCGAGCCAGAAGTAACCGCGGCCGATGCCGGCGCGCACCGGCATCTCGACCCAGGCCAGGCCGCGGTGCGCCACGCCGCCGGGTGCCAGCGCGGCGCGCAGCGGCCGCAGCACCGCGGCGAGCGCGAGCGGCGCCAACATCAACAGGGCGAGCGCACCGACGCCCTTGGTGATGGTGCCCATGCCGGCGGCGAACCAGCCCAGCACCCACCAGCGCCAGGACGGGCCGGTCAGCAGATGGCGCAACAGACCGTAATTGGCCAGGGTGATCCAGAACACCACCAGCGGATCGATCTGCGCCTTCTTCGACTGGTAGACGAAGTGCACGGTCAACAGCAGCGCCCAGCCGGCGTAGTAACCGACCCGCGGCGTCCACAGGCGCCGGCCGAGGTCGACCACGCACCACAAGGTGCCGAGCGCGGCCAGCAACGAAGGCAGCAGGAAAGCGACCCGCCACTGGCCGGTGGCCAGATAGGACAGCGCCTGCATCCACATGAAGAACGGCGGCTTGTCCGAGTACAGCTCGCCGCCGCGATGCGGGAACAGCCATTGGCCGCTCTCGACCATCTGCATGGCGACCAGGGCGAAACGCGGTTCGTCGGCGGGCCAGGGATCGCGCAGGCCGAGACCGGCCCCGAGCACCAGCCAGGCGACGATCCAGAACAACCAGGCGGGACGGGAACGGGCGCTTTCGAACATGCGCAGGCCTTTGAGCGTGTGCAGATCATAAGCGGCGGCCCGCATCGGGAGGAGAGGCGGGCCCTTCAATCTGGGCCTGCGCTCACTCTTGCACTCACTCTTGGGCTCAAGCGTTACGGCGCAGGCGGGCGTAGAAGAAGCCATCGCCGCCGCCGTCGCCCGGCAGCCGCTGGCGGCCGACCTCGCGGTCGTGGCCGAACTGCGCCGGCAGCGCCTCGGCGCGCGCATCGTCGGTACGGGCCAGGAACTCGCGCACCTGGCGCTCGTTCTCCTCGGTCAGGATCGAGCAGGTCGCGTACAGCAGCGCGCCGCCCGGGGCGACGGTCTGCCACAGCGCATCGAGCAGGCGCGCCTGCAACTGGGTCAGCGCGGCGATGTCGGACTCGCGCCGGTGCATGACCACGTCGGGCTGGCGGCGGACGATGCCGGTCGCCGAGCACGGCGCATCCAGCAACACCGCATCGAAGGGCGTGCCGTCCCACCAAGCCTGCAGGTCGGCGGCATCGGCCACGCGCAACTCGGCGCGCTCGGCCAGGCCCAGACGGACCAAGCCGCTGCGCACGCGTTGCAAACGCGCCGCATCGACATCGAGCGCGGTCAGGCGCAGGGCCGGGTCGCGTTCGAGCAGGTGCGCGCTCTTGCCGCCGGGCGCGGCACAGGCGTCGAGCACGCGCGCCCCGGGCGCGGCCGCGATCGCGTCGGCGACCAATTGCGCAGAGGCGTCCTGGATCGACACCGCGCCCTCGGCGAACCCGGGCAGCGCAGCGATCGCCGCCGAGCCTTGCAGACGCAGCGCATCGGGCAACCCGTCGACCGCCTCGGCTTCCAGGCCGGCCTCGGCGAGTCGCTCGCGATAAGCGTCGCGGGCGACGCGGCGCGCGTTGACCCGCAACCACATCGGCGCCGGCACCGCGCTTTCGGCGAGGATCGCCTCGTAGTGCTCGGGCCAGTCGCGGCGCAGGCGCCCGCGCAACCAACTCGGCCAGTGCGAATGTTTCGGGTCGACCGCCGGCAGGCCTTCGCGCTGGGCGCGGCGCAGCAGCGCATTGACCATGCCGGCCTGGTGCGGATACCCCAGGCCGCGCGCGGCCTCGACGGTGGAGTCGAGCGCGGCGTGCGCCGGCAATTGCAACGGATCGAGCTGGGCCAGGCCGACATACAGCAGCACGCGCAGTTCGCCGTCGCGACGGGTCAGCGGCCGCGCCATCCAGGCGGCGAGCGCGCCCTCGTAGCGCAGCGGCTGGCGCAACACGGCGAAGCAGATCGCCTCGACCAGGGCGCGGTCGCGCGGGTCGGACAAGCCCGGCAGCGCGGTCGCCAGTTCGGCCTTGAGCGAACGGCCGCGATGCATCACCGCGTCGAGCACGCGCGCGGCGATCGCGCGCGGCCGACTGCCGCTGTGCAGGCTGTCGCCAGGCATTCGGTCGGTCGGGGCGCGCCGGTCGCTCATGCTCAGCGCGCGACGGCGAGGTCGCGCCGGCCGTTCAAATAATCCGCGGCGGTGATCGCCTTGCCGCCGTCGCGTTGCAACACGCGGATGCGCAAGGCGCCTTCGCCGCAGGCGATGTCGATGCCTTCGCGCCCGGCCTGCAGCACGCTGCCGGGCTCGACCGAATGCTGCAGCGGCACGGCGATCGCACCGTGCACGCGCACGCGTTCGCCGGCGATGCTCGCATCGGCCATCGGCCAGGGATTGAAGGCGCGCACCTTGTTCGCCAACGCCGGCGCCGGCTGGTTCCAGTCCAGGCGCGCCTCGGCCTTGTCGAGCTTGTGCGCATAGGTCACGCCTTCCTGCGGCTGCGGCTGCGCGATCGGGCGCATGCCGGCGCGCAACAGGCCCAGCCCATCGGTCAGCACCTGTGCGCCGAGCGCAGCCAGACGGTCGTGCAGTTGCCCGCCGGTCTCGGTCTCGCCGATCGACAGCGTTTGCGACAGCAGCACCGGCCCGGTGTCCAGGCCCTTTTCCATCTGCATCAGACACACGCCGCTGTCGCGGTCGCCGGCCTCGATCGCGCGCTGGATCGGCGCCGCACCGCGCCAGCGCGGCAGCAGCGAAGCGTGCACGTTCCAGCAACCGTAGCTCGGAATGTCGAGCACCGACTGCGGCAGGATCAGGCCGTAGGCCACCACCACCATCAAGTCGGGCTGCAGCTCGCGCAGCGCCGCGCGCGAGGCCGCGCTCTTGAAGTTCTCCGGCTGCATCACCGGCAGACCGCGCGACAGGGCTTCGCGCTTGACCGGCGACAGCGCCAGCTCGCGTCCGCGCCCGGCGGGGCGATCGGGCTGGGTGCAGACGGCCACCACCTCGTTGCGCTGCGCGGCGGCGCGCAGGCTCGGTACGGCGAAGTCGGGAGTACCGGCGAATACGATGCGCATAGGTTCGGGAATCGAGTTAAAGAGAAGTCCGCGCGGACCGCCGCGGGTCGGGTCGGCGCGCTCGCGGTGCGCGCCCGGCGTTCGAGACTGCGCAGGCGTTCAAGACTACAGAAAAGCAGAACGGGAGCCGGACACCTGCGCGCGCCGCACGGCGCCACGCCGATCCCCCGCTCCCGCTTCGATGCCTGGCGCTCAGGCCGACTGGCGGCGCTGCTTGGCGAGCTTCTTGCGCACCATCTCGCGCTTGAGCGGCGAGAGGTAGTCGACGAACAGCTTGCCGTCGAGGTGATCCATTTCGTGCTGCACGCAGACCGCGAGCAGACCGTCGGCGCTGAGTTCGAACGCCGCGCCGTCGCGGCCGATCGCCTTGACGGTGATCTCGTTGGCGCGGGTCACGTCGGCGAAGATGCCGGGCACCGACAGGCAGCCTTCCTGGTAGACCTGCTCGCCGGATTTGGCGACGATCTCCGGATTGACGAACACCATCGGCTGGTTCTTTTCTTCCGACACGTCGATGACCATGAAGCGCTGGTGCACGTCGACCTGGCTCGCGGCCAGGCCGATGCCGGGGCATTCGTACATGGTCTCGAACATGTCGTCGAGCAGCGTCTGGAACTGCGGCGAGGTCACGTGCGCGGCTTCGACCGGCACGGCCTTCGTCCGCAGACGGGGATCGGGGAATTCGAGGATTGGGAGCAGGGCCATGGCGTCGAAAATGGGGGCGTGGGTCACATACGCAAGCTTTGGTTGCATTGTAACCCCGTTATAGGCTGCAAAGGCCTGCTAACGTTTGCACCTTCTGGGCTATAGTCCGGGTGCCCGCAGAGGGCAAACCTGGAAGGGGAATCAGGTAGATGGCCGCCATGTTTAAACCGATCCGCGCGGTTTTCGCCGCCGCGTTGCTGACTGTTGCCACGTACGCCATTGCGGCGGAACTGCGTGGCGACCACCCCGACACCTACGTGGTGAAACGGGGCGACACCCTGTGGGACATCTCGGCTCGCTTCCTGAAGCGGCCGTGGCTGTGGCCGGAAATCTGGCAGGCCAACCCGCAGATCAAGAACCCGCACCTGATCTATCCGGGCGACGTGATCTCGCTGGCCTACCTCGACCGCGTCGCGGCCCAGGTCAAACCGGGTCCGCGCCAGGAGGCCCCGATCAGCGGCATCCCGCTGTCGGACATCGAGCCGTTCCTGAAGAACCTTCGGGTCGTGGACGAGTTCGAGCAGATGCCCTACGTGGTCGGTCTTGAAGAGGACCGCCTGCGCGTTACCCAGGGCCAGGTCGCCTACATCAAGAACCTGCCGGACCAAACCCCGGGCACGCGTTATGCCGTGGTCCGCCCGACCCAGCGCTATACCCGCCTGGATCGCGTGGCCTGCTGCGACATCATGCGCGCCGCCGACCTGGACTTCCGCGGTCGCCGCACGGTCGACTTCGAAGCCATCTGGACCGACGTGGTCGTGCCGGACAAGGGCCGCGAGCTGCTCGGCTACGAGCTGATGCAGGTCTCGACCGGCACCGTCAGCCGCGGCGCCGAGAACGGGATGGAGGCCAGCACCCTGGTCATCGACGACACCGGCCGCGAGATCCGCGTCGGCGACCGTCTGATCCCGGTCGAAGCCCAGCCCTACGACCTGCAGTTCTTCCCGCACCCGCCCAAGGCCCAGTTCGACTACGGTCGCGCCCAGGTCCTGGCGGTGGCGGACCTGGTCAAGCACGGCGGCCCGCGCGACGTGATCGCCCTGTCGGTCGGCGCCCGCGACGGCATCGACAACGGCACGGTGTTCTCGACCTGGCGGATCGGCACCCGCGCGGTCGACCGGGTCAAGGTCGGTGCGGACCGCGACCCGACCCTGGTCGGCAAGGCCTCGCGCGTGCGCCTGCCGGACGAGTTCTCCGGTCACGTGATGGTCTTCCGCACCTTCGACAAGGTCAGCTACGGCCTGATCATGGACGGCGTACGCCAGACCAAGGTCGGCTACGAGCTCAAGCATCCCGATGCGGCCTATTGATCGGTTTGTCTGACCACTGAGGAGAAGCCTGCGGGCTTTTCCTACAGCGATCCACGACGGCGCCTTCGGGCGCCGTCGTCGTTTGCAGGCTAGGCTGGTGCATGCCTTCGCCCCAGATCCAGTTGTCCGACGACGACCTCCACGCCCTGTTGACCCTCATCGCCGCCGGCGGCGCCAGCGCAGCACGGCGGCAATTGCTCGAACTCCACCCCGGCCCGGCCGCGGCCTTGGCCGCAGGTACGGGCCAGTGGCAAGCCGCCGGGCTAACCCCCAAGCAAATCGAGGCCTTGCGCGCCCCCGACCAGGACGCCCTGGCGCGGGCCCTCGATTGGCTGCACGCCCCGCATCATCACCTGGTCGGCTGGCACGACCCCGACTACCCCGGCCTGTTGCGGCGCGCGCCGAATCCGCCGCTGGCGTTGTTCGTCGCCGGCGAGCCGGCCCTGCTCTGGCATCCGGCCGTGGCCGTGGTCGGCAGCCGCTCGCCGACCCCGGGCGGGCGCGACAACGCCGCCGATTTCGCCCGCGCCCTGGCGCGCTCCGGGCTCGCGGTCGCCAGCGGCCTGGCCGCCGGGGTCGACACCGCCGCCCACCGCGCCGCGCTCGACGCCGGCGGGGTCACCCTGGCGGTGCTCGGCACCGGCCCCGACATCGCTTACCCACGCAACAACGCCGACCTGCACGCGCGCATCGCCGCCGAAGGCGCCTTGATCAGCGAACACCTGCCCGGCACCCAGGCCCGCCCCGAGCACTTCCCGAGCCGCAACCGCATCCTCGCCGGGCTCAGCCTCGGCACCCTGGTGATCGAGGCGGCCGAACGCTCCGGCGCGCTGATCACCGCGCGCCTGGCCAGCGAATGCGGGCGCGAGGTGTTCGCCGTGCCCGGCTCGATCCACAACCCGCTCGCCCGCGGCTGCCATCGGCTGATCCGCGAGGGCGCCGGCCTGGTCGAAAGCGCGGGCGAAGTCGCCGCCGCCCTGGCCCCGCTCGCGACCGAGCTGGCCGACGACTTGCGCCGTCGCCTGGGCATCCCCATCTCTGCCAGCCACGCGGCCGTCATGGAGGGCGATCACGATGGCGACGACCCGGCTCAGGGAGTTAACGGCCGCCCGGATTTCGCAGATCCCGACTACCAGTCCTTGTGGGACGCCTTGGGCCACGACCCAACCGGTATGGATCTACTGGTCGAACGGACTGGATTGACGACCGCGGAACTGTCCTCCATGCTGCTGGTCATGGAGCTTGAGGGTCGCGTCGCGGCGCAGCACGGCCGTTATTTCCGCAACCGCTGAACCACGCCATCGCCGAGCGGTCCGACTGAGGCAGGTCGGCCGCCCGACGGTCAATCAGCAACTCCTACTCACCGCGCCGCATGCGGCGCAGGCCGAGGGAAATGAAAGAGAGCATCCTGGACGTCCTGCTGTACCTTTTCGAGCATTACTTCACTGAAGATGCGGACCTTGTCCGCGACCGCGATTCGCTCCGCAGCGGCCCCTTGTTCGATGAGTTGGGCCAGGCCGGGTTCAGTCCCGCAGAGATCAACAAAGCGTTCGAGTGGCTCGATGCGCTGGCCTTGCAGCGCCCGGCCGTCAGCCCGCCGCGCACCGGCGGCCCGACCCGGGTCTATTTCGGCCCCGAACTCGACAAGCTCGACGTCGAATGCCGCGGCTTCCTGCTGTTCCTGGAGCAGCACGGCATCCTCGACGCCGGCCAGCGCGAACTCGTGCTCGACCGCGCCATGGCGCTGGACCAGGACGAACTCGACCTGGACGACCTGAAATGGGTCGTGCTGATGGTCCTGTTCAACCAGCCCGGCTCCGAGGCGGCCTACGCCTGGATGGAAACCCAGATGTTCGCCGACGAACCCGAGCCGGTGCACTGACGCCGGCCTGGCGTCGTCGCGACGGCGACGCCACCCAAGCCGCGGCCCCCGGCTGCGGCACGAGCCGCCATCGCCGCTCGCCCACGCTTCCCAGGTCGATCCGAAGGCCGATCCGCCGGCCGACATGCTAGTTTCTTGCGTCCACCGCGCGCCTGGGGCGGCCGCGGAGGGCATAGCCGCGTCCGGCCGATGGCACCCGTGCTCCGGGTCCGACCGCGCCGGCGGCTCACTCACAAGGACGATCGCGAGATCAGGGGGACAGCATGACCAATTGGTATTACCACGACGCCGCCCAGGGCCGTGTCGGCCCGATCGATGCCGACGCCGTGCGCGGCCACTACCGCGAAGGCCGCATCCAGCGCGACACCTTGCTGTGGCGCGAAGGCCTGCGCGAATGGCAGCCGCTCGAGCGCCTGTCGAGCGAACTCGGCCTGGACGAGGACTTGCTGTCGTCGGCGCCGCGTCCGGTGGTACCGCCGCCGTTGCCGCCGCAGACCCCGACCGCATCGGGTCCGCCGCCCTATTCGACGCGGTCGGCCAACCCGGCCGACGCCGCCGCCGCGCATTTCAACCAGCGTCAGGCGCCGCCACCGCGCCGCGGCCTGTCCGGCTGCGCGATCGTCGCGATCGTGCTGGCCGTGGTCGCGCTGCCGGTGTTCGGCATCCTCGCCGCGATCGCCTTGCCGGCCTACCAGGACTACACGGTGCGGGCCAAGATCACCGAGGCCATCAACGGCTCGGGCCAGTACAAGCTCCAGGTCGCCGAGTACGTGGCCGCCAACGAGGAATGCCCGGGCAACGACAGCAAGGGCTTCCAGCCCGCGGTCGCCTACGCCAGCCCGCGCGTGGCTTCGGTCAAGTTCGGCGAACTGGAAGGCTGCGGCATCGAAATCGAGCTGCGCGGCATCGGCAGCAAGGCCGACGGCCAGAAGGTCTGGCTGGAGTTCGACCCCTCCAGCGGCGAGTGGACCTGCAGCTCGGAAATCGAAGACCGCCTGCTGCCGCAAAGCTGCCGCGGCTGATCTGAGCGGGCGGCGATGCCGGCGCCCGACCGTATCCACGTAGAACCTCTGTATACAACCGACGAACCAGGACAGGACCGAGATTCGCGATGAGCCAGTGGTATTACAGCGACGCCGAGCGCAACCGGCACGGACCGCTCGACGGCGCCGACATGGCCGCGCGCCACCGCAGCGGCGAGCTGGGCCCCGAGACCTTGGTCTGGCGCGACGGCCTGGCGCAGTGGCGCCCCTGGCGGGAGCTCGCCCATGACCTGGTCGCCGAGCCCGGCTTCGCGGCCGGGCCCGAGCGCCCGCAGGAAGCCCAGGCCGGCGCTGCAGCGGTTCCGGCGGACCGCCAGACCGCCCCTGCCCAACCCCAAGCCGCGGCCAGCGTGACCGCCGCGCCCGCGGCGGCCACGGCCACTGCGGCGCCTGCCGCATCGGACCTCGACGACACCAGCGCGGCGGCCGAGCCCGCCTCGCCCTATGCCGCACCACGCGCCGGCGTCGCCGACGACACCACCGTCGTCCACGGCTTCGAGGTCGTCCATGTCGGCTTCTGGAAGCGTCTGGCCGCCTACATGATCGACTCGCTGCTGGTCGGCATCGCCTACTACGCGGTCAGCATGGTCCTGACCGTCGGCCTGATCGGCTTCGGCATGTCCTCGGCCTCGGGGCTGTCCTCGGCGGCGTGGCTGGAGAACCCCGGCGTCGCCATCGCGGTGCTGATGGGCGTGGTCTACACCTGCATCGGCCTGATCAGCGCGGCCTATTACGTCGGCTTCGAGTCCTCGTCGATGCAGGCCACCCTCGGCAAGCTCGCGGTCGGGATCAAAGTCGTCGACGCCGACGGCCGCCGCCTGACCCGGATGCGCGCGCTGGGCCGCTGGGCGTCCAGCCTGCTGTCCTACCTGAGCCTGTGCGTCGGCTTCCTGATGATCGCCTTCACCGAGCGCAAGCGCGGCCTGCACGACATCCTGGCCAAGACCCAGGTGGTCGACCGCTGGGCCTACACCGGCCGACCGGAGATGCAGCGCCGCGATCTGGGACCGGTCGCGATCGTGGTGCTCGTACTGGGCGGCCTGCTATGGCTACTCTATGTCGGCGTCGTGCTCGCGATAGCGTTGCTACCGATGTTCGGGAACTGAGCCGCACCGCTCTGTAAGCTGAACAGGCTGCATGCCATCACGCCCTCTTCAAGTGTTTCAGTGCCAATTTATTGGCGTTTCCGGCAGGCCGCGCTTGACAGCTGCGGCCGGCTCATGATTCCACTAGAAAAAGGAAACCTGAACGCCCGCGGCCGAACGCTGCGGGCGTCGCCTTCTTAACCCCTGCCTCACGAGGCACCGCTGCCGTGCAGCGCCCGCGCCGGGCCTGCGGAGTACCCATGGCCAAGAACCTCCTCATCGTCGAGTCGCCCGCCAAGGCCAAGACGATCAACAAGTACCTCGGCAAGGACTTCATCGTCCTCGCCTCCTACGGCCATGTCCGCGACCTGGTGCCCAAAGAGGGCGCGGTCGATCCCGACAACCACTTCGCGATGGACTACGCCGTCATCGAGAAGAACGAGAAACACGTAGACGCGATCGCCAAGGCCGCCAAGAGCGCCGACAACCTGTTTCTGGCGACCGACCCGGACCGCGAAGGCGAAGCGATCAGCTGGCACATCGGCGAGATCCTGCGCGAGCGCGGTCTGCTCGAAGGCAAGCCGCTGCAACGCGTGGTGTTCACCGAAATCACTCCGCGCGCGATCAAGGAAGCGATGAGCCACCCGCGCGCCATCGCCAGCGACCTGGTCGATGCGCAGCAGGCGCGCCGCGCGCTCGACTACCTGGTCGGCTTCAACCTCTCGCCGGTGTTGTGGCGCAAGGTCCAGCGCGGCCTGTCCGCCGGCCGCGTGCAGTCGCCGGCGCTGCGCATGATCGTCGAGCGCGAGGAAGAGATCGAAGCCTTCGTCGCCCGCGAGTACTGGAGCATCGAGGCCGAGTGCGCGCACCCGACCCAGGCCTTCACCGCCAAGCTGACCAAGCTCGACGGCAAGAAGTTCGAGCAGTTCACCATCACCGAGGGCGACACCGCCGAGGCCGCGCGCAAGCGCCTGGTCGCGGCCGCCAACGGCGCCCTGCACGTCACCGACGTCACCAGCAAGGAACGCAAGCGCCGCCCGGCCGCGCCGTTCACCACCTCGACCCTGCAACAGGAAGCCTCGCGCAAGCTCGGCTTCACCACCTCGCGCACCATGCGCGTGGCGCAGAAGTTGTACGAGGGCATGGCGCTCGGCGACGAGGGCACGGTCGGCCTGATCAGCTATATGCGTACCGACTCGGTCAGCCTGTCGCAGGAAGCCGTCGCCGAGATCCGCGACGTGATCGCCCGCGACTACGGCACCAAGGCCCTGCCGGACAAGCCGAACACCTACCAGACCAAGTCCAAGAACGCGCAGGAAGCGCACGAAGCGATCCGCCCGACCTCGGCGCTGCGCACGCCCTCGCAGGTCTCGCGCTTCCTCGACGACGACGGCCGCCGTCTGTACGAACTGATCTGGAAGCGCGCCGTCGCCTCGCAGATGGTGCCGGCCACGCTCAACACGGTCAGCGTCGATCTCGCCGCCGGCTCCGAGCACAGCTTCCGCGCCTCCGGCACCACCGTGATCGATCCGGGCTTCCTCGCCGTGTACGAGGAAGGCAAGGACGCCAAGGCCGCCGAGGACGAGGACGAAGGCCGCAAGCTGCCGCTGATGAAGACCGGCGACCGCATTCCGGTCGATCAGATTCATACCGATCAGCACTTCACCGAGCCGCCGCCGCGCTTCTCGGAAGCCTCGCTGGTCAAGACGCTCGAGGAATACGGCATCGGCCGTCCTTCGACTTACGCCTCGATCATCCAGACCCTGCTGTTCCGCAAGTACGTCGAACTCGACAGCCGCCGCTTCCGTCCCAGCGACGTCGGCCGCGCGGTGTCGAAGTTCCTGTCCGGTCACTTCACCCAATACGTCGATTACGACTTCACCGCCAAGCTCGAGGACGAGCTCGATGCGGTGTCGCGCGGCGAGGAAGAGTGGGTGCCGTTGATGGAGCGGTTCTGGGGGCCGTTCAAGCAACTGGTCGAGGACAAGAAGGAATCGGTCGATCGCAGCGAAGCCACCGGCGCGCGCGAACTCGGCACCGACCCCAAGAGCGGCAAGCCGGTCAGCGTGCGCCTGGGCCGCTACGGGCCGTACGCGCAGATCGGCACCGCCGAGGACGAGGACAAGCCGACCTTCGCCTCGTTGCGTCCGGGCCAGAGCATGCACACGATCTCGCTCGAAGATTCGCTGGAACTGTTCAAGCTGCCGCGCAAGCTGGGCCTGGACAAGGACGAGGAAGTCAGCGTCGGCGTCGGCCGCTTCGGCCCCTTCGCCAAGCGCGGCAGCGTGTACGCCTCGCTGAAGAAGGAAGACGACCCCTACACGATCGACCTGGCGCGCGCGGTGTTCCTGATCGAAGAGAAGGAAGAGATCGCCCGCAACCGCATCATCAAGGAGTTCGAGGGCAGCGACATCCAGGTCCTCAACGGCCGCTTCGGCCCTTACATCAGCGACGGCAAGCTCAACGGCCGCATTCCGAAGGATCGCGAGCCGGCCTCGCTGACCCTGGAGGAAGTGGTCAAGCTGATGGAAGAAACCGGCAAACCGATGCGCGGCCGTTTCGGCAAGAAGGGCGCGGCGAAGAAGGAGCCGGCCAAGAAGGCGGCCAAGAAGACCGCCGCGGTCAAGAAAGCGCCGACCGAGAAGGCACCGGCCAAGAAAGTCGTGAAGAAGGCCGCGGCCAAGAAGGCGCCGGCCAAGAAAGCGGCGAAGAAGGCGGCGAAGAAGGCGGTCAAGAAGGTCGCGAGCAAGACCGCGACCGCAACGGCGAGCCAACCCGCGACCCAGCCGGCAAGCAAGCCGGCCGCCAAGAAGGCGGTCAAGAAAGTCGTCAAGAAAGCGGTCGCCTGACGGCCGCACGGCGTGACGGGAAGCCCGCTTTCGGGCTTTCCGCCGCCGTTCCATGCGCCGGCGTCTCCTCGCATGGCGACCGCACGCACAGATTCGCGCCGATGCGGCGTCTAGGATCGTGCGCATTCAAGACGCGATCGAAATCGCGCTGATCGATGGACGACCGAAGTTGTTGGGGGGTGTCTTTCACCTATCCCGACGACAGGAGTCGCCATGAACCGCATTTCCCGCACCTCGCTCCTCGTATCCGGCGCCGCCTTGTGCGCAGCGCTGTTGCCCGTGTCCGCCGTCCGGGCGCACGGCACCTTCGTCAATCCGCAAAGCCGGATCTACAAGTGCTATCTCGGCAATAAAGAGAACCCGGCCGACCCGGCCTGCCGCGCCGCCTGGGCGGTCGCCGGACCGCAGCTGTTCTACGACTGGAACGGCATCAACCAGGCCAACGCCAACAGCAACCACCAGGCGGTGGTGCCGGACGGCAAGCTGTGCAGCGGCGGCAACCCGACCTTCCGCGGCCTCGACGTGCTGCGCAGCGATTGGCAGGCGACGACCCTGCGCTCGGGCAGCAGCCACACCTTCACCTTCTATGCGACCGCACCGCACGCGACCAAGGAATGGACGTTCTACGTCACGCCGCAGGGCTGGAACCCCAGCACCGCGCTGCAATGGAGCAGCATGCAGCAGTTCTGCAAGAGCGCGAAGGTGCCACTGTCGAGCGGCAACAACTACCACATCACCTGCACCCTGCCGAACCGCACCGGCCGCCACGTGATCTACAACACCTGGCAGCGTTCGGACTCGACCGAAGCCTTCTACACCTGCATGGACGTCAACTTCAGCAACGCGCTGGCGGACCAGAACTCGGCCTGGCGCGATGCCGGCAACCTCAACGTCGCCAACGACTATCCGGTCGGCACCACGGTCACCCTGCGCGTGTTCAACGCCGACGGTTCCGACGCCGAGAAGGTCGAGACCGTGCTGCGCGCCGGCGAGACCTCGGTGATCGACTGGCCGCGCCGGGTCGGCGACCAGGTCAACGCGCGTTCGCGTTTCGCCCGCATCGGCGAGAAGCGCGGCGCCGACCTGATCCAGGCCAAGTCCGGCAGCGCCGGCAACCACGTCTGGCTGACCGGCAACCGCTCCTACGCCTTCGACGTGCGCCTGCCCGAGTCGGCCCAGCCCTACGCCGACGAACACGCGCATCACGGCCACTAACCCGGCCGCTTGAGCGGACGGAAGCTTTGCGGTTGTAGTGGCTTGACCGGCCCGACCGACAGCGGGGCCGCTCCGTGTGGAGCGGCCTCGTGCGCGCATGCGACACTCGCCGCTGCGACCGCACGGAGCCGCCATGCCCGCCCCTGCCCTGTCCATCGCCGATGCCGCCGCCGCGCTCGCACGCGGCGGCGTCGTCGTGTACCCGACCGAAGCGGTCTGGGGCATCGGCTGCGATCCACGCGACGAAGACGCGGTGCACCGCCTGCTCGCGATCAAGCGGCGGCCGGTCGACAAAGGCGTGATTCTGATCGCCGCCTCGATCGCCCAGCTCGATGCCTGGGTGGACTGGGACGCGCTGCCGGCGCCACGGCGCGAAGCCGTGCTCGCCAGTTGGCCGGGGCCGCATACCTGGGCGGTGCCGGCGACCGCGGCGGTGCCGTCGTGGATCAGCGGCGCCCATCGCAGCGTCGCGGTGCGGGTGACCGCGCACCCGCAGGCGCGCGCCCTGTGCGAGGCCTTCGGCCATGCCCTGGTCTCGACCAGCGCCAATCTCGCCGGCCAGCCGCCGGCGTTCCGCCGCGCCGAGCTGGACCGCGCCCTGCTCGCGCTCAGCGACGGCGTCTGCGACGGCGAAACCGGCGGCCTGACCGCCCCGACCCCGATCCGCGAGGCGCTCAGCGGCGAGGTCCTGCGCGGCTGAGCGCCTCGCGGATCGGTGCCGGTCCGAATGCCGCCGCAACGCTGAACGCCACGCCCTCTGCGGCTCTCGACCCCAATGATCGGGCCGCGGATTCGACTTTCCCCTAACCCAGCGGAGGCGCAAGATGCGCGCATGTCCCGTGCCCGCCGCCTTCGCCTCGTACCGGCCGCGCTCTTGCCGAGCGTTCTCGCCGCCTGGCTGAGCGGCGGCCTGCTGTGCGCAGGCATGTGGTCCACCGAGGTCCAAGCCGCCGAGGTACTGATCTACCGCTGCACCGACGCGCGCGGCCACATCAGCCTGCGCGACACGCCGTGCAGCGGCGGCCAGCGTCAGCAGACGATGACCATGATGCGTCCGGTCGACCCGCCGCCGCGCCCGCTCGACACCGCAGTCGCCGCGCCCGCGCAGGACGCCGCCGAGCGCCGGCCGCAACGCTTGATCGTGCACACGCCGCAACCGATGTACGAATGCATCCGTCCCGACGGCAGCCGCTACACCAGCCACAACGGCGACGGCAATCCGCGGATGATGCCGATCGTCGACCTGGGATACGGCGTGCCGGTCTACAACAACCGCACCTCGCTCGGCGGCCGCATCGGTGCGCCGACCCCGCGCCTGGGCGATCCGGGCGCGCGCATCGCCGTCGCCGGCCGCCACGGCAACGTCGCCTATGCCGGCACCGCTCGCTCCGGCGGGTATTATTCCGGCGGCTACGACTACGGTTACGGCGTCTATTACGGCAGCCAGCTGGTGCGCGACGAATGCCAGCAACTGCCGCAGCAGGAAGTCTGCAGCCGTCTGCGCAACCGCCGCTACGAAGGCGACCGCCGCTACAACAGCGCGCTGCAAAGCGAGCGCGCCCAGATCACCCAAGAACAGCGCGGCATCGACGCGCGCCTGAACGCCGATTGCGGAGCTTACTGATGCGTGTGTGGTGGTGCCTGCCCGTCCTGTTGCTGGCCTGCGCCGGCGTGTCCGCCCAGCCCGGCAAGGTCGTGATCTACCGCTGCACCGACGCCCTCGGCCAGCTGACCGTGCAGAACAACACGCCCTGCCCGAAAGGCAGCGCGCAGGAAAAGCGGGTGATCGATTCGGCGCCGTCGAGCGCGGCGCCGCCGTTGTTCATCACCTCGCCGGTGCCGCCGATCGCTCCGGCCAACGCCCCGCCGCCGCATCCGCCGGTGTCTTCGCAACTGCCCTCGGTGAGCCGTCCGCCGGCGGCCAAGCCGGCCGCGCCCAAATCCACCATCGCCGACGCCGACCGCCTGCCGCCGCCGATGCTGTTCGAGTGCCGCACCTACGACAACGGCCGCTACCTCAGCGACGACGGCCATCCGCCGCAGCGCTGTGCGGCGCTGCAGACCACCGGCCTGGGCACCACCGCATCCGGCGCCGGCGTCGCCTGCCAGATGGTCGACGACCAATGCCAGCGCCTGCCCGACGAAGCGCTGTGCGAAAACTGGAAGCAGCGTCTGCGCGAAGCCGAGTCCGCTTTGCGCTTCGGCCGCAGCGACAGCCGCGACGCCTCCGCGGCCGAAGTCGCACGCATCCAGCGCATCGTCACCGAGAGCACCTGCGGCAAGTAGCCCGGCATCGCGGCGGTCCTTCGCGGTTCGCGGCTCCCCGATTCGCGGATACGGATTCGGATTCGGATTCGGGGGCGATGACGTCCCGACTCCAGATATCCATGCGGTCTATGGTGAGAGTGCTGTCAGGCCCGGCATACAGCCACCGGCGCCGGCATCAACGCGCCGCCGGCGGCACAGCATCAACGCGCCGCCGGCGGCGCGACGGCGTAATCCTCGACCTGCATTCCGAAGTACGAACGCTTGCCCCGCAGTTCGATGCGCCCGCTGTCGCGCAGCGCTTCGAGCGTGACTTTCGGCACCGAACACACGCGACGGTGCAGCAGGAAGCCGTCGCCGGGCAGCAGCACCCCGCTACGGCAGCCGCGATAGCTTTGTTCGTGTACTCGCACCGTTTCGATCTGGGTCGCCGGCTGCGGGCCGGCCAAATGGTGCAGCGACAGCGGTACGCAAAAGCGCAGCACGATATGCAGAACGAAGAAAAAACCCACGAGCAGCAGCGCCAGTATCGCCGCATCGCGCCGGTCCGCCCATGACGCCAATTCCGGCTTGCCATACCGAACGGCCACCGCCATGGTCGCCGCCACCGCCAGCAACGACAGCACCGGGCCGAGCCAGGCTGCTTGCAGCGACGGCACGAAGGGGTCCATCGCCGCCGCCGCGAGAACCAGCAGCAGCAGCACGATGACGGCTAACGGCCGATATACGGTCGCAGCCCTCGATAGCTTGGGCTGAGACTTCAGCTTGGGCGGGTGCTCGGGCTTGCCCACGCGCTCAGAAACCGTAGCGCTGGAAGCCGCCGTCCACCGCGATGCATTCGCCGGTGATGTAGCCCGCCGCCGGCAGGCACAGGAAGGCGACCGCGGCGGCCACTTCCTCGGCTTCGCCGATCCGGCCCAGCGGGGTGCGCAACAGCACCTCGTCGAGATAATCCGGGTCGGCCAGCTTGTCGGAGGTGCGACGGGTGCGGATGTACCACGGCGCGACCGCGTTGACGCGGATGCCGTCCTCGGCCCACTCGACCGCGAGGTTGCGGGTCATCTGGTGCATCGCCGCCTTGCTCATGCCGTACGGCGCACCGGTGCGCACGTGCAGGTTGCCCGACACGCTGCCGATGTTGACGATGCTCGAGGAAGCGTGGCGGGTCAGCAGGGCATGCGCGTAGCGCGAGAGCTCGAAGGCCGAGAACAGGTTGATCTCGAAGATCTGCCGCCACTCGTCCTCGGTGTAGTCGTTGGTCGGCTTGCTGCGGTTGCCGCCGGCGTTGTTGACCAGGATGTGCAGGCCTTCGCCGAAGTCCTCGACCCAGTCGAGCAGTTCGCGGCGCTGTTCGTCGTCGGCGACATCGGCGACGAAGCCCTGCACCTCGCGCTCGGGGAAGTCCTCGAGCAGCTCGGCCCGCGCCGACTCCAGCGCCGCGGCGTCGCGCGCCGCCAGCAGCACGTCGGCGCCGAAACCGAGCAGTTCGCGCGCGATCGCGCGGCCGATTCCGGCGCTGCCGCCGGTCACCAGCGCGAGCTGTCCGTCCAATCGCCAACGCTTCGGGTCCATGCCGTCCTCCAGATCAGTCTCGGATCGACGCGCGGGCTGCGCGACGGGCGTAGCATAACGGCGTTCGCCGACCCAGGAAGCCCGCCATGACGCCTCACCGGATCGTACCGATAGCCTCCGCATCCCTGGCGACCGCCGCGCTGCTGTGCGCGCTGACGGCCTGCTCCAAGCCGCAACCGCCGGACAAGGAGCGTCCGGTCGAACCGCAGGCGACGCAGCTGCGCGACGCCATCCAGCAACCGATCGAGCAAGCCAAGTCGACCGAGAACGCGGTCGACGAAGCCGCGCAGCAGCAACGCGCGGCGATCGAGGCCGCCGGCGGCTGAAGCCGGCATCCGGGCGCAAAAAAACGGGCCGCGATGCGGCCCGTTCGGTTTACCCGGCGCATGGATCGAACCGGCTCAGAGCTCGCAGAAGCAGTAGGCCAGCGCCTTGATCGGCACGCCGCTGGTCGGCTTGATCGAGCTCTTCAGGAAGCGCAGGTCGGCGGCCGCCTGCGGCATCGCCTCGCTCAGCAGGCCGCGGGCGAAGTCGGACTGGCCGAGCAGCGCCGCACCGGCGCGGCTCTGGGCCAGGCTGGCGAAGAAGCGCTCGAACGGGGTCGGCATCTTCTCGACATAACGCACGCGGTAGTCCTCGACCTTGCCGAGCTTGGCGCGGGCGGCGACATCGGCGATCGCTTCGGGCAGGCCGCCGAGGGCGTCGACCAGACCGCGCTCCTTGGCTTGCGCACCGCTCCACACGCGGCCGCGCGCGACCGCGTCGATGTCGGCGACCGGGCGCTTGCGTGCGGTGGCGACGCGACCGGTGAAGTCGGCATAGCCCTTGTCGATGACGTTCTGGATCACCGCGCCGACTTCCGGCGACAGCGGACGGGTGATGTCGAAGGCACCGGCCAGGCGAGTGGTGCCGACGCCGTCGGTGTGCACGCCGATCTTCTCCAGCGCGCGCGGCACGGTCGGGATCATGCCGAAGATGCCGATCGAACCGGTGATGGTCGAGGGATCGGCGTAGATCTTGTCGGCGTTCATCGAGATCCAGTAACCGCCGGAAGCGGCCAGGTCGCCCATCGACACCACCACCGGCTTGCCGGCGGCCTTGAGGGCGACGATTTCGCGGCGGATCTGCTCGGAAGCGAACACTTCGCCGCCGGGCGAATCCACCCGCAGCACCAGCGCCTTGACGTGATCGTCGTCGCGCGCTTCGCGCAGCAGGGCCGCGGTGGATACGCCGCCGATCGTGCCCGGCGGCTGTTCGCCGCCGGTGATCTCGCCTTCGGCGACGACGATGGCGACCTGCGGACGGGTGTCGGCCGGATTGACCACGCGGTCGAGGCCGGCGACGTAGGACTCGAACGAAATCTGGCGGAAGCCGCCGTCGGCATCTTCGTCGGCGATGCCGCGCTTGGTCAACAAGGTGTCGACTTCTTCGCGCGTCTTCAGGCCGTCGACCAGCTTCTGCTGCACCGCGTACTTGCCCAGGTCGCCCTTGACCGCGGCCAGGCGCTGCGGCAATTCGTCGATGCCGGCGGTGAGCTGCGCCGGATCGAGCTTGCGCGCCTTGGCGATGTCGCCGAGGTAGCGCGACCACAGATCGTTCATCCAGAACAGGTCGGCGGTCTTGGACTCTTCCGAGGCGGCGTCGAGGATGTAGGGTTCGGCGGCCGACTTGAACTCGCCGACGCGGAACAGATGCACATCGACGCCGAGCTTGTCCTGCAGGCCTTCGCGGTAGTACTGGCGATAGCGGCCGAGACCTTCGATCAGCAGCCCGCCCATCGGGTCGAGGAAGACCTCGTTGGCCTGGGCCGCGACCAGGTACTGCTTCTGGTCCATGCTCTCGGAGAAGGCGATGACTTCCTTCTTGCTCGCGCGCAGGCGCGCGACCGCATCCGACAGCTCGCGCATCGAGGCCATGCCCGAAGTCTGCAGCTTGTCCAGGCGCAGCACGACGCGCTCGATGCGCTTGTCGTCCTTGGCCGCGTCGAGCGCGCGCAACAGGTCGCGCAGCTGCACTTCCTCGTTCTTGTCGCCGAAAATGCGGCCGAGCGCGCGCGAAGCCGGGTCGCTGCTGTATTGCTCGACCAGGGTGCCCTCCGGCGCGATCACCAGGGTGGTGCGCTCGAGCAGGGGCTGTGCGCGACCGCCGAAGACCACGGCGAGCAGGAAGAAGAACAGGAAACCGAAGAACACCAGGTTGAAGATCAACCGGCGGGTGAAATTCATCGTGTCCCAGGCGCCGACGAAGAAACGGGCCAGGGGGCCGCGACGCGGGGCGGTATCGTTCATTGCACAGGCTCCATGTGTACAGGCGCAGACTAACCCGGCGTGGTGCCGGGTTTCATCCGCCATTCGTAACGCAGATTTTCAAGCGGTAATGGGCTTTCTTTGCGCCCGTCGTTCAGGCTTCACGGGTGCAACCGGTCTCGCGCGGGTCGACCTCGTGCGGCGATTCCTCGGCCATGCGCCGGGCCAGGCGCTCGGGTTCGCTGGAGCGCATGAAGCGCGTGCACAGCAGCACCGAGGCCACGGTCAGGCCGGCGATCAGGCCGATCCACATGCCCTTCGGGCCCCAGCCCAGGCCCAGGCCGAGACCGGCGCCGACCGGCATGCCGACGCCCCAATACGCCAGCGCCGCCAGGATCATCGGCCTGCGGGTGTCCTTGAGCCCGCGCAGCGCGCCGGCCGAGAGCACCTGGATGCCGTCGGGGAACTGGAACGCGGCCGCGTACAGCAACAGCGAGGCGGCCAGGGTCGCGACCGCGGCGTCGGCAGTGTAGAAGCTCACCAGCAGGTCGTTGGCGGTCAGCAGCAGGATGCCCGAAAGCAATTGGGTGCCGACCACGATCGCATAGCCGGCGAACGCGGCATTGCGCACGCCGTGGTAGTCGCGCCGGCCCAGGCAATGGCCGACCCGCACCGTGGTCGCTTCGGCCAGGCCCATCGGCACCATGAAGCACAGCGCCGACAGATTGATCGCGATCTGGTGCGCCGAGGCCGGCACTTCGCCGAGGCGGCCGATCAACAGCGCGGTGACGATGAACAGACTGCCTTCCATCAACACCGTCACGCCGATCGGCAGGCCGGTCGCGAGCAGACCGCGGATGGTCGGCCAGTGCGGCGGGTCGAAACGCTCGAACAGGCGCAAATCGGCGAAGCGCCTGGCCTTGCGCAGCACCAGGAAGAAGCCGATCGCCTGCACCCACAGCATCGCCGCCGAAGCGATGCCGAGCCCGCCGGCGCCCATTTCCGGCAGGCCGAACTTGCCGAAGGTCAGCACGTAGCCCAGCGGCAGCAGGATCAGCAGGCCGCCGGCGCTGAGCAGCATCGTCGGCAACGTCCAATGCAGGCCCTCGCTGAGATAGCGCATGCAGAAGAACAGGGTCAACGCCGGTACGCCCCAGCGGATGCCGTGCAGGAAGTCGCGCGCGCCGGGAATGATCTCCGCGGCGATCCCCATCGCCCCCAGCGCATGCGGGATCAGGGTCAGGAACGCAAACAAAAACACGCTCAGCAGCACCGCCATCCACAATGCCTGGCGGAACAGCCCGCCGATTTCGCCGCGGCGGCCGGCGCCTTCGAGCTGCGAGACCGACGGCGGCACCGACAACAGGGTGCCGATCGGCACCATCATCGGCAGCCACCACAAAGCGGTGCCGATGGTGACCGAGGCCAGGGTGGTGGTGCTGTGGTGGCCGGCCAGGGTGTTGTCGACGAAGCCGATCAGGCCGGTGGACACATGACCGGCGACGAGCGGCGCGGCCAGGACGACGGTGGTACGGATCTCCGCGGCCAGACCGGCGCGCGAAAGGGAAGGGGATGACGCAGACATGAGAGGACCAACGGCACGACTGCGGCCGCGCATCCGGTCTAGGGCGCTGGCGCCGGGTCGCGGCGGACGGCTATCTTACCCGCTCGAAAGTGAAGGCCGGGGAGCCTGATCGATTCCAGATGACCGACTCTTCATCTTCAAGCGCCGGCGGCCACGGCGATCTCACCCATTGCGAGAACTGCCAGACCTTGTTGCAGGGGCATTACTGCCATGTCTGCAGCCAGTCGGTGGTCAACCCGATCCGCCACGCCGGGCACGCCCTGGAGGAAGTGTTCGAGTCGTTCTGGCACCTGGACGGGCGCATTTTCCGCACTTTGCGCGATCTGCTGTCTCCGGGCCGGGTCGCCCGCAACTACATCGGCGGCCACCGCGTGCGCTATGTCGCGCCGCTGCGCCTGTTCGTGATCGTCTCGGTGCTGACCTTCTTCGTCGCCCAGTTCGCGATCCACATCGACGAGAATACCCAGGGCTTCTCCGTGCATACCGCGCAGGAAACGACGGTGCGCCTGGGCAACAGCAAAAAGCAGATCAAGGACGCCGACAGCATCGCCGAAGTCGAAGCGGTGCGCTCGCGCACCGTCAAGGAACTGCAGGCCCTCAGCAAGTCCGTGCCACACAACGCGCGCGACACCATCGACGAATCGATCAACGCCGTCAACCGCCAGGCCGACAAACGCATCGAAAAGCTGCGCATCGACCAGGGCCTCGACGCGAAGCAGGTGGCCGAGCAGAAAGCGGCCGGCGTGCGCGACGCGTTCGTGCCCAAGACCGGCACCCTCGAAGCGGCCAAGACCCTGGCCGAGGTCGAACGCGTGCGCGACGAGCGCATCGCCCCGCTGCAGGCCGGGCTGGCCAGGCTGGCGCCGAAATCCACCGCCGCGATCGAGCAGGCCAACAAGATCCGCCTGGTCAACGCCGAAGCCGGTTGCCGTGCGGCCCAGCTGCAGCAGTTGCACGCCTTGACCAGCGAAGGCCCGGCCGCACGCAAGTCCGATCCGGAACGCTACGGCGAAGCCGATTGCGACGACATCGGCGACCCCCTGTCGTTCAACGGCAAGACCTGGAATGCGCAGACCAACCCGCTGATCGTGAGCTGGTGGCCGAAGTTCGCCAACGACTGGCTCAACAAGCAGGTCGGCCGCGGCGAAGCCAACATCAAACGCCTGCGCAAGGAACCCTGGCGCTACGTGCACACGCTGATCAGCGCGGTGCCGACCGCCCTGTTCCTGATGGTGCCGCTGTTCGCCTTGTTGCTGAAGCTCGCCTACCTGGGCTCGGGCCGCGGTTATCTCGAACATCTGGCGGTCGCGCTCTACAGCCACGTCTACCTGTGCCTGTCGATCCTGGCGATGTTCCTGTTGATGCTGCTCGCCGGCGCGATCACCCCGCACTGGCCGGGTTTCGTCTGGATCAGCGGCTCGGGCATCGGCCTGTTGTGGGCGTGGATGCCGATCTACCTGCTGATCATGCAAAAGCGCGTATACGGCAACGGCTGGCTGGTGACCCTGCTGCGCTACAGCGTGATCGGCACGCTGTACTTCTTCCTGCTGACCTTCGCCGCGATGATCCTCGCGGTCGCCGCCGTGGTGCGGATGTGAGCGCGCACCCGGCTGGCGAGACGACATCCGAGGTGATCTACGAGGTCGAGCTGGACCTCGACGCCGCCGTCGCCGACGAGTACCTGCAATGGTTGCGCCCGCATATCGCCGAGATCTGCGCGCTGCCGGGCTTTCTCGGCGCCGACCTGCACGAAACCCTGGAACCCGCGGCGGCGGACGGCCGCGTCGCCTTGTGCGTGCGCTACCGTCTGCGCGACCCGGCCGCGCTCGAGGACTACCTGCGCGAGCACGCGCCGCGATTGCGCGCCGACGGCATGGCGCGCTTCGGCGGCCGCTTCAACGCCTCGCGCCGGGTGTTACGCACACTGCCGCGCTAGCGCGTTGCGCAGTTGCGTTGATGCGCGGTTGTTCTGATTCGCCGGCGACGCCGCCGGGCTCAGGCGGTGGCTGTCTTCGCCCCGGCCACCGCCGTCGGCGCGTAATGGCGCATCTCCTCGATCGCGCCGATGTAGCCGCGGATCGCGGCAAGAAAATCGCGGAATTCCGGGCTGCCGCGGAAGCCCTGCAGATGGCCTTCGGCGCTGTCCCACTCGATCCGCAGCAGATAGCGATGCGGTTCGTCGACGCAACGCGACAGCTCGTAGGCCAGACAATGCTCCGATGCGTCCAGCACCAGGGCCGCGCGGGCGTAGTCGCGCTCGAAGGCCTCGCAGGCGTCGGGCGCGAGGGTGTAGCGGATGTATTCGACGATCATGCGCGTGCGTCTGGACGAGGGTCGCGCCGAAACTAACAGGCCGCGGCGACGGCAGATGTAACAAGGCTTGCCGCCGCCACCGCCGTCACAGCGCTCAGCGCTGCAGTTCTTCGCTGAGCCAGGCGCCGCGGTTCGGCGCCGGGGTCGACAGCAGGCCGCTGCGCAGGCGCTGGCGATCGTGCGGCGGGGTGCGCTGGACCAGCATTGCCAAGTCCTTGCGCTGGATCGGGGTCAGCGCGCGCAAGGCCGCGCGCATGGCGGCGTGCTGGGCTTCGGGCATCTGCGCCAGCAACGGCTGCAAGGCCGGGTAGTCGGCGCCCAGCGCGGGGCCGAGCAACCAACCGCGGCGATCGCTGCGGTCGATGGCGTCGAACTGCGCGCGCAAGGCCAGTTGCTGGTCCGGCGGCAGCGCGGCGTAACGCGCCGCCGCGGCCTGGACCTGGGCGCGTTCCTCGGCGCTCAGGGCCTGCCAGGCGAGATAGCGTTCGCGGCGCTCGCCGCGTTGCGCGGCGCTCAGCGCATCCCATTGCGCTGCGCGATGGTTGAAGTCGCGGCGCTGCTCCGGGTTCCAGCCGGCCCAGCGCTTGCCATGGTCCTGCAGCCGTGCCTGCACCGGCGGCGGCAGCCGTTGCAGGACCTCGCCGAGGTCGGGCGGCAGCGCCGCGGCCGGGGTCAGCACCGTCGTAGCCGCCAGGGCCAGGCCAGCCAGCCAACGACGGCGCGGGAAATCACTGCGGCGCATCGTTGCTCTCCAGGCCTTCGGTTTCGGAGCTGTCGGTTTCGGGTGGCGACGACACGCCGGCCGGGGTCTCCGGCACCACCGCGGCATCGACGGGGGTCGGCGCCAGCAGCGGGATCCTGCCGGCGTCGCGGGCAGCGAGCCAGCTGTTGAAATCGACGTCGGCCGCGGCGGCCTGGCCGTCGGGATCGGCGAGCAGCTCGAAATCGCGGTGGGCGATCAGCCCGGCCTCGTGGCTGTAGCGCTCGGCCGGAGCGGCGGCGTCGGGCAAGGGGCTGACCCGCACCCTATCGGGGCCGCCGAGCCAGCCGCCGGCGAACCCGCCGAACGGCCAGAAGGTCGCCGCGAACGCCAGCACGCACAGCGCCAGCAGGCTCCACAACAGCGGCATCAGCCAACGCGGACGCGGGCGCGACGGAGCCGCCGCATGCGCAGCGACGCTGGCGGTCGCCGCCACGCCCTGCAAGGCCGCCTCGCGTACTTGGCCAAGCCGAGCCAGGCGTTCGGCCGGCAGGGTCTTGATCCGACGGTGCACCTGCTCGCGCAGTTGCTGCCAGGCCTGAGGATCGGCGCGGCCGTCGGCATGGCGCGGCAAGGCGCGTTGCAGGGCCAGGCGATAGGTGGCCGGGGCCACCCCGAGCACCGCGGCGGCCTCGCCCTCGCCGAGCCCGGCGGCCAGGCGCAGCAGCAGCGCCGCGCGCGGGCCGCTGCCGAGATCGGCCAGCCGGTCGGTGGCCTCGACCGCGATCGCGACCGGGGTGCGATGGCGCAGGCCGGGCTGGGTCAGCAGCAGCGCCCAGAACCGGGTCGGCCAGTCGCTGAGCGAAGCATCGGCGGCGACCTGGCGGAAACCGGCCATCGCCGAAGCCAGCGCGGCGTCGCCGGCGGCGGCATCGCCGGCCTGCAATTCGGCCAGCACGGCGCCGCGCCGCTCGACCCCGCGAAGGAACGCCGAGAGGGCCGCCGGAGCGGTTTGCCGGGGGGCGGAAGAACTGGGGGACGGGGGTCTGGAACTCATCGGAACGGCTTCACCATACGCCGCATCATAGCGAGGCTGGCGGCTCGCAAAAGCGCTTGACAAAGCGTCGACGCGCGTCAGCGCGAAGCGGGACGCGGCCTGCAGGCAAAAGCGGTTGTGCACAGCAGTAATGGAAACGTCATCAAGCCTCGGTTCGCCGCCCGCCGGAGCCGCATGACAGTCATGTTTCACGGTTAACGCATTGATAAATATAAAGATAACTGCGTTGGCACTTTTTTCACCAACCTAACCCGAGGGCTTATTTCAACGCTCTCGCGCATCGCTGCCGACCCGCCATGCACAGATTTATCCACAGCCCGTGTGGATAAGGGGGATTTCCCTTCGTATACCGCAACTTACGTGACTATTGTCACGTAATAGCGAGCTATGGTCCGCAACTCCTTCGGCTGCCGCCGATCCTCCGCGATCGCTAGACTGATGCCATGCCCGAGGCCCTCTTTCCGCCGCCAACCACCGTCTGGCGCGTCGCCCTGCCGCTGCCCTTGCCGCGGCTGTTCGACTATCTGCCGCCCGCGAACCAGGCCGACGGCGACGCCGCGGTCGGCCATCGGGTGCGGGTGCCGTTCGGCCGCCGCGAGCTGGTCGGGGTGGTCGCCGAAGTCGGCGCACCCGAGTACGAAGCCGACCCGGCCGCGCTCAAGGCCGCCCTGGGCCGGATCGACGCCGACCCGCTGCTGCACGGCGAGCTGTTCGATTCGCTGCGCTGGCTGGCCCGCTATACCCATGCGCCGCTCGGCGAGGTCCTGGCGACCGCCCTGCCCGGCCCGCTGCGCCACGGCGAACCATTGCCCGACACCCATGCCTGGGCCTGGCGCCTGACCGAGGCCGGTCGCACCGGCCGCGAAGGCCTGCGCGCCGGCCGCCCGCGCCGCCTCGCCGACCTGCTGCAGGACAGCGCCTGCGACGAAGACCGCCTCGACGAGGCCCTGGACGATTGGCGCAGCGCCGCGCGCGCCCTGGCCAAGCGCGAGCTGGCCGAGCGCATCGCGGTGCCGGCCAGCGCTCGCGCACCGGCGCCGCAACCGGGGCCGGCGCTCAACGACGAACAGCAGGACGCGGTCGACGCGGTGCTGGCCGCCGACGGCTTCGTGCCCTTCCTGCTCGACGGCGTCACCGGCAGCGGCAAGACCGAGGTCTACCTGCACGCGATCGCCGACTGCCTGGCGCGCGGCAAACAAGCCCTGGTGCTGGTGCCGGAGATCGGCCTGACCCCGCAGACCCTGGCGCGTTTCCGCGCCCGCCTCGGCGTGCCGATCCATGCCCTGCACTCGGGCCTGTCCGACGGCGAACGCGCGCGCACCTGGGCCGCGTTCGCGCGCGGCGAGGCGCAGGTCGCGGTCGGCACCCGCTCGGCGGTGTTCCTGCCGCTGCTGCAGCCGGGCCTGATCGTGATCGACGAAGAACACGACGGCAGCTTCAAACAGCAGGACGGCATCCGTTACCACGCCCGCGATTTCGCCCTGGTCCGGGCCAAGGCCTTGAACATACCGATCCTGCTCGGCAGCGCCACGCCGTCGCTGGAGTCGTTGCGCAACGTCCAGGCCGGGCGTTACGGCCATCTGCGCCTGCAACGCCGCGCCGGCCAGGCGCAGGCGCCGCAGGTACGGGTGGTCGACGTGCGCAAGCGCCCGCTCGAAGCCGGCCTGTCGCCGGAGCTGGTCGACACCATCGCCCAGGCCCTCAACGCCGGCGGCCAGGTGCTGGTGTTCAAGAACCGGCGCGGCTATGCGCCGGTGCTGCTGTGTCACGACTGCGGCTGGACCGCGCACTGCCCGCGCTGCAGCACCCCGCTCAAGGGCACGCCGATGACCGTGCACGGCGGCGGCCGGCGCCTGCAATGCCACCATTGCGGCACTCGCCGCCCGGCCCCGGACGCCTGCCCGGACTGCGGCGGCCTGGCCCTGCAATCGCAAGGCGCCGGCACCGAGCGCATCGAAGAGTCGTTGAGCGCGCGCTTCCCCGATTACCCGGTGCGCCGCATCGACCGCGGCACCACCCAGCGCCGCGACGCGCTCGAACAGCATCTGGCCGAGTTCGGCACCGCGCCCGGCATCCTGGTCGGCACGCAGATGCTCGCCAAGGGCCACGACCTGCCGAACCTGACCCTGGTCGCGGTGGTCGGCATCGACGAAGGCTTGTTCAGCGCCGACTTCCGCGCGCCGGAGAAACTCGCGCAACTGTTGATCCAGGTCGCCGGCCGCGCCGGCCGTGCCGACAAACTCGGGCAGGTGCTGCTGCAGACCCATCACCCCGAGCATCCGCTGCTGCATACGTTGTTGACCGGCGGCTATGCCGCGTTCGCCGAAACCGAACTCGCGCAGCGCGAAGCCGCCGATTTTCCGCCGTTCGCGCACATGGCCCTGCTGCGCGCCGAAGCACAGGAAGTCGACGTCGCCAACGCGTTCCTGGCCAAGGCGCGGCGCGAGATCGATGCCTGCACCGACCCACGCCGGCGTCCGCCGCCGGGGCAGCGCCCGGCCCTGGAAATCAACGGCCCCTTGCCGGCGCCGATGCCGCGCCGCGCCGGTTACCAGCGCGCACAATTGATCCTGACCGCACTGGAACGGCGCCACCTGCACGCCGCGCTCGACGCTGCCCTGCCGGCGATCTACGCCTCACCGGAAGCGCGCAAGGTGCGCTGGTCCTTGGATGTGGATCCGATCGATCTGTACTGAGCCGCGCTCAGGCTTTGGGGAGGCGACGCCCTGAGTCGTCGCAACCCAACCACGCGCCCTGCTGTACCCCCCCTTTGAAAAAGGGGGGGTAGGGGGGATTTGCTGTTGCTGTTGCCCGATGAGCTTGGCGCAGTTCCGACCTTGCGATGCGATCGTAGACCCGGAGGGCGGCGCACAGGACGTGCGCCGTTTTCCGATAAGACAAGGATGTCTTATCGGAAAATCCCCGCGCGCGCTGCGAACTCGCAGGGGAGCTTCGTCAAGGAAGGCCTTTTCTTTGGTTAGCTTTCTTTTGGGCCAGCAAAAGAAAGTAACCCGGCCGCGTCAGCGGACGGAAGCTCTGCACTTGCTTGATCGAAACGCCGGAGGCCGACAGGGCGTGGTCGCGGCTTGCGCCGCTCCTACCCTAGAAGCGGCGACCACGGCGCCTCAACCTCGCAACGCTTCCGGCTGGAACCAGGGTAGGAGCGGCGCAAGCCGCGACATCGTTGCGACGGTCTCGGGGCGCCTCGCTCAACCAAGATCTAGATCAAACGCCAAAAGCTTCCGCCACTGAAGCGGCGGGTTACTTTCTTTTGTCATAAGCAACAAAAGAAAGGTAACTGCACTCTCAAGGTACAAGTGCATCACCCAAGCGGATCAAAGGCTTAAACCTCCTTCCTGGTAAACCGGCCTTGATTCAGAGTAAGCCTTTGATCAGTCGAGAATTTCTGATTTGCCGTCCGCCTAGGAAAAAGCGGGTCATCAGATGAAGAGTGATGCACTTGGTCCTGGTCAGTGCAAACCAAAGAAAAATGCTTTGTTTTGAATCACAGGCCCGCGCGCGCGATGCCGACGCGGTGATTTTTCATACGGGACATCCTTGTCCCGATGAAAAACGGCCCGCATCCATGCGGGCCGCCCTTCGGGTCTTCTATTGCCTTCGCTAGTGCGGAACGACGCACAGCCACAGCCACAGCCACAGCCACAGCCAAGGCCAAGGCCAAGGCCAAGGCCAAGGCCAAGGCCAAGGCCAAGGCCAAAGCTAAAAAATAAAACCATGGCCGAGGATGGAATTCGACGCCGTCAAAGGAAGATCGTGGCCGTCCACGGTTCGCGGTCGCGGCTCGCGCCGCTCCTACCCTTGCGGCATCGCCAATCGCGCCAGCGTCAGGTCTTGACCTTGACCTTCGGCTTGCTCGCCGCCGGCTTGTTCGCGGGCGGTTTGCTCGCGGCGGGCTTGTTGGCCGGTGCCGGATTGACAGGCGGTTTGCTCGCCGCCGGCTTGCTCGCCGGCGTCTTGTTCGCGCCGCCCTTGGGCTTGTCGCGCACCCATACCATCAGATTGTCGCGGCGCAGTTCGAACAGACCCATCGCCTCGATCAGGTCGCTCAGCTTGCGGTAGCCGTAATTGCGCGGGTCGAACGAGGCCTGGTTGCCGATCTGCTGCCCGATCGTCGCCAGGCGCGACCAGCCGTCGTCGCCGCTGGCGGCTTCGACCGCACGCCGCAGCATCTGCACCAGCCGCGTATCGCTGCGCAGGTCCTTGGCGCTGCGCACCGGCGTGGCGGTGGCGTCGCCGGGTGGGTCGTCGGCGCTGGCTGGTTGCGCCAGGGCTTCGACATAAGTGAATTTGGAGCAGGCGTTGACGAAAGGCTCGGGCGTCTTCTGCTCGCCGAAGCCGTAGACCTTGGCACCTTCGGTCAGCAGGCGCATCACCAGCGGGGTGAAATCGGCGTCGCTGGAGACGATGGCGAAACCGTCGAGGTTGCGCGCATACAGCAGGTCCATCGCATCGATGACCATCGCCATGTCGGAGGCGTTCTTGCCCTTGCTGTAGGCGAATTGCTGCATCGGCCGGATCGCGTAGTCGTGCAGCACCGCTTCCCAGCTCTTTAGGTTCGGGCTCTTCCAGTCGCCGTAGGCGCGGCGCACGTTGGCGACGCCGTAGCTCGCCACCTCGGTCAGGATCACGTCGATCTTCGCCGCCGGCGCGTTGTCGGCGTCGATCAGCAGCGCGATGCGTTTTTCCTCTGCGGCCATGCGATTCCCCTGCGGGCCGGTCCCGGCCCTGTCTCGGCCCAGCCTAGCGCAACCCTGTCGTCGGCGCCTCGACGCCGTGCCGGCGCCGAAACGAGCGCCACGGTCATGACGCGCTAACCTCGATCAGTGAGAATGGCGGGGACCCTAACGACACGACATGACCCCACCCCCATGACCAACCAGCTCGAACAACTGCGCGCACTCTCCGCCGTCGTCGCCGACACCGGCGACATCGAAGCCATCGCCCGCTTCCGTCCGCTCGATGCGACCACCAACCCCTCCCTGCTGCTCAAGGCTTCGGCCCTGCCGGCCTATGCGCCGCTGATCGAAGCCGCGGTCGCCGCGGCGCAAGGCGCCGACACCGCCGCACGCGTCAACGATGCCGGGTTGCGGCTGGCCGTCGCGATCGGCGGCGAGATCCTCAAGCTGATCCCCGGCCGCGTCTCGACCGAAGTCGATGCGCGCCTGAGTTTCGATACCGATGCGACCCTGGCCCAGGCCGGCCGCATCGTCGAGCTGTACGACCAGGCCGGCATCGGCCGCGAGCGCCTGCTGATCAAGATCGCCTCGACCTGGGAAGGCATCCGCGCCGCCGAGCAGCTCGAACGCGAAGGCATCCACTGCAACCTCACCTTGCTGTTCTCGTTCGCCCAGGCGGTGGCCTGCGCAGAGGCCGGCGTGTACCTGATCTCGCCGTTCGTGGGCCGCATCCTCGACTGGCACCTCGCCAACGGCACGCCCAAGCCGGCCACGCCGGCCGACGACCCCGGCGTGCAGTCGGTCGCGCGCATCTGGCAGTACTACAAGCGCCACGGCTACGCCACGGTGGTAATGGGCGCGAGTTTCCGCAACACCGGGCAAGTGCTCGCACTCGCCGGTTGCGACCGCCTGACGATTTCGCCTGAATTGCTCGGCGAACTCGAAGCCGGCCAGGACACGGTCGCGCGCGCGCTCAACGACGACGGCCAGCGCGGCGCGCCGGATGCGAAGCTCGACGAGGCCGCCTTCCGCTGGCAGCACAACGAGGACGCGATGGCGACCGACAAGCTCGCCGACGGCATCCGCCGTTTCGCCGCCGACCAGCGCAAGCTCGAAGACCTGCTTACCCGTCATCTCAGCTGATCGAGGTTCCATCGTCATGAGCGACTCCCGCAAGCACGTCGTCATCGTCGGCGGCGGGTTCGGCGGTCTGTGGGCGACGCGCGCCCTGGCTTCGGCCGAGGTGCGCATCACCCTGATCGACCGTCGCAACCATCATCTATTCCAGCCCCTGCTGTATCAGGTCGCGACCGCCGGCCTGTCGGCGCCCGACATCGCCGCGCCCTTGCGCCACATCCTGCGCAATCAGAAGAATGTCGAAGTGCGCCTCGGCGAAGTCACCGGCATCGCCGCCGACGCGCGCCAGGTGAGCCTCGCCGACGGCGACGTCATCGACTACGACTACCTGCTGCTCGCCAGCGGCGCGACCCACGCCTACTTCGGCCACGACGAATGGGCCGACGATGCGCCGGGCCTGAAGACCCTCGACGACGCCCTGCACATCCGCCGCCGGGTCCTGCTCGCCTTCGAACGCGCCGAAGCCGCCGAGACCGAGGAAGAACGCTCGGCCTGGCTGCACTTCGCGGTGGTCGGCGGCGGCCCGACCGGGGTCGAACTCGCCGGCACTCTGGCCGAGATTTCGCGCAAGACCCTGCGCCGCGAATTCCGCCGCATCGACCCGGCGCAGGCGCGCGTGCGCTTGATCGAAGCCGGCCCGCGCGTGCTCGCGAACTTTCCCGAGTCGCTGTCGGAAAAAGCCCGCGCGCAGTTGCAGCGGCTCGGGGTCGAAGTCGTCACCGGCACCCCGGTGGCCGAGATCGACGGCCGCGGTTATCGGCTCGGCGCCGAGTTCGTGCCCGCACGCACGGTGCTGTGGGCGGCCGGCGTCGCCGCGTCGCCGCTCGGCGCCCTGCTCGATGCGCCGCGCGACCGTGCCGGCCGGATCCTGGTCGAACCCGACCTCAGCGTGCCCGGGCATCCGGAGATCTTCGTCGCCGGCGACCTGGCCAGCGTCAAACAAGCCAACGGCCAGCCGGTGCCCGGCGTCGCCCCGGGCGCCAAGCAGATGGGCGCCTACGTCGCATCCGCGATACGCGCGCGCCTCGGCCATCGCGCGGTCGAGCCTTTCCGTTACGTCGACTTCGGCAACCTGGCCACCATCGGCCGCCGCGCCGCGGTGGTCGACCTGCGCGGCTTCAAGTTCTCCGGCTTCCTCGCCTGGGTGTTCTGGCTCGCCGCCCACGTGTTCTTCCTGATCGGCTTCCGCAATCGCCTGATCGTGATGCTCAACTGGTCGTGGGCGTATTTCACCTACCAGCGCCACGCCCGCATCATCTTCGGCACCGGCGAGCCTGCCTGCGCCGACCCGCCGCCGCCATGAAGACGGCAACACGACGCGGTGCGTACATCGGGTCGGTTGCACCGGTAACGACGACGAAGGGCGCCTCGCGGCGCCCTTCGTGTTTGCGGCGGACTCGGTAGCTGTCCGCGAGGTGCTTCAGACGCGATCGATCCGGCACATGAAACACCCGGTGCGGGCGTTGTGCGCGTGCACTTCGGTCGCGTCCGCATCGTCTAGCAACTCGGCCAGCGCCGCATCGGCGTCGGCGCCGGCGACCACTCGCGCGCCGCGCATCCAACCGTCGGCGTCGTAGGCGCGCAAGGACAGAGTGCGGGTGCGCAGGAACGCCGGTAGTGCGTCGTCGTACGAGGCCGCGGTGGCGCCTTCGCGCACGTAGATCGGGCCGCTCGAGCGATACGGGCCGTCGCAGGCGTGGTGCTCGAAGGTCAGCAACAGTACCGAGTCGCCGGGCGCGGCGTCGGCCAAGCTGATCCGGCAGGGGTAACCGTTCGGCGAATCGGCGACGATGCGGCGCATACCATGCGCGCGCAAGCTGGCGTCGTCGAGCGCGCCGAGGGTGGCGAAAGGTTCCGGCGACAAGCCGGTGATGCGGTAGCGAGACATGGCGTAATTCCCTGAAGACAGGCAGGCACGTTAGACCCGCGGTAACGGCGGCGATATCCGCTTCTTGCGCGTCGCAGCCGCGAACGCCGCGGCCGGTTGCGGCGCCGCAAACGACGACGGCCCGGTTTCCCGGGCCGTCGTATTCGACTATGGCGAGTCGCCGATCAGGCGGCGAACAAACCGCGCATCTTCTTCAGCGCGTTGGCTTCGATCTGGCGGATGCGCTCGGCGCTGACGCCGTACTCGTCGGCCAGTTCCTGCAAGGTGATCTTGCTGTCGGCATCGAGCCAGCGACGCTTGATGATGTCGCGCGAACGCGCATCCAGGCCGGCGAGGCCTTCGCGCAGCAGACCGAGCTTGTTGCCTTCCTCGTCCTCGCGCTCGTACGACTGCGACGGATCTTCGTCGCTCGCGCGCAGGTACGCGGCCGGCGACGGCGGCGCGTGATCGTCGTCTTCGTCCGAAGGCGCATCGAAACCGATGTCGCGGCCGGACAGGCGCGATTCCATTTCCAGCACTTCGCGCTCGGAGACGTTGAGGTCCTTGGCGACCAGGCGCACTTCCTCGGCGTTCATCCAGCCCAGGCGCGTCTTGCTCTTGCGCAGGTTGAAGAACAGCTTGCGCTGCGCCTTGGTCGTGGCGACCTTGACGATGCGCCAGTTCTTGAGGATGAACTCGTGCATCTCGGCGCGGATCCAGTGGACCGCGAACGAAACCAGGCGCACGCCCTGATCGGGGTCGAAACGCTTGACCGCCTTCATCAGGCCGATGTTGCCTTCCTGGATCAGGTCGCCGATCTGCAGACCGTAGCCGTTGTAGCCGCGGGCCACGTGGACGACGAAGCGCAGGTGCGAGTGAACGAGTTCACGGGCCGCGTCGAGGTCTTCCTCTTCACGGAAGCGGCGCGCCAGCGCCTGCTCGTTTTCCACGCTGAGCACCGGGATCTGGTGCACGGCGCCGATATACGCGTCCAGCGAACCGAGCGCGCTGGGCACAGGCAGGTTGTTGGCGACTAGAGCAGTGGATTGGGCGATAGAGGTCATGGGGGTCATCTTAGCAGTCGCGATATATGACTGCTAAAGGTGGGGAAAGTTCCACAGTGTTGCGGTACTGGAACGGGCATCCCGGCCTTGACCGGCCGGGCTGGCGGAGCGCCGGCCCGGTGACGGGGCGGCGTGGGCATCAACATACCCTTTGCAATTAATAACTTATTAAAGCGAAGCGCCCGTCAGCCCCATTCAGCCTGGAGCCGGGGCGCCCGAATGGCCGCTCGCGGCGCCGTCCGCCGCCTGAACCGGCGCGGCCAAACGCCACTATCGGCCAGATCCAGGCGCACATTCCATCAGGACCGGGATCCCAGATCACGACATCGGCGCGGGCCGGGGCGGGTCAGGCACGGGACCGAAGCCATTCTGGCCAGCGGCTGGGACGCGAGTTCGTGCCAATCGCAACCATCCGACCGGCCAGCGGATGCCTGTATTCAAGGACGGCGCTGGAGAGCCATCTTCGAATGGGATCACCGAGCCTAGGGCAGCGGTCGGCGCCTGGAGCGCGATTCGGACGGGCAGACGCAACCATGCCCGGCGCTTGAGCGGCAATGGGGAGCCGAAGCCAACGCCACGGCCAGGGCCAGGGCAAGACGATTGGCAGTCCTGCCCTCGCGCCACGCAGGTCGATATGGGCTTGCCGAGCGCCGGGAACCGCACTCTAACCCTGCCCCTAGCCCTCAGGTGCGACCGACGCCGGGACTCGCGATCGGCCGACCGGTTCCAACGCGACGGATTTGAGCCATTCCATCTTCGCGCCGCGCATGCCGGTGCGGGCGATCAATCGTTCGCGTTCGACCGCGCCGCCGACCTCTGCGAGGACATCGAGCGGCAACAGGCTGTGCAACTCCATCTGCGCGACCGCATCCCCCAGCGCGTGGGCCCGTGCGTGCAGCGGCGTCGCCAGGGCGACGGTACGTTCGCGATCGCCATGGCTCCAGGAATCGGCCACCTTGAGCATGTCCAGGCGATGGCTGAGCAGCCATTCGTTCGTGGGCAACATGCCGCGCGCCGCGGCGATGTGCGCGCGGCTGGAAACCCAGTCGCCACGTGCGGCGGCATTCTCGGCCAGGCCGGTTTCGGCGCCGGCGATCAGGGCGGCATAGCCGCTGCGCTGCAGCTTCGGCAGCAATTGCCGATACACGCGGTCCGATTCGTCGATGTCGCCGAGCCGGGTCAGTAGTTCGGTGGCCGTCAAGGTCAGGGCCCAGCGGTCGGAATCGTCTTCGGACTTCGCCAAGGCGGCGCGTGCGGCCGCCAATTGGGTATGGGCGGCGTCGCGGTCGCCCGCCAAGCGCGCGGTGCGGGCCTGCATCAGCAATGTGATATTCGCCCAATTGCTGTGTTTGCTCGTCTTGCACCGTTGCATATCGGTACGGGTGCCTTGAAGGTCGCCCATGGGAAGTCGGACCCACATGCGGGTGCACGCGAGCGTGATCTGCGCTTCGGTGATCCCGCTCTCATCGGGCCGTTGCCCGATCAAACGACGTTCGCTGCTATCCAGCACCGCCAAGGCCTGCGCATAGCGGCCGCGGACCATCGCCAGATCGGCCTCCAGCCGGGCCAGCAACAGAGCGGCATGGCCCTGCAAGCCTGCGCCGCGCAAACGTTCCACGCGGGCGTCGGCCCTGTCGTAACGGGCGAGCATCAGGTCCTGGTTGGTCACCACCATCTGCAGATGATTACGCCAGATCGCCGGAGCGGAGACTTCCGCGACGGCCAATGCCTGCACCAGGTACGCGCGGTACTGGTCTATGTCGCCACCGTCGCGATGCTGTTTGGCGATACGCATCAGTATTTCCAGTTCCAGCTTGCGGTAGCCGCCGGCGCGGGCCTTGGCGAGCAGCGCGTCGAAGCGCTCGCCGCTGCCGGCCGCGGGCGGGCGTGCGGCTTCGGCACGGAAACGGGCGTACAGGGCCGCGGTATGGTCGCCGCCTGCCTCGAACAAGGCGGCCGCTTCCTCGAACTGTGCGGGCGCTGGCTTTTCGTAGGTCGCGTCGTTGATCGTCGCAATGGTCAGCAAAGCCGCGGCTTGTTGCAGCTCCCAGCCAAGGCCGGCGTCTCGACTCAACCGCTGCGCTGCCTGCGCGCTCGACATGGCGCGCGCAGGATCCCCGGCGCTGCGGTAAGCGGACGAAAGCGCCAGCAGGCGCTCGATCCGCGTACCGATCGGCTCGCGCTCCCAATTGGGCGAAGCGAGGGTCTTCATCGCCTGCGCTTCCTCGCCCGAGGTTAGTTGCAGGCTGGCGTGCGTCAGGGCGATGGCGGCGTTGTGCGGGTAGCGCGCGGCCAGCCGGCCGTAGGCTCGGGTGGCTTTGAGCTGCTGCTGTGGCTCCGGATCGATGGCCAGGCGCTGCGCGTCGAGCAGTTCGCGCGCGCGCGCCGGCGCCGGCTGCAACAGCGCATAGGCTGCCTGCATGTTCTCTATCGCGGCCGGGGCCTGCGACAGGAAGGACTGCGCTTTCGCCAGTTGCCATCGGACCAGGCCGAAACGAGGAGCCCGCGCCGCCACGGCACTGGAAATCGCCGCCGTCGCCATCCAGTCGCGTCGCTCGTAGGCATCGATCGCGTCGGCGTAGCGGCGTGCGGTCGCTGCATCCAGGGCGAGAGCCGGCCAGTTCTCGGCGTCCGTGGGCACCAAGCGCGTCATCACCCGGCGCGACAGGGTGTCGACCATCGCCGGCACCTCGGCGTGGGTGCCGCGCACTTCGATGACCGGCCCGCCAGGGGCGCCCTGGAAGCGCGCGCGCAGCACGATCAGTCGGGCGTCGTTGGACACGCTGCTGGCGGAAATGAATACCGACGTCGGGCTGGTGGCACTGGCGTCGGCAGCCAATTCGGCTTCGTTGAGCACGGTCAGTTCGGGCAGGCTGGTCAATTTCCAGGTCAGCCACTGGCGCAACAGTTTGACCGGCCAACGATTGGCGGCGGCGGGGTCTTCCACTTCGATCACCGCGATGATCTGCGCTTGGCTTGTCGCGGCAACCGCCGGCAGCGCGCGCTCGCCCTTGAGCCGCCAACCGATCAAGACGATCGCGGCGAACGCTGCGGCGATGGACGCGCCTATCGCCCAGCCAGCCCAGCGGCGCCGCCGCTCGGAGGACGCGGGCGCGGCGGCGTAAGATGTCGAAGGCGCCAGGCTGCCAACCGCGTCGGCGCGCGAGGGGGCCGCGGTTAGGGCGAAAGTCGTTGCGTCCGGAGCAGTGTCGGGTATTAGCTCTGCAGGCTGCGCCGGGAGCGACGGTGTCGCGGCATCCGTCGTTGCGGCCGCACCCGGCGCGTGCAGGGTCGTCAACGCCTCGACCGGACCAGGCGGCTCGCAGATGTATCCGCCCTTGGACACGGTGCGGATCCAACTCTTGCGGTCGTCGCCCAACGCTTTGCGCAGCACCCAGATGCAGTGCGAGAGGTTGGCCTCCTCGACGACGACATTGGGCCACAGGCTCTCGAACAGCTGCGCGCGGCTGTGCAGCGTATGCGGTTCGGCCAGCAACACCATGAGCAGGTCGAAGACGCGCTGCTGCAGCTCGACATCCGCCCCGTCGATGGTGACGAGCCGGTTGCGCAGGTCGACGACCAGTTCGCCGGTGCGCAGATACCGGGTATCGGTAGGCCAAGGCATCGTCCGCATCTGTCCAGGAACCTCGGCTTCGGCTTGACCGCCAGGCGCGGCTACAGCGTCACATAAGGAATGAGTTTACGGCACGCCTTGCGCGGCCAAGGGCCCGTTCGAGCCACGTTGGGCACCGCATCCCTGGAACTAGGGGCCCGCTCCCGGATAGCAGCGATTCCACACGCAGGCGCACGGTTGCGTCGTTCGGCCGTGTCGCTCGTCGTGTCGCGAGGGGATCCGACTGTCAAGAAACGCCTGCCGCGCCGCGAATCCTTCGCTGCGATGCAACAAATTCGCGTTTGTCACCTGGCCAAAGCGGTCCGCCCGGCCACCGGTCGCGGCGGTGAACGACGGGTTTAGCCCGGAAAACCGTGATCTAAGTCTCATTCGATATTTAGCAGAGAAAAAAAGATCGCCGGTAAAGGCCTGTCATCCGACAGCCATCTATTTGTCTTTCGTCCCGAGGGAATGGGCCCGCCACCAGCGGGAGGACAGCACCGATACGGCCGCGACCGTGGCCGAATACAAAAGACTACGAGGGGATATCGAAGTGAATCGCATTTTGACCAAGGGCGTACTGGCTAGCGCCGCGACGCTCGTACTGTTCGCCGGTAACGCGGCCGCCGCCGAGCGCGTTGACCTCATGAAACTGAATCCCGCTACGCTCAAGCGGGCACAAAGCGCCATGGCCAACGCGGCCGGTACGGCCGGTACGGCCCCGATGACCCACGCCCGCCATGCCCAGATGATCGGGCTGGACAGCGAGTCGCACCTGGTCGCCAAGAGCCGCAGGACCAGCCTGGGCGCCCGCAACAGCCGCTACAAGCAGACCTTCCGCGGCGTCCCGATCTTCGGCGAGAGCGTCGTGGTCAGCGAAGATGCCGCCAGCGGCGAAGTGCGTGCGCTGTACGGCCGCAAGATCACCGGCCTGGCCGGCGAAATCCCCTCGATCAAACCCAAGCTGAGCAAGGCCGAGGCGCTCGCCGCCGGTAAGCGCGCCGCCCTGGGCGGCCGCACCCGCGTGCGGAGCGAAACTGCCGAGCTGAACATCTACGTCGACGACAGCGGCCGCGCCAGCCTGGTCTATCGAGTGCAGTTCTACGCCGACAGCCAGAAGGGCGGCAACCCCACTCTGCCGAACCTGCTGGTCGACGCCAACAACGGCCGCATCCTGAAGCAATGGGAGAACCTGCAGCACGCCAACGGCACCGGCCCGGGCGGCAACGACAAGACCGGCAAGTACGAGTACGGCACCGACTTCGGCTACCTCAACGTGACCCAGTCGGGCTCGAGCTGCACCCTGGAGAACGACCGCGTCAAGACCATCAACCTCAACCACCTGACCGATCTGGATGTCGACCTCAACGGCAAGACGGCGTACAGCTACAGCTGCCCGCGCAATACCGTCAAGCCCATCAATGGCGCGTACGCGCCGATGAACGACGCCCACTACTACGGCAACGTCGTCTTCGACATGTACCAGGCGTACATGGGCGAGGCGCCGATTCCCGGCAAGCTCATGCTGGGCGTGCATTACGCCAACCAGTATGAAAACGCCTCATACGACCGCAGCAACAACAGCATGGTCTTCGGCGACGGCAAGGACTTCTACTATCCGCTGGTCAGCCTGGACGTGATGTCGCACGAGGTCTCGCACGGCTATACCAACCACAACTCGGACCTGCTCTACGACATGTGGGACTCCGGCGCCCTGAACGAAGGGTTCTCGGACATGGCCGGCGAGGCCGCCGAATACTACATGCACGGCACCAACGACTTCATTGTCGGTCACGACATCGTCAAGGGTGAGGGCAAGGGAATTCGGTACATGGACGACCCGAAGAAGGACGGCGGCGTTTCGATCGACCATGTCCTCCAGTTCCACAAGGGTGGCATGAATAACCACCGCAGTTCGGGCGTCTACAACAAGGCGTTCTACCTCCTGGCCACCACGCCGGGCTGGAACACCAAGACCGCGTTCCAGATCTTCGCCCGCGCCAACCGCGACTACTGGACCGAAAACACCTCGTTCAACCAAGGTGCCTCCGGCGCGCTGCGCGCGGCTTGCGACATGGGCCTGAAGGGACAGGACGTGATCAAGGCCTTCAACGTCGTCGGCATCGACGCTGGCCAACTGTGGACGGGCTGCGGTGATTTGGCTGCCGGCAAGCGGGCGCCGGCGGCGAACTTCAGGATCGCTGCGCGTGGTCAGCATGCAGAACTGCAGGATACGTCCACGGACGCGGACGGCACGATAGTTTCGCGCAGCTGGGATTTCGGCGACGGCACTACATCCACCGAGCAGAACCCGACCAAGTACTTCCACAATGGGCCCGGCTTCTACAAGATCACGCTGACCGTGAAGGATAACGACGGCCTGAGCCATACCCGGTACGAGTACATCATCATCGCTGCCAGTCAGCTGACCCACAACGTGCCCTGGACCGATGTGTCCGGTGGACCGACCGGCGAGCAGTTCTTCAGGGTGGCCACCAAGCCCGAAACGAACAGGATCACCATCACCGCTTCCGGCGGTACCGGCGCTCGCGTGCTGTACGTGAAGCGCAACAGCACGACGGTCAGCACCACCAATTACGACTGCAAGTCCAGCAGTACCAGCAAGACCCTGACCGTAACCTGCTACTACCCCTACGATAAGGAAGCGACCGAGTACCGCGTATTGTTGAAAGGCAACTACTCTGGTGTGAAATTGCTCGCCACCTACGAATACCCCATCGGGTACGCCAAGTACTGCGATCAGGCCCAATGCTCGATCCCCGACGCCAGCGGCGGCGACTTCCTGAGTACGATCAACGTCCCCAACGGCAACAACAACGACCCGGGTGGCGCTTATATCAAGTACGGTGCTTGGGCTACGGTGCAATTCGTCCATCCCGCCAGTGGCGATCTGAAGGTCGATCTGATCTCGCCGACGGGCAAGGTGTACAACATCCACAACCGTACCGGCGCCAGCGCCGACAACCTCACCATCCTCAATATGCCGTTGAATCTGGTCGGCGAACCCAAGAACGGCAACTGGTCGCTGCGGGTGAACGACAACAAGCCGGGGGATGCCGGCTGGCTCAAGTATTGGGAGGTCAAGTACTGACCGCGGCACCCGTGTGAGCCATGGGCCCGGCCCCGGTTGATCCGGGGCCGGGCTTTTCATTGTCGACGATCTTGCACGCACGCATGCACCGCCCTGTGCATCCACGGCCTGGCTTCGGACGCAGGCCGCAAGCAGTTGCGCTCGCATTACAGCGAATCGAAAACCAAAGACAGCCGTCAAAAGCCGGCCGGTTGTACCCGAAGAGCATGTTGGCCGGGTGCAGCGACCCACGCTGAAAGTCGTACCAAATCCAAAATTCAAGCCGCAATCGCAGCGGCTAGCGGCACTGAAATTCGGCATGAATCGGATGCCGGAGGCAGACGTTCAAACAGTTGCACTGAGGAATTTCGAGATCGACCACTCCAGGGCGAAGCAGGGACTGGATAGATAACGGGCCGCGCCCGTCCAGCAACGCATTGAGTTCAACGTACTGTCCAAGACAGCGACGAACGCATCGACGAACACGGCTTCGTTGTCTTCCGCATGTTTCATCGCCCGCGCCAGATCGGCATGCCGAAGCGCTGATCGCAAAATTTACCGCCTTGCTTAACCCGTCACAGGAGTTAACGAAATGCATGCACTAATGCGCAGAACGCCGCTCATCGGCCGCACCGAGAATATGCGCGCGGCGCAGTACCGCGCTCTAATGAATTCAGGGGACTTCATGCGTACTCATCACCTCGCTGCCGCCTTGGCAGCTTCGCTGTGTCTTGTTGCCTGCGGTGGTAAGGGCGGCAAGGATTCCGGCATTCCGGGCGTTCCGACCGCTACACCACCGACCACGCCGACACCCACCGTGCCGCCACCGACCACGCCGCCGTCCGCATTCGCGCCACTGGAGATCGCGCAGCTGGAACTCGCGCAGACCCATGTCATGCCCGAAGGCGGCCTGCGCTGGACGCTGACCAACGCCAAGGAAGAGCTGCACGCGATCGGAGGCCGCGAAGCGCTGGCATTGATCAAGCTGGCCAAGGGCGACGCCGTCAATCCGCGGGTCGAAGGCTGGCGCGACGGCGTGCAGCTGGGCACGGCCGCATTGAGCGCCACGCTGCCGCCGACCGAAGCCGCGGGCCCCGCCTATGCGAACGGCGTCTACGCCGCCACGCTGCCCAAGGCCTGGCTCGCACCCGGCCTGAAGCTGCGCGTGCGCGCCGACAACTACAGCGTGGGCGCATTCCGCGAGCCGCTGGTCGGCGCAGACAGCCCGGCGTTGTTGCGCGTGCTGCCGTTCTATCTGTTCGGCGCCACCGACACCAATTCGATTCCGCTCGCCGACACCGCGGTACCCGACGCCGCCACGGTCGACGAGCTTTACGCCAAGTGGCCGGTCGCCAGCCTGGTCGCGCAGAACCATCCGGCCAAGCGCGTGGTCTGGCCGACCGTGGTGATCGGGCCGAAGGACGGCAAACCCGCTTACGTCATCCACAATACCAACGAAGAGCACGCCGGCTTCCAGATCATGAGCACGGTGCTGGGCACGATCGGTGGTCTGCTCCATGCCAACGGCGAAAGCTCCGGACCGGTGCAGTATTACGCGCCGCTGCTGATGTTCGACGCCGCCGGCGTCTACAAGTTTCCTGGCGGCGGCTTGGGCAGCCTCGGCGGCGACATCGGCGTCGGCGACCACACTTACACCGTCGCTTTTGTGCACGAGCAAGGTCACGCGATGGGTCTGCCGCATCAGGGCGAGGCCTACGATCAGGCCAAGTATCCCTATCCGCGCGGCAGCCTCAGTGGTTCGGCATGGGGCTACGACAGCATACGCAAGGAGTTTCAAGCGCCGTTCATGCCCCCGACGTCTGAGAACTATGCCAAATGCCGCACAAACGACAATCGCCTGATCGACGCCCATGATCGCTGTATCAAGCAGGATCCGATGCAGGGCGGCGCCGGTGACGGAGCCAAAAATTATCGTTTCTCGATTTTCTCCGACTACAGCGTAGGCATTATGCAGCGTCACTTCGAGGGCGTTACCCGGGTCGAGAATGGCGCGCGCGTGTACGGCGGTGGCAGCATCATCGCCGATGCGGCCTTCCCTGGCGGCTACAAGCGCTGGGACAGCCTCGACCGCCGCTGGGTCAACGTCGAAGCTACCACCAGTGACTACGGCCTGTACGGCATCGACGACAACCGTCCCACGAAGCGCGACGTCCCGGTGCACGCCATCGTGATCAGCTACAGCTTGGCCGGCACGCCCAACGTGTCGCAGATCTATCCGGTGCTGAGCTTCCGCGGCAATCTGGTGCGCACCATCGATCCCGCCGACGCGGCGCAGCGCGCCAGTATCGCTCCCAACGGAGCCTATAACTGGTACTGCCACGGCAGCGGCTGCGACTACAGCCTGCGCGTGACCTACACCAACGGCAACGTGCGCACCATCCTGCTGCAGGGCGGGTTCCGACCCTGGTTCGACCCGACCACGGCACCGAAGCCGGAAGCGACCGATCCCAACCACGAGAGGAGTTTTCGCACCTGGGTGATCAACGTGCCCGGCGAGGTCGCGATACAGAAGGTCGAACTGCTGGACACGCCGCGCGCCTGGGAAGGCCTGCCGGCCAATCCGGTGGTGCTGGCCGGCCGCCAGGGCATGGGCATGGCGGGCACGAAAGCCGCAGGCGTGGGCGCGGACGCGATCGAAGGCGAATGCGTCGAATTGGCGACGGTCGCCGCGCCGCGTTCGGCGATGCCGGCACCGCGTTGCCCCGGCAACCATCCGGGCGCCGCGAACGTTCCGCAAGCCGGCGCGTTCGATATGCGCGACACCCTGCAGCGCCTGCTGCGGAATTGACTTGGCCGCGTGCCGCGCTGCGGCGCGGCACGCACGCCGGTCGCTCTCGCGTTCGATCCCTGTGGATCGGGCGCGTTCGCCGTGCCCCGTGAACGGCCAGCTTAAGCCCGAGGCCAACCGCAACAGCAGGGAATCGCGCGCATCCGCGAGCCCGCGCCGGGGTCGGCGAGCGCGACGCGAATGCTGCGCCACCCGCCCGGCGCGCAGTCGGTCGGCGACTATGCGATCCGCTCCCGGAACGACCGGCGTCGAGCTTCGGTTACGGCGTCATCGATGCCGACGAAATCGCCGCGGCCTTACGGCGTTTCCGCCGCTCGCCGGAAGAACTCGGCGGCGCCTGTCCCGGGCTCGGGCCGAAGCATCGCAGCGCTTCGATTGGATTGATACGATTCAAGTGTCATCGCGATCGGCGCCGTATCGCACCGGACCGGGCACGCTGCGAATCGTTCAGCGCGAGCAGTTGGCGCTTGACGTCAAGGCCAGAATAATGAGGTTCTGTGTTGAATAGGCCCGAGGCGACGCCTCCCCCGACTGCCGTGATCCGAAGAACGACCCAACAAGACGCCACCGGCTGTGGCCTGGCCTGCGTGGCGATGCTCGGCGGCATCGGCTATGCGCAAGCGCGGATGTTGGCACGCCGGCTCGGCGTCGGCCCGCGCGACCGGGTCGTCGGCCACGGCGGCACGACGCGCACGATCCGCAACGCCTATTTCAGCGATGCCCACCAGTTGCGAGGCATGCTCAAACTGCTCGGCCTGCGTGCGGGAGCGCAACGCCGCCTGAGCCGATGGGACGCGCTCGACCGCAGTGGCATCGCCGGCATCAACTACAACCACCGCGAGGACAGCTGGCACTGGGTGGTTTATCTGCACAGCGATGACGGCGGCTGGGTGCTCGACCCCAACCCGCGGGTGCGCAGCGAACGCAGGACCGATTTCGGCCGGATGAAGCCGCACTGCTTCATTCCGGTGTCTGCGGCGCAGGCCTGACCTGGGCGCCGCCGAGTTCCTCCAGCGATCGGCGGAAACGCTTCAAGGCCGGAACGATCTCGTCGGCATCGATCACGCCATAACCGAAGGTCAGCGCCGGCCGCTCCAGCGCGCTCGTCGCGTAGTCGCCGGTCGATTGCGCGCCCGGCAGATGGCGCAGCATGCGCGTCAGGATCGCCGGTGCCAGCTCGGGGTCGCGGATGCGCGCGGCCAGGTGCAGGCCGGCCTCCGACGGAATCGGCTCCAGCCACGGATGCAGTTCGCGCCGCAGACCGTCGAGCAGGGTGTCGCGGCGCTCACCGTAGATCGTGCGCATGCGCCGCACGTGGCGGGCCAGGTGACCGTCGCGGATGAAGGCCGCGAGCACCGATTGGGTGATCGTGTCGCAGTGCGAATCGGCGCAGTGCTTGACCGTGATCAAGGCATCGCGCGCCCATGCCGGCGCCACCACGAAGCCCTTGCGCAGCGACGGGAACAGGCTCTTGGAGAAGGTGCCGACGTAGAACACCAGGGCGTCGCGATCCAGCGTCTGCAGCGCGTCGAGCGGGCGGCCGCCGAAACGGAATTCGCCGTCGTAGTCGTCTTCGATCACCACCGCATGATGCTGGCGGGCGAACTCGAGCAGCGCCTTGCGCCGGCGCAACGACAAAGCCACGCCGGTCGGCGATTGGTGCGACGGCGTCACGCTGATGACGCGCACGTCCTCGGGCAGGCGGTCGACGCACAGGCCTTCGTCGTCGACCGGCATCGGCACCAGGCGCGCGCCGGCCGCGGCGAAGGCCGCGCGCACCGGCGGATAGCCCGGCTCCTCGACCGCGACCTGGGTCGCGCCCGGCGTCACCAGCAGGCGCGCGAGCAGGTCGAAGGCCTGCTGCGCGCCGGAAGTGACGATGACATCGTCGGCCGCGCAAGCGACCGCGCGCGCGAACGCGACGTGCTGGGCGATCGCCTCGCGCAAGGCCGGGATGCCTTCCGACGGCGGATAGCTGAAACGCGTCCTGGACCACTCGCGCAGGCTCTGCGCGGACAACCGCCGCCAGACCTCGTGCGGGAAATGGCGATGCTCGGGAATACCGAGACGGAAGCACCGCTCCGGCAAGCTGCGCGGCGGCGAGGGCCGCATGAACGGCGTGCGCCACAGCGGGTTGAGGCGCGGGTCCTCCAGCCCCTGTTCCAGCAGCGACGGCGCGCGCCGTTCGCGGCGTCCGGCGATCTCGGCCACTACCGTTTTCGCGCCTTTGCGCGGCAATGCATAGCCTTCGGCGATCAACAGGTCGTAGGCGGTGACGACGGTATTGCGGGCAACGCCGAGCTCGCTGGCCACCTGGCGCGTCGCCGGCAGCGGCGCCCCCGCGGCGAGGCGGCCGTCGAGGATCGCCGAGCGCAGTTGCTGGTGCAGTTCCTGGGTCAGGGTGCCCTGGCCGCGGTCCGGCAGGGCCAGGGGAAACGGAAAAACTGGCCCCATGAAATCTCACCATTTTGGATCATCCAGGGCACCAGAGTACTCCTAAACTGGATCCATGGAAGCGGCACGACGCCGCCGCACCGCCCCTCCCCGACGAGCCTCCTCCCGATGATCGACCTCTACTACAGCCCGACCCCGAACGGCCTGAAGCTGCGCCTGTTCCTGGAAGAGTCCGGCCTGGCGCACCGGATCGTGCCGGTCAGCCTGTCGGCCGGCGAACAGTTCCGTCCCGAGTTCCTGGCGATCTCGCCGAGCAACAAGATCCCCGCCATCGTCGACCACGCCCCACGCGATGGCGGCGAGCCGGTGGCGGTGTTCGAGTCCGGCGCGATCTTGCTCTATCTCGCCGAGAAGACCGGCCTGCTGCTGCCCGAGGACGCCCGCGCCCGCCTCGAAGTCACCCAGTGGCTGTTCTGGCAGATGGCCGGGCTCGGCCCGATGGCCGGCCAGGCCGGGCACTTCCGCGTCTATGCGCCGGAGCCGCTGCCGTATGCGGTCGAGCGCTACACCCAGGAAGTGAAGCGTCTGTACGGCGTGCTCGACCGCCGCCTCGCCGACCGCGCTTATCTCGGCGGCGACCGCTATTCGATCGCCGACATCGCCTGCTACCCGTGGATCGTGCCGCACGCTGGGCTCGGCCAGGACCTCGCCGCGACCCCGCATCTGCAGCACTGGTTCGAGACCATCGCCGCACGTCCGGCCACCCAGCGCGTCTACGCCGGCATCGACGACCCGTACAGCAAGGCACCGGTGCTGTCGGACGAAGCGCGACAAGTCCTGTTCAACCACGGCGCGACGACCACCAAGTCCTGACTCGTCCCGCGTCTGCACCGCCCACCTCCGCGAGGCCCGCCATGTCCCTGCCGATCTGCGAAACCTGCGGCACCCAGTTCGCCCCTCACGCCGGCATGCCGGCGCACTGCCCGATCTGCGAAGACGAGCGCCAATACGTCGGCTGGCAGGGCCAGATCTGGACCACCCACGAAGCGCTGGCGCAACGTTACCGCCTGCGGCTGGAAGACGACGCCGGCGTGCTCGGCATCGGCCTGGCGCCGGCGTTCGCGATCGACCAACGCATGCTGTATCTGCAGACCGACGCCGGCAACATCCTGTGGGAATGCCTGGCGCTGGTCACCGACGAGGCCGTCGCCGAATTGCGCGCGCGCGGCGGCGTCGACCTGATCGCGATCTCGCACCCGCATTTCTACGCCTCGATGGTCGAGTGGAGCCAAGCGCTCGGCGGCGTGCCGATCCTGCTGCACGAGGCGGATCGCGAATGGGTGCAGCGGCCCTGCGAACACATCCGCTACTGGAGCGGCGACGAATACCAGCTCTCCGAAGGCGTGACCCTGATCCGTTGCGGCGGCCACTTCCCCGGCAGCACCGCGCTGCACTGGAAACACGGCCCTCGCGGCGGCGGCGCGTTGTTCCCGGGCGATGCGTTGCAGGTCGTGTTCGACCGCCGCCACGTCACCTTCATGTACAGCTATCCCAACTACATCCCGATGAAGCCGAGCGACGTGCGGGTGATGCGCGAACGCATCGCCGGCTACGCCTTCGAGGACGTCTACGGCTACACCTGGGGCCGCAACATCGTCGGCGGCGGCCGCGAAGCGGTCGACGAGTCTTTCGACCGCTTCCTCGCCGCAGTCGCCGGCTGAGCCGCTCCTGCCTCCCATCCCTCCGAGGAACCCTCATGTCCAGCGGACTCGATGCCCTGCGCGACTACCTGCCCGCACGTTTCAGCACCACTGCCGAGCTGCCTTGGATTCCGTCCTCGACCCCGGGCAAGGCCGCCAAGCCTTTGCGCTTCCTCGCCGACGACCGGGGCTTCGTCGAGCTGCTGCGCATGGACCCGGGCGTGGTCATGCCGCTGCACCACCACACCGGCGAGATCCACGCCTACAACCTCAGCGGCAGCCGGTTGCTGTGCAGCGGCGAGCTGATCGGCCCGGGCGACTACGTCTACGAGCCGCCGGGCAATACCGACTGGTGGAAGATCGTCGGCGACGAACCGATGATCGCCCTGGTCGTGGTCATGGGCGCGGTCGAATTCCTCGGCCCCGGCGGCGTGGTGCGGATGCGCGCCACCGCCGAGACCCAACGCGCCGAGTACGCGCAGTACTGCCGCGAGCACGGGCTGCCGTTGCGCGACCTGATGGAGCGATGATCCGTGCCGCCGTCGTTGCGCCGGCGACCATCGGCCGCGTCGGTGGTCGCCGCGGTCAGTCTTCGACGAAGGACTTGAGCCGCAGCAAGGCCTGGTCCCACTGCTGCGAGATCGCATCGAGCGAGCGCCGCGCTTCGTCCAGTTGTGCGGGTTCGAACTCCCACAGGCGTTCGCGCCCGGCCTTGAGGTCGCGCACCAGGCCGGCCTCGGCCAACACCTGCAGGTGCTTGGTCACCGCCTGGCGGCTGATGTCGGTGCCGCCGGTGAGTTGCGCGATCGACATCGCACCGCCCGCGCACAGAGCCACCACCAGGCGCAGCCGCGTCTCGTCGCTGAGCGCGGCGAACACCCGCGCCGACTTAAACAAGGCCGGCTTATGCGAGGCCGGCTTGTGCGAGGCCGGCTTGTGCAAGGCAGGTTTGCACAACGCCGGCGCCTTCAACGCGGGCCGGGCCGAAGACTCCGATCTAGCCGACATACCGCTCGATGTTGCTCATCTGCTCGTCCCAGCCGCCGCTGTTCATGCGGAAGGCTTCGTCGCGTCGCGAGGCCGGCACACGGTCGAAACCGGACTCGACCACCCGCAACAAAGTGCCGCCGTCGACTTCTTCGAGGGTGAACTCGACCAGGGTCGGCGCTTCCTGCGAGTAGTCGACCTCGGGATCGACCGCGTAGGGATGCCAATGGAAAGACAGCAGGCGTTCGGGTTCGACCCGCTGGACCTCGACCTGCATCAGCAAGTGCTCGTAGCCCGGATAGGTGATGCGGCCCTGGGTGGTCTGCCCGGGCACGAAACGCTGGCCTTCGAAGCGGACGCCAAACCATTCGCCGAACGACTCGGCGTCGGCCAAGGCCTGCCAGACCCGCGTGCGCGGCGCCTTGAGCAGGATCTGTTTCTCGATGCGATCGGTGGATGCGTTCATGGTCGTACCTCCGAAACGAAGGCTAATACCGCCCGCACCGAAATGCAACCATTTGGTTGCCTTACTGCATCGACGCCTCGCCATGCCCGCTCACCGGGGCCGCGCATCGGCTCAAGCCGCGAGCGAACCGTCCTGCAGCGCGCGGCACAGCTGCGCGGTGGCCTCGTCCATCGGGAAACAGCATTCCACGTGCAACTCGTCGATGGTCACGTCGCGCGGGGTGCCGAAGGTGGTGATGGTGGAGAAGAAACGCAGCTCGTGTTGCTCGCGGCGCAGGATCGTGGTCAGCAACGGCGACGGCGCCGCATCGAACTGGCGCCGGCGCCAATGGCACGGCACCCCGGGATAGGCCATGACCTCGTCGAGCAAGGCGCGCGCCGCGCTGTCGCCGGGCGTCGCGGCGACGGCAGTATGCAGGTGACGGATCAGTTCGCCGGCGACCTCTTCCCAGTTGGCGACCGCCGGGCGCAGGTCTTCGGGATCGAAGATCTGCCGGATCATATTGGCGTGGCGGTTCGGGCGGCCGTACATGACGAAGGCGTTGGTGCGCACCGCGGCCTCGTTGGCCATCAACACGTCCCAGTGCCGGTTCAACAGAAACGCCGGATACGGCTCCTGCTGCTTGAGGATGAACTCGATCGCGCGGCGGATCTGGGCGAACTCGGGCGTCGCCAGCGCCGTCTCGGGGTACTTCGGCGCGAAGCCCGCCGCGACCAGCAGCGCATTGCGTTCGCGCAGCGGCATGTCGAGGGCGTCGGCGAGCTTGACGATCATCTCGCGGCTCGGCTGCGACTTGCCGGTCTCCACATAGCTCAGGTGGCGGGCCGACACGCCCGCGTCCAGAGCGAGATCGAGCTGACTCCAGCGCCTGACCCCACGCCATTCGCGCAGCAATGCGCCGACGCAGTGGCCGCGCGGGCCGGTCTTCGGATTCGTAGCGAGGGCCATGTTCATGCGGCCATGATAGGAGCCGGCTTCGAGCAAAACCATGACCTCCGAGGTCATGCAGATTGCACCTGCGACGTCATTGCCGGCATGACCGCCGATGTCGATCATCGCCTCCCATCGAAACGCCCGTCCGGGCCTGGGAGACCGCATGAACCGCAGAACCTTCATCCAACTCGGCGTCGGCGCCGCCACCGTCGGACTGCTCGGCGGCTGCGCGACCGGCCTGGCCGGCGCGACCGCGAGCGCGGCCGATACCGCCCCCTGGAATGCCGCCGCGTTCCACGCTGCGCGCCGTTTCCTCGCGACTTCGTTCGGCGAGATCGCCTACGTCGAGCGCGGCCAGGGTCCGGCGGCGCTGTTCCTGCACGGCTTCCCGCTCAACAGCTTCCAGTGGCGCGGCGCGATGGCTTACCTGGCGCCGTACCGCCGCTGCATCGCCGCCGACTTCATGGGCCTGGGCTATACGCGGGTCGCCGCCGGCCAGAGCGTCGCGCCGGATGCGCAGGTCGACATGCTCGCGACCCTGCTCGACCGGCTCGGCATCGACAGCGTCGACCTGATCGCCAACGACAGCGGCGGCGCAGTCGCGCAATTGTTCCTGGTCAAGTATCCGCAGCGTGTGCGCAGCATGCTGCTGACCAACTGCGACGTCGAGAACGACAGCCCGCCGGCCGCAGTGGTGCCGGTGATCGAAGCCGCGCGTCGCGGCCGCTTCGCCCTGGAAACGTTTCCGCCGCAATTGGCCGACCATGCCTTCGCCCGTTCGGAAAAGGGCATCGGCGTACAGTGCTTCACCTATCCGGATCATCCGAGCGACGAAGCGATCGAGACCTACTTCACCCCGTTGGTCGGCACACCGCAACGCACGCAGCTCACCGACGCCTATGCCATGGGCCTGGACCCGAACCCGCTCGCCGGCATCGAAGCGGCGCTGAAGCGCTGCACGCAGCCGGTGCGGATCGTGTGGGGCACCGGCGATACGATCTTCTCGCCGGCCAGCCCGCATTACCTCGACCGTTTGTTGCCGAATTCGCGCGGCATCCGTTTCATCGAGGGCGCGAAACTGTTTTATCCGGAAGAGTTTCCGGAAGTGATCGCGCACGAAGCGCGCCAGCTTTGGGCGACGCTCTGAGCGCAGCCCGATCTGCGTTGCATCCGTATGACGTTTGTCATCAATCGCGGCCGCATTCGTATGCCGTTTCGACAACGATGAAGTTCGTGCCTGGCCATCGCCAGGCTCGTGTCTCGACCACGACGGCGGCGCTATGCCGCCGTCGCGCGTATCGCCGCGGCGATCGGCTCGACGATCTGCGCGCCGCTGGTACGCTGTTGCGATCCGTCCATCGGTTTCGCCTTGTCTCTGCGTACAGCAACCGCCATTACGCTGTCTGGCAACAACGCGATCGTCGCGTCGCCGCTCATGCCGCCGTCCGCGCATCGCGCTTGCAACCCTGCGTACGATCGCGGCATCACTGTCAGCAAGTCCACTCACTGCGCCGCCTTCGATGCCCTCACCGCTGCGTTTCCGAAACGACCGTCCATCGCCCGCCCCGGTTGCGGACGCACGCGCCAGTCCGCCGCCGCGGCGCCCGTGCCCGGCTTCGATACCAGGATGTGTTTATTTGTACGGTCCCGACGACCACCACCCGCCGGCGCTACCATGCCGGCTCGCATGAGGTGGCCATGAATAAAGTCCTGCTGATAGAGGACGACGCCCGTCTGGCCGGGCTGATATCCGAATACCTGCAACGCTACGACTTTCAAACCTCGGTGGTACTGCGCGGGGACCAGGCGCTGACCGCCATCGAGGACGATCCACCCGACGTGATCGTGCTCGACCTGATGCTGCCCGGCATGGACGGCTTCGACGTCTGCCGCCAGATCCGCAAGCAGTCCAGTCTGCCGATCGTGATGCTGACCGCGCGCGGCGATCTGTTCGATCAGGTCACCGGCCTGGAGGTCGGCGCCGACGACTACGTGCTCAAGCCGGTCGAGCCGCGGCTGCTGTTGGCGCGATTGCGCGCGATCCTGCGCCGCAGCCAGGCGCGGCCGCAGCCTAACGGCTCCTCGATGCTGTTGTACGGCGGCCTGCAGATCGACATGACCGCGCGCCAGGTGCGCTGGAAAGGCCAGGAGATCGACCTCAAGACCGCCGATTACAACCTGTTCGTGATCCTGGCCCAGGCCGCCGGCCGCGTGCTCAATCGCGACGAGCTGCTGCGGCGCTGGCGCGGGATCGGCTTCGATGGCGTCGACCGCACCGTCGATGTCAGCATCTCGCGCCTGCGCCGGCATTTCGGCGACGACGCCCACGAACCGCGCAAGATCAAGACCGTATGGGGCCGCGGTTACCTGTTCAGCCCGATCGCCTGGGAGGACTGAATGTTCGCGATGCTGGTGCGGCTGTATCTGACCGTGGCCGGCTTGCTGTTGTGCTCGATGCTGCTGGTGCAGCAAGCGTTTCCGTATCTGTTTCCCGACCAGTACTCGCAATCGGCGCGGCATGTGTTCAGCGGCGAGCTGGCGCTGCTGCGCGAGCACCTGCGCGGCGTCGGCATCGGCGAGTTGCCCGAGCGCATCGCTGCGCTCAACCGCAGCAACCCCGACCGCTACAGCGTACTGTCGCCGGCGATGACGCTGCGCCTGCCGGCGCGGGTGCTGGCCGAACTGGCCACCACCGGCACCGCCAGCGACCACGTCAGCACCGAGCACCATCACGTCTACGTCCGCCTCGACCACGGCGACGTGGTCCAGATCAGTTACGACGAAAGCGATTTCCCGATCCGCTACATCGCCTACGCCACCGTGTTCGCGATGGTGCTGGTCGGCCTGATGATCTGGCTGCAGCCGCACTGGCGCGATCTGGAACGGCTGCGCGACGCCGCCGCGCGCTTCGGCGACGGCGACCTCAACGCCCGCGCGCGGCTGCCGGGCGGCTCCTCGATCCGCCAGTTGTGCGTCTACTTCAACAACATGGCCGACCAGATCGGTTGTCTGATCCAGTCGCAGCGCGACATGGTCAACGCCGCTTCGCACGAGTTGCGCACGCCGATCACCCGGCTGGAGTTCGGCCTGGCCAACCTCGGCGACACCCTCGACGACCGGGTCGCCCGCGCCCGTGTGCACGCCCTGCGCTGCGACGTCGAAGAACTCGACCTGCTGGTCGGCGAACTGCTGACCCTGGGCATGCTGGAACGCAGCGGGCCGATGCCGGCGCTGGAGCGCATCGACCTGGCCGCGTTCCTACGCGCCTCGACCGGCGTCTCGGCCGAGGAACTGCGCGTGCGCGCCACCCATATCGAATGGGCGCTCGCGCCGGCGCTGAGCGAAGTCGTGGTCGAGCCGCGCAGCCTCGGCCGCGCCTTCTCCAACCTCATGCGCAACGCTCTGCGCTATGCCGACGGCACCATCCGGGTCGGCGCCGAGGCGGTCGAGCAGGGCTGGCAGCTGGTGGTCGAGGACGACGGCGTCGGCATCCCGCCGGAAGACCGCCTGCGCGTGTTCGAGCCGTTCTATCGCCTCGACCGCAGCCGCGACCGCGCCACCGGCGGCTTCGGGCTCGGCCTCAGCATCGTGCGCCAGGTCGTCGATCGGCATGGCGGCGAGATCCACATCGAGAGCTCGCCGCTCGGCGGCGCGCGCTTCGTCATGCGCATTCCCCGGCACCAGCCCGGCGAATGGCGCGGCCGCAACCAGGCCCTGCGCGAAGAGTCCGCAGCGGACGCGGACCATCTCGAGCATTCGTTTCATCTGCAATGATCGGCGCCGAAAGGATCGGCGCCGAACGGTGACCCCTTTTTCCGGCGCAGTGCGTTAGCCCATGCGCAGGCCGCCAATGACGGTGGCCGGGAAGGAGCCGAAATGCATATGGAAATGAATGCCCTCGACGACGTCGAGTCCCAGGTCCTCGATCTCGCCAACCAGGCCATCGGCCACCAGGCCGGAGGCGATTACCGCCAGGCCGTCGAGCATTGGGCGCAGGCCATCGTCCTCGCCGATGCGGGCATGCACGACGACGAGATCCGTTACTGGCTGCGCAGCGGCATCGCCAACGCGCACTATCAGCTCGGCCAGGACGCGGCCTGCATCGACGCCGCCCGCGAGGCGCGCGCCTGGTCGCGCCACCAGCAAGCGCCGCTGGCGGCCTTGCTGCTGGGTCAGGCGCTGTACCGCAGCGGACGCGTGCAGGCCGCGCTGGAAGCGCTGGAAGAGGCCCGCGGCATGATCGGTGCGGAGTTCTTCGACGCCCTCGACGACGCCCATCGCGACGCCATCGCCGAGCTCATGCTGGCCCGCGCCGCCTGAGCGCGGCGCTCAGAAGCGCGCCCACCACTGCACCGAACGTTCGAAGTAACCGATCAGCGTCTGCACCAGGCGCTGGCGGTCCTGCGGCTCGCCGCAGGCGATCACGCGGTCGACCGCGCTGTGCATCGCGGTGAAGAAGATCACCGCGGTCAGGCGCGGGTCCGGCGCGGCCCAGACCCGCGCGGCGATGCCGCCTTCGAGCAGCTCGACCAGCTGATCGACGACCGGGTTCTCCTGCATCGCATGGCGGTCGTGGGTACGCAGGTCGTGGAAGACCACGTCGTGCAGCGCGACTTGATCGAGGTAACCGTCGACCGCGCTCTGCACCCAGGCGCGCAGACGCGCCGGCCAATCGTTGGGACGGCAGCGGTCCATCGCCTCAAGCAGACGGACACGGAAGCCTTCGACGAAACGCTGCTGCAGCGCCAGCAGCAGATGCTCGCGGCTGGCGAACTGATCGCGCAGCATGCGCAGCTCCACGCCGGCGCCGGCGGCGATGTCGGCCAGGGCGACGCGTTCGGTACCGCGTTCGATGAACAGGCGCGCGGCGACATCGAGCAAGGCCTCGCGCGTCGGCAGGGCCACCGGCGCGGCGGCCGGCGATGAGCGACTCGACTCGGGCGGGGCGAACGACGGCGACATGGACGGCATCGGCCGACCTCAAATGAGAATGGCTCTCATCATAGCCCAAGCCATGGCGGCCTGGACCATCCGGGCGTTTTTCGGTATCGCCCTGCGTTCGCCCCGGCCTCCCGCTCCGGTCCGGTCCGGCCGCGCGTCGCAATTCGCCGGCCGTGCATCGACTTCGTCTTCGCGCATGCGCGCGGCCGATATTCGCCAACGACAAATCCGTTCGCGAAATCGAAAATCGCTCGCGCATGCGCATCGCACGCATCACAGGCCGATCGTGATTTCGAACCGGCTTGCGATACCGCGCGAATACCGGAAATCCGCGATGCAAACGCGATCGCGCGCCGTTGCGGGAATATTCGCCGCATTTTCCCCTCTGTAGATCCCGCCCTGTGCGGATCTGGTCCGCTGTAGAACTTGTCGGTTGTAGAAAAAGCTTCACATAGTCGACTTGTGATCCGGCTCTCAACGCCGGCTTCGTAAATATTCGACTTGTGATCCGGCTCTCACCGATCTCGATGGACAGCGCCGGAGCGCTCAGGGATATTGATTCCCAAGCGGCAACGAGGCGTGATGCGGATAGTCGCTGTCGCAGCCGACCACATAAGAACTCAAGCCCGCCATCTGCGTGATCTGCGCAGCCAGCAGTTACGGACAGGGCTCTGCCCCGGCGCCAAGCGCCGCGGCGACGACGTAATTTGATTTCGAAACGAAATGGAGAGGGGGCCACTCGTAACGACGAGTCGGCCGCGGGATCGCGCGCGAGAACAACGCGTCGTCGGGCATCGCGCCCGTCGGCCGCTGACGGCGTGCGGCCAACGGCCGCCTCAAAGGATGCGCGCCATGAATGAATCCCACTCCCCCGCCCTGCCCCTGACCACCGCCCAGCGCGGACTGTGGGTCGGGCAGAAGATCGCCTCGGCCGAAGCCTCGATGAACATCGCCGAAGCCGTGGAGATTTGCGGCCCGGTCGATGCCGAGCTGTTCCTGCGCGCACTGCGCCAATTCACCCGCGAAGCCGATGCGACCCGCGTGCGCATCGTCGAACACGGCGGCCTGCCGCGACAGATCGTGCGCGAGGAATACGAAAGCGACTTCCCCTATTTCGACCTGAGCCTGGAAGCCGACCCGCGCGCGGCGGCGGAAAGCTGGATGCAGGCCGAACTGGCCAAGCCGGTCGACTTCGTCCACGATCCGCTCTGGGTCGGCGCGCTGTTCAAGCTCGCCGACGACCGCTATTGCTGGTACCAGCGCGCCCATCACACCATCTACGACGGCTACAGCGGCGGCATGACCGTGCGCCGCATCAGCGAGTTGTACACCGCCTATGTCGAAGGCCGCGAGCCCGAAGCCTGCGGCTACGGTTCGCTGGCGGCGCTGGTCGAAAGCGAAGCCGCCTATCGCGGCTCCGAGCGCTTCCAGCGCGACCGCGCGTTCTGGCGCGAGCAACTGGCGGCCTTGCCCGAAGCGGTGACCTTGGCGCGGCGGCGCGTGCGCAACAACGGCGGCCTGCGCCGTGCGCGCGGCCTGCTCGACGACGCGGCGCGCACGCGCCTGGTCGAGATCGCACGCGACTGCGGGGTGAGTCTGCCGCAAGTGTTGATCGCGTTGATCGCGGCGTACTACCACCGCGCCACCGGCGCCCACGACCTGGTGTTCGGCATGCCGGTCACCGGCCGCGTCAATCACGCTCTTCGCAGCACCCCGGGCATGGTCGCCAACGTGGTCGCGATCCGTCTGGCGATGAGCCCGCAGACGACCATGCCGGAGCTGTTCGCGCAGGTCTCGCGGGTGGTCAAGCAGGCGCTGCGCCACCAGCAATATCGCTACGAAGACCTGCGCCGCGACCTCGGCCTGGTCAATCCCGACCAACACCTGGCCTGGCTCGGCATCAACATCGAGCCGTTCGACTACGGCAGCTTCGGCGGCCATCGCGCGACCGGCCATAACCTGCATAACGGCTCGGCCGAAGACCTGACCGTGTTCGTCTACGACCGCGACGACGGCGAAGGTCTGAGCTTCGACCTCGACGCCAACCCGACCCTGTACCCGGCCGCCGAACTCGACGAACACCGGCGCCGCCTGATGCGGTTGATCGAATCGGTGTCGGCCGATCCGTCGCTGCGCCTGGGCGCCATCGACGTGCTCGGCGAGGAAGAACGCGAGCGTCTGCTGCTGGGCTGGAACGACACCGACGCGCCGCTGCCGGACAGCACCGCGCTCGACCAGTTCGAGCAGCAGGCCGCGCGCACCCCGGATGCGGTGGCGGTGATCGCCGGCGACACCGTGCTGAGCTATCGCGAACTCGACGACAGCAGCACCCGCCTCGCCCATCGCTTGATCGCACATGGCGTGCGCCCCGGCGACATCGTCGCGATCGGCCTGCCTCGCGACGAGGTGTTGATCGCGGCCCTGCTCGCGGTGTGGAAGGCCGGCGCTGCCTATCTGCCGCTGGACCCTGAAGCGCCGGCCGAACGTATCGCCCTGACCCTCGACGATGCCGCGCCGAGCCTGCTGCTGACCACGCCGGACTTCGCCGAAGCCTTCTCCGGCCGCGCCCTGCCGCTGCTGTTCGCCCACGAGCAGGACGAGGCCTACGAGATCGACGTGGACGCGGCCTTGCCGCGCGCGCGCTTCGACGCCACCGCCTACCTGATCTATACCTCCGGTTCGACCGGACGGCCCAAGGGCGTGGAAGTGAGCCAGCGCAACCTCGGCAACTTCCTGCTCGCCACCCAGCGCCTGTTCGCGCCGACCGCGGCCGACCGTTTCCTCGCCCAGACCACGGTCGCCTTCGACATCGCCTGCTTCGAACTGTTCCTGCCGCTCAGCGTCGGCGCGCGCATCGTCGTGACCACCGCCGAGGTGGTGCGCAACCCGCTCGCCCTGGCCCGGCTGATCGCCGAGCACGGCCTCAACTTCGTCCAGGCCACGCCGTCGCTGTGGCGCATGCTGCTGGCCAATCCCGAGGTGCGCCTGGACCGCGTGCACGCGCTGTCGACCGGGGAAGCGCTGCCGCCCGAACTCGCCCAGCGTCTGGTCGCCGCGGCGGCGCGGGTGACCAATCTGTACGGCCCCACCGAAACCACGGTGTGGGCGAGCGCGATCGAAATCACCGCGGCCGACGTCGCCGACGGCGCGCCGCCGCCGATCGGCAAACCGCTGTTGAACACCCGCGCCTACGTCCTCGACAGCACCCTCAACCCGGTGCCGACCGGCAGCGTCGGCGAGCTCTACATCGGCGGCGCCTGCGTCGCCAAGGGCTATCTGGGCCGCGACGATCTGACCGCCGAGCGCTTCATCGCCGATCCGTTCGTCGACCGCTCCGTCGACCGCTCCGTCGATCGCCGGGCCGAGGCGCGCATGTACCGCACCGGCGACCTGGCGCGCTGGCGCGACGACGGCGTCATCGAATACCTCGGCCGCGCCGACCAGCAGGTCAAGATCCGCGGCCACCGGGTCGAACTGGGCGAAATCGAAACCCACCTCAGCGCCGATGCAACCGTGACCGAAGCCGCCGTCGCCCTGCACGGCGACGGCAACGGCCCGACCTTGCTCACCGCTTACCTGGTGCCGGCGACCGGCCTGAGCCTCGACAGCGACGGCCTGCGCCGCCGCCTCGCCGCCAGGCTGCCCGACCACATGGTGCCGAGCGCCTACGTCGAACTCGCCGCGTTGCCGCTGACCCCGAGCGGGAAACTCGACCGCAAGGCGCTGGCGCCGCCCGAGCGCAGCCGCCACGCCGCCTACGCCGCGCCGCGCAGCGAGATCGAACGCAAGCTGGTCGCGCTGTGGCAGCAGATCTTCGGCCTCGAACGCGTCGGCATCCACGACAACTTCTTCGAACTCGGCGGCGATTCGCTGACCGCCGCCGAACTGGTCGCCGCCTTCCCGCGGCATTTCGGCAGCGAGCTGTCGCTCGGCGCTCTATTCGAGGGTTCGACCATCGCCGGCCTGGCCGCGTACCTGGAACGCAGCGGCGGCGAGAACGATCCGCTCGGCGCGCTGCTGTCGCTGCGCTTGTCGGACCGCGAACGGCCGCTGTTCTGCATCCATCCGGTGACCGGCTTCAGCTGGTCCTACGCCGGCATGCTGCGCCACCTCGACGAGACCCTGCCGGTGTATGCCCTGCAGTCGCGCGGTCTGCGCGGCGGCGGCGCCCTGCCCGGCAGCATCGAGGAGATCGCCGCCGACTACATCGCGCAGATGCGGCGGATCCAGCCGCACGGCCCATACCGCTTGCTCGGCTGGTCGCTCGGCGGCCTGATCGGGCATGCGATCGCCGCGCAGCTGCAGCAGATCGGCGAACGCGTCGAGCTGCTGGCGATGATGGACTCGTATCCGTTCGTGGCCGACGCCCACGATGCGCAGAGCGAAGCGCAGCAAGCCGTGGCCGTGCTCAAGTTCCTCGGCTTCCATCACCGCATCCGCGACAACCCGCCGCAGGACATGCGCAGCCTGGCCGACCTGCTGTGCCGCGAGTACGAAGTGTTCTCGATTCCGCTGGTGCAGGAAATCATGAAGGCCGACGCGCGCCTGATCGAGAACGTCACCGCGGTCACCCGCAACAACCTGATGCTGGCGCGACGCTACCGGCCGGCGCCGATCGAGACCGACGTGGTGTTCTTCAACGCCGGGCTCAAGGAGCACGTCGACCTCGACGGCCTGCTGCACTACCACGCCGCCGCCTGGCAGCCCTTCATCGGCGGCCGCATCGAGATCCACGACGTCGACTGCCACCACCAGTCGATGCTGGAACCGCGCGCGGCGGCGCACATCGGCCGCGTGTTGCGCGAACGGCTGGAATCGCGGCCGCTGCCTTCGCCCCCACCGACGCCGGCCGCGCTCGCGGTCGCGTACTCGTAAGGAGACGCCCGTGTCCGCTGCCATCGTCATCTTCACCGTCGGCACCCAAGGCGACGCGCGCCCCTGCGTCGCCCTCGGCGTGGCCCTGCGCCAGGCCGGCCATCGGGTGCGCATCGTCACCAGCGACAACTTCGCCGGCATGGTGCGCGAGGCCGGGCTGGAGTTCTTCGCTCTCAGCGCCGACTTCAGCGACCTGCTGACCAACAACCCCGAGACCGTCGACAAGGCGCTCAATCCCTTGTTCCTGGTCAAGCACACGCGCGAGAAATTCGCCTCGATGGCCGCGACCTGGGTGCGCGAGACCCGCCCGGCCTGCGAAGGCGCCGCGTTGCTGATCGGCAACGGCATCGCCACCCAATTGGCGAAAGCGCTGGGCGAGGCCGAGGGCATCGCCTTCGTGCAGGCGCAGTTGCAACCGTTCACGCCCTCGCGCGAACTCTCCCCGCTGGCGTTCTGGTCGAAGGCGCGGTTCCCCGGTGCGGTCAACCTGGGCCTGTACCAGCTCATGAAGCTGCTGGCCTGGTACACGCTCAAGCCCGCGGTCAACGACGTGATCCGGCCGCAACTCGGCCTGCCGCGCTACCCCTGGTACGGCCCTTACTTCGAGCGCGATCGCTTGCGCAAACGCGTGCTGTACGGCTACAGCCGCCACATCCTGCCGCGCCCCAACGACTGGCCCGAGGAGGCGCGCGTCACCGGCGGCTGGTTCCTCGACCAGGCAGAAGAATGGCAGCCGCCGCAGGCCTTGCAGGACTTCCTCGACGAAGGCGAGAAACCGATCTACATCGGCTTCGGCAGCATGCTGGCGAACAACGCCGAGGCCTTCACCGAGACCGTGCTGGAAGCCGCTCGCCTGAGCGGCCGCCGCGCCGTGCTGGCGACCGGCTGGGGCGGCCTGCGCGGCGAACCCGGGCGCCGCGACGAGCGCACCTACGTGATCGACAACGCACCGCACGATTGGCTGTTCCCGCGCATGGCCCTGGCCATGCACCACGGCGGCGCCGGCACCACCGCGGCGGCGGCGCGCGCCGGCATCCCCTCGGTGTTCGTGCCGTTCTTCGGCGATCAACCGTTCTGGGCGCGGCGCATGCACGAGCTGGGCGCGGCGCCGCCGGCCCTGGACCGGGTGAGCGTGACCGCCGCGCAGATGGCGCAGGCGATCGGAGCAGGCCTGCAGGCGCCGATGCTGCAGGCGGCCTGCGAGCTCGGCCAACGCATCCGCGCCGAACGGGGCGGCGCGAGCGCGGTGCGCGCGCTGGCCGAGTGGGGGCTGCTGCCGACAGCATCGGAGCCGGCGGCGCAGTCCGCGTCGGCGCAGGAAACACCGGCGCGGCTGCGCGCGGTGGAGGCCTTGGAGGCCTGAGGCGCGGCGCGGCCGCATTGGCCCACGCCCTCATCCGGGCCTGCGGGCCGCCTTCTCCCGTGAACGGGAGAAGGCAAGCACCGTCGCCCCGACGGCGCCGACAACCCGTCCCAACCTGCAAGACGCGCATCGGCGAGAATGAGCGGCTGATCGCGCGATGTTCTCGTCGCGCCTCAAACCGCCGAGGCGTCTTTCATGAAAAGCACCGATGTCGAACTCGAACGCCTGCGCGTGCGCCGCGAAGCGCGCCGTGCCGCGCTCGCCGCCGATACCCGTATCGCAGTCGAACGCGAAGGCCGTGCCGTGTGCCTGTCCGGCGGCGGTCATCGCGCCGCGCTGTTTCATCTCGGCGCCTTGTTGCGCTTGCACGAGAGCGGCTTGCTGGCCGGGGTGACGATGTTCAGCTCGGTCTCCGGCGGCAGCATCGTCTCGGCCTGGCTGGCCTGCCGCTATCTCGACACCCGCCTCGACGGCGAAGCCTTCGCCGCCTGGAGCGACCGCATCGATTTCCGCATCGTCGTGGTCGAGCCGTTCCGCGACGTCGTCGCCCGCGACCTGCGCACCGTGCCGGTGCTCGCCACCGCCGCCCATAACTGGCTCTGGCCCTCGCACCGCATCGGCCTGCTCGAACGCCGCTATGCCGAGATCTTCGGTGAGCGCTGCCTCGACGACCTGCCGGCCTCGCCGGCCTTCGTGTTCTGCGCGACCGACCTGACCTTCGGGGTGAACTGGGAATTCTCGCGGCGCCGGGTCGGCGACTATCTGGCCGGCTATCTGCGCGATGGCGCGCGGCGCGTCCGGCTGGCCTGCGCGGTGGCGGCGTCCTCGTCGTTTCCGCCGGTGTTCGGCCCGGTCCGCTTCGACACCGAACCCGGCGACTACCAAGACGGTCACTACCGCGGCGACGACGGCGAGGAACTGCGCGCACGCATCGAACTCAGCGACGGCGGCGTCTACGACAACCTCGCCACCGAGCCGGCGATGCGGCGTTACCGCGAAGTGCTGGTGTCCGACGCCGGCGGGCCGTTCGCATTCGAAAGCCGGCGCTGGTGGCTGCAGCGGCTGCTGCGCTACACCCAGGTCGTCGGCAATCAGGCCGAGGCCCTGCGCAAACGATTGTTTTTCGGCCAGGCCGAAGGCGGCTCGCTGATCGGCGTGTACTGGGGCTTGAACGGCTCCCGCGACGAGGGCGCCGACGGCTACAGCCCGGGGCTGGTGCGCGAGGTGATCGGCCGGTTCCGCACCGACCTCGACCGCTTCCTCGATCCCGAGTTCGAGGTGCTGGTCAATCACGGCTATTTCACCGCCGTCGATGCGATGTGGCGGCAGGACGGTTGGCAGCCCGACAGCACCCAGAGCGCGGCCTGGCCGTATCCGCAACGCGCCGACGAGAACGAAGTCCGGCGCCTGTTGCGCTACAGCCACCGGCGCGTGCTGCACCGGCGTTGGTGGGGCGCCAGCTGAGCCGGGCCTGCGGCGCCGCTTCAACCCTGCATCGTTTCAGTCCGTCGCGGCTGCATTGCGTTCGCAAGGCGCGAACAAGTCCAGGCGTTCGCGATACACCGCGGTCTCGACCTGCATCAGGCCGAGCACCGAGTGGAACAGGTTGTCCTGGCTGGCCGGCCGGCGCGCTTGGTTGCGCAGGCACTGCAGGTCGAGGCCGCGCGAGGCGCCGAACCCCGGCGACATCCACATCGCCATCGGCACCCGGGTCTGGGTCTGCGGCGCGATCGCGTACGGCACGCCGTGCAGGTACAGGCCGTTCTCGCCGAGCGACTCGCCGTGATCGGACAGATAGATCAACGCCGTGTCGCGGTTGGCGTCGCCGGCCAGGTAGCGGATCGTGCGGGCGAGGAACTCGTCGGTGGCGAGCACCGCGTTGTCGTAGGCGTTGACGATCTCCTCGCGGCTGCAGCGACCGAGCTCGTTGGTGTCGCAGGTCGGGGTGTAGCGGCGCAGGCGCTCGGGATAGCGGCGGAAATAGCTCGGGCCGTGATTGCCGAGCTGGTGCAAAACCACCACCGCGTCGCCGCCGCGCACGTCGATGCGTTCGCGCAGGCCGCGCAGCATGACCTCGTCGAGACAGCGTTCGGCATCGCAGAAGGCCGGATCGCGGTCGTGCTCGAACGACTCGAACGCCAGGCCCTTGCAGACGTTCTTGCAGCCGGTCTGATTGTCGCGCCACAAGGTCTGGATGCCGGCGTATTCGAGCACGTTGAGCAACGACTCCGAGCCCTCGATGCGGCGCTTGTCGTAGTTTTCGCGTCCGTACGGCGAGAACATGCACGGCACCGAGACCTCGGTGCTGCTGCCGCAGGCGGTCATGTCGGGGAAATTGATCGGCTGGATCCGCGCCAGCTCGGGCGTGGTCTGACGCTGGTAACCGTTGAGGCCCCAGTTCTGCGCGCGCACGGTTTCGCCGACCACCAGCACCAGCAGACGCGGCTTGGCGCCGGGCGGACGCGCGGCGAGGCGCGCATCGGTGCCGATCGGCTCGCGACCGCGCACCCGCGAGGCCGAATCGTCGAGCGCGACCCGCGCCAGCGAGACCAGATAATTCGCCGGCGTCACCAGATGGCGGATCTCCTTGTGATTGCGCAGCAGCGCCGAGACATCCTGGAACGACAGCATCAACGCCAGCACGCTGACCGCAAGCGCGGCCGACAGCGTGCCCAGACGGACCAGCACGGCACGACCGAGCGGGCGCGGCTTCAGCTTCACCCGCCACAGCAACAGGCACGGCAGCACGCCGTACAGCAGCATCGGCAGGATCAGGCCGGCACTGAGCAGTTCGCTCGATTCCTTGCCGTCGGACTGCAACACGTTGCGGACCATGCCGGTGTCCAGGTACACGCCGTACTGACTCATGAAGTGCGAGGCGGCGGCGGTGACCAACAGCAGGACGGTCAGCAACGGCTTCACCGTCCAACGGTTCAACAACACCCCGAGCAGCAACAGGGTGATCGCGACGATCGCCACGAACATGCAGGCGGCGATCCACACGCCATCGCCAGCGCTCAATGCGCCGGCCGCCGAGGCCGCGCGCCAGAACGCGGCATTGGCGAACACCGCGAAGAACAGGCTCGCGGCCAGGGCGATGGTCTCGACGCTGGCTTCGGGTCGATAAGCGAACCAGGCCGGCCAGCGCAACCGGGAGCGGGCGATTACGTTCATCGGCCCGGCCTCGATGCCAACGGCAAGGCGACGGCGGCGGGCGCCGCGTTCTTGTGCGGCGCCATCGCCAGATACAGGGCCAGCGTCGCCGACCAGGCGATGCCGAGGGTCCACAGATCGTGCGAAAGGAAATGCGCGCCGCGCAGTTGTTGCGAGACACCGAACAGCAGGCCGAGGCCGAGCCCGATCGCCAGGCCGAGCCAGCGCAGATGCGGCTGTACGACCGGGAAAAAGAAGTACAGGGCGACCCAGGCATAACCCGCGCTGGCATGGCCGGCCGGAAAGCAGCGCCCGCGCGCCAGGCCCGGCGGTCGCGATGCGAACAGACCGAAGAACTCGTTCGCACCGCCGTAGCGGCTCAGGTCCCAGGGGCAATCCATGTCGGTGAGCGACTTCAGCGCCGAAACCAGCGCGATCGCCAGCACGGTCGAGAGCAACAGATACGCCAGCGGCCGCCGCCACTCGCTCAGGCCCGGGCGCAAGCGCGCGACGATCCACAGCGCGAGCACGCCGCACCAGGCTGCGGTGCTGGCGTCGCGGCCGAAACGATGGATCAGCTGCTCGGTCAGATACGCGTTCTGCAGCGCCCAACGCCCGCCTTGCCAGGCATAGAAGCGGTCGGCCAGCCAGACGTCGCCGCCCGCGCCCATCGCCCACACCGTCAAGGCGAACCAGACCAGCGACGGCGCGACCAGGTGAGCGCGCAGGAAACGCTGCGACGCGACGTGGCGCAGAGGCCCGGCCGGTCGCGGTCGGGCGAGGAAATTCGAAGAGTCGTTCATCGACGGCGGCGGGCTCGCATGGCGGCGAAGGCAGTCCCGCAGCGGGATCGGCCGGACCGCGGCGATGATCGAAGCGCCGCTGTCGGAGCGCGGTCGGAGCCAGGTTGGCGCTTCGTTAAAGCGCCCCGGATGGCGCACGGCGCGCCGATGGCGTTCAGCTGGCGGCGCGGATCCAGGTGCCTTGCGGCGACGCTCCGACATCGCTCCGACGCGACCTCGGCGAGTCTGGCGGTTTGGCCCGATGCTGATGCGGGCGAGTGCGGCCGGTCGCTATCACGGGCCGTGCAGACTCGATTCGGGCACTATCGCAACGAGCCGCGAGCGGCGGCGGGAGACTCGGCGCATGCGCCTGTTGGTGGTGGAAGACAATCGCAGCCTGGTGGCCAACCTCTTCGATTATTTCGAGGCGCGCGGCTACACCCTGGATGCCGCGCCCGACGGCCCGACCGGCCTGCACCTGGCGGTGACCCAACACTACGATGCGATCGTGCTGGACTGGATGCTGCCGCGCCTGGACGGGCGCGAGGTGTTGCGCTGCCTGCGCGAGGAAGCCGGCTCCGACGTGCCGGTATTGATGCTGACCGCACGCGACGAGCTGCCCGACAAGATCGCCGGTTTCCGCGCCGGTGCCGACGACTACCTGACCAAACCCTTCGCCCTGCCCGAACTCGAAGTACGCCTGGAAGCGCTGGCGGCGCGCGCCGCCGGCCGCGGGCGCAGCCGGGTCCTGCAACTGGCCGACCTCAAGCTCGACCTGACCACCCTGGAAGTCAGCCGCGACGGTCGCGCGCTGCACCTGTATCCGGCCTGCCGCAAATTGCTCGAAGTGCTGATGCAGTCGAGCCCGGCCGCGGTCACCCGCGAACGCCTCGAACACGCGCTGTGGGGCGACAGCCCGCCGGACGGCGACATGCTGCGCTCGCATATCTACGAATTGCGCCGCGCCGTCGACGGGCCTTACCCGGTCAAGTTGATCCAGACCCTGCCGCGCGTCGGTTATCGCATCGCCGTGCCGGCCGCGGAGCGCGGCAGCGATGTCGACGCCGGCTGATTCCGGCGCGCGGTCCGGCAGCGACAGCGCAGGTGGGCGCAGCGGGTTCCGCTCGAGCCTGCAGCGCCGCATCCTGCTCGGCGTGCTCGGCTACACCGCGCTGCTGTCGATCGCGGTGGTGGTGCAGGGCTTCATCGTCAACGAACACGCCGAGCACCTGGTGTGGACCTCGCTGATGGATTCCGAGCTCGATCATTTCGTCGAGCGCCGCCGGGTCGAACCCGATTACCGCTGGATCGACACCGAATCGCTGAAGCTCTACGACAGCCGCGGCGCGCAGCCGATCCCGGCCAGCCTGCAGGCGCTCGGCCCCGGCGTGCACGACGACGTCCTGGTCGACGGCGCCGAACGCGTGGTGATGGTGCGCGACGTCGACGGCGGCCGTCTGACCTTGTCGCTCGACATCACCGACATGGAGCACAGCGAATTCGACATGGCGCTGACCATCGCCGGCGCGGCGATCACGACCTTGTTGCTGCTCGCGGTGATGATCGCCTGGGGCGTGCACCGCCTGGTCCGTCCGCTCAGCAACATGGCCCGCCGCATCGGCGGACTGCAGCCCGATCGCGCCGGCCAGCGCATCGACGTGCCGGAAGCGGCGAGTTCGGAACTGGTGGTGATCGCCGATGCGGTCAACGACTACCTCGAACGCAACGACCGCTTCGTCGAACGCGAACGCGCCTTCATCGACAGCGCCAGCCACGAACTGCGCACGCCCATCGCGGTGATCGCCGGATCGACCGAACTCGCGCTCGGACAGCGCGACCTGCCGCCGGGCGCGCAGTTGCAACTCGAACGGATCCGCCGCACCGCCCGCGACGTCGAGCAATTGATTTCCCTGCTGCTGACCCTGGCCAAGGACCCGCAGCGCCTGGCCGCGAGCGCCGACCGCGTCGCCCTGGACCAGTTGCTGCCGGAGATCGTCGAAGACCATCGGCACCTGACCCGCGACAAGGACCTGAGCCTGGCGCTGGCGCCGATGCCGCATTGCGAGATCGTCGCGCCGCTGCCGATCGTGCAGGCGGCGATCGGCAACCTGCTGCGCAACGCCATCGAGAACAGCGACCGCGGCGAAATCGCGATCCGTCTGTCCGCGGACGCGACCGTGATCATCGAAGATCCGGGACACGGCATGACGCCCGAGGAAATCAGCGCGATCTATGCGCGGGTCGCACGCGGCGGCCGCGAAGGCGGCGGCATCGGTCTGGACCTGATCTCGCGCCTGTGCGAACACCTGGGCTGGAGCCTGCGTTTCGACGCCGCCGAACGCGGTACACGCACTACCTTGAGCTTGCGGCCGGGATGAATGCCCGAGGCCGCTCGGCCGATGGCTGCCCGCTGTTCGTTACTCGTTACCCGTTACTCACTTACTGGTCACTCGCGGCTCTGCCGCGCCGGCAAGTACGCGGTCGCGGCTCGCGCCGCTCCTACCCTCGAGCTGCTGAGGCGATACAACGACCGATTCCGCTGAGACGATACCGCCAGCCGATTCAATCGCCCGCAGCATCGTCCGCCGGCGGCGCCGGCAAAGCCCGCGTCGGCGCCGGCGCCGACAGCGACGCCGGGGCGATACGCTGGCGTTCGTAGGCCCGCTCGACTTCGGCGTCGCCGTACTTGCGTTCCAGGCGCTTGACGATGAAATGCCCGCGCGCCATGTCCTGGTAGTGATTGGTGAACAGCATGTTCATCGTCGCCGCGGTCGCCGCGCCGATCACCGGCACCAGCTGCGCCGCGGTCTTTTCGCCGACCACCACGCCGAAACGGGTGGCGACCACGTCGACCAGCTTGCTCATCCAGGCCGAGGCCTGTTTTTTAGCGTAGGCATGGGTGGCGTGCTGGGCGCCGCGGCGGCTGGCCAGCCCGGCCAGTTCCTGCCGGCCGACTTCGGCCAGCGCGGCGCGCACGGCGTAATAGCCGGATGCGGCGGCATCGTCCTCGTCGCTGCCGCCGCCGAACGCGAACACTTCCACGCAGGCGGCCTGCACTTCGGGGTCGGACAGCGCGAAACCTTCGCTGCGCGCGACGTCGGCCACCGCGCGCATCATCACCACGGTCGACACCGGCAGCTCCGCGGCCAAGCCGGCGGCGCCGAAGAAACCGCCGACCGCACCGACCGCGCCGGCGACCAGCTTGTGGCTCTTGGTCGAGGAAGCCTTGCTCGGCTCGTCCTTGACCGTCCACAGCGCCGCGGCGGCCGCCTTGTGCAGGGCGCCATGCACGATGCTCTGGATCTTGCGGTTGACGAAGCCGGGCAGCTTGGACAGGCCGAATTCGATCGGCGCGCCGGCCAGCGCGGTCATGCGCGAGGTCAGCGACGGCGTTTCCAACAGCGCCACCGCACGCTTGAGATCGGCGGCGTCGCCGGCGTCGTCGAAGATGTCCTGGCCCTGCTCCATTCGCTCTCGCTCCGTTGCGGCTTGCCGCGCATTGCCGCGATCGGGCGATCGCGGTCAGGCGAACATAGGGGCACCGGCGCCGCGCAACAAGCCCGCGCCGGCGCGGGACTCAGTCGCGCGCCGGGATCGGCCGCACCATGCGTTCGAGCAGGTGCTCGACGATCCGCTCGGGTTCCAGGCAGCGGCCGGTGTGCACCGGCGACATCTGGATGATCGAGCTGCGCTTGGCGGTGAGCCAATGGAAGCGCGCCCGCGCCGGCAATTGGCCGATCGGGCCGGCATCGCCGCCGCCGCGGCAGATGCGTTCGATCGCCTGCAGGTGCAGGCCTACCGCCTCGATGTCGACGCCGGGGTCGAGCGCGCGCAACCGCGCCGCGTCGAGCTCGATCCCGGCGACCAGCAGGCTCGAACCCGGGCACGAGACCAGCACGCCGACGTTGACGAACTCTTCGCGTTCGACCCGCGGTACCACGCGGATCACCGCATAGTCATAGGGAGAGCGAACGGGCATGGATCGCCTCCTCCACGAATGCGCGCGGCGCCTGCACGCGGCGGTTCAGATAATCGGCATAGGCCTGCCGATGCGCGGCGGCATCGGCGAAACCGGGTTCGTCCTCCAGCCAGCTGTCGGGCACCAGCTCGACGACGGATTGCACCAGTTCGGGGGTGACCGACGCGGCCATCGCCGCGTCGACCTGCGCGATGGCGCTGGCGAACGGCAGCAGCACGTGGTCCTTGACCGGCGCGAAGCGGCTGCCCGCGGCATTGCCGGCGTTGGCCCAGTCGTGATGGAAGTACAGCGCGGCGCCGTGGTCGATCAAGGTCAGGCGGCGATGCCACAGCAGCATGTTGGTGTTGCGCGCGGTGCGGTCGACGTTGGTGACGAAGGCGTCGAACCAGGCGATGCGCGAGGCCAGCTCGTCGCTCGGGCGGTCGACCAGCGGATCGTAGTTGACCGACCCGGGCAGGTAGTCGAGCGCGAGGTTGAGACCGGCGCTGGCGCGGATCAGGTGCTGGATCTCCGGATCGGGCTCGGTGCGGGCCATGTCGGCATCGAGCTCGATCAACACGATTTCCGGCACCGGCAGTTCGAGCCGGCGCGCGAGTTCGCCCGCGACGATCTCGGCGACCAAGGCCTTGCGGCCCTGACCGGCGCCGCGGAACTTCATCACGTACAGGCCGTCGTCGTCGGCTTCGACGACGGCCGGCAGCGAGCCGCCCTCGCGCAGCGGCGTGACGTAGCGGGTGGCGAAGACGGTCCTCAACACGGACGTTCCATTGCGGTCGGCTCGGCGGTGACGGGCGATCGCGACGATGCGCGATCAGGCCGCCCACCTTAGGTCGAGCGACGCCAAAAGCAAAATCCGCGGCCTGGATTCGCCAGCGAAGTCCACCGCCGCCATCTCAGGCCGCCTTGCGCGCTTCGCCCTGCGACAGGCGCTCGACCAGCGCATCGACCTCGGCTTCGGCGCTTTCGATCGAACGGCGCAGGGCGTCGCCGCCGAACTCGTCGTATTCGATGGCGGCGCCGTAGGCGTCGGTGATGCCGATATAGCCCATCGGCGTCAGCACCGAGGGTTCGACGTGGTTGATCGACTCCAGGCGTTCGCCTTTGCCGTAACCGTAATCGCCGCGCGAGCTGAGCAGGACCAGGCGCTTGCCGGCGTCGGCGAGCATCGGCCAATACGGTTCGCCTGCGCGCGAACGGTCGAAGCCGAAGGTGCGGCCGACCCGCACCACGTTGTCGATCCAGGCCTTCAACGGGGCCGGCACGCCGAAGTTGTACATCGGCACGCCGATCACGATCAGGTCGGCGGCGATCAGCTCGTCGATCAAGCCATCGCTTTCGGCCAGCACCTCGTGCATCCAGTCCTCGCGCTGCGCGAGCGGGGTGAAGGCGGCATGGATCCAGCGGCCGCTGACCGGGGCCGGGGGAGCCACGCCGACATCGCGCTGGACGATGGGGTCGTCGGGATGGCGCTCGCGCCAGCGGCGCACGAAGCGGGCGCTGAGGCGGCGGCTGTGCGAGCCGTGGGCCTCGCGGTCCGAGGCATGCGGGCGGGCGCTGGAATCGATGTGCAGGAGTCGGGTCATGGCGGTTCTCGTGGCGGGCCCATGGATGAGCCCTGATCATGTTCAGGCCGGAATGGCGCTGGATGCCGCCATGTTGATCCGGCCTTTCAAACCCGACAAACTCCGATTACTCAGCCGATAAGAGAATTTTTCTCACCCATGTCCGGACGCCGCCTGCCCCCGCTCGGCTCCCTGCGCGCCTTCGAGGCGGCGGCACGCCTGCACAGCTTCAAGCGCGCCGCCGAAGAGCTGTCGGTCACTCCGACCGCGATCAGCCACCAGATCCGCGCGCTCGAAGCGCAGATCGGCGTGCGTCTGTTCGAGCGCCAGACCCGGCGGGTGGCGATGACCGCCGAGGCGGCCCTGCTGTATCCGGTGCTGCGCGACGGCTTCGACGCCTTCGCCGAGGCCATCGCCGCGATTACCGCGCGACGGCAACGCCGCGCCCTGACCTTGTCGGCGACCCTGTCGTTCACCGCCAAATGGCTGGTGCCACGGGTGGCTTCGTTCCGCGCTGCCTACCCCGACCTCGACTTGCGCCTGCATGCCTCCGACGACCCGGTCGACCTGCACGGCGGCATCGCCGATGCGGCGATCCGTTACGGCCGCGGCCCCTATCCGGGGCTGGTCGCCGAACGCCTGATCGAGAACCGCTTCGCTCCGCTATGCAGCCCGCGCCTGGGCCTGCGGCGCCCCGAAGACCTGCGCGCGCAGTCGTTGTTGCATTCGGAATGGCGGCATCCGACCGAAGACACGCCGACCTGGCAGGCCTGGTGCGCACGCGCCGGCCTGGCCGGGCTCGATGTCGAGGCCGGCCTGCGCTTCACCGACGAAAGCCATGCGATCCAGGCGGCGATCGCCGGCCACGGCGTGGCCCTGCTGAGCCTGGCGCTGGTCGCCGACGATCTCGCCGCCGGCACGCTGGTGCAGCCCTTCGGCCCGGCGCTCGACGGTTATCCGCATTGGTTCGTGCGGCCGGATACGCCGCCGAGCACGGAGGTGCTGGCGCTGCGCGATTGGCTGCGCAGCGAGGCGGCGGTCGAAGGCGCATCCGCGGGTTGAGACTGCAGCCGGCGCATCGGAACGCGCCCGGTCGAGTTCAGGCAGCCGCGACCCGCGCCGCCTGATAACGCTGCTCCTGAGTCAGGCCGCCGTAGCCGTAGGCAGCCGCGCGCGCATCGATGACGTGGATGTAGGAGGTCTCGTGCACCTCGCCGATCAGCGCCGTCAGCTCCGCATGCATCCGTTGCAGATAACGCGCCTTTTCGGCCTTGGTGTTGGTCTCGTCGGTGATGCTGATGTCGAGATGGAAAGCGTTGCGCCCCCACTGCGCCAGCGAACGGCCGTCGATGAACCAGTGCGGACGGTCGACGTAGTGGATCGCGACCGCGACCAGCTCGCGCGGTTTGCCGAGGACCTCGACGGTGAGGTCGGCGACCACCGCCGCGGCGCGGCGGCTGAGATCGGCATCGGGGGTTCCGGAGAGCTGCAGGTTGATGTGCGGCATGGTTGCGTTCCTGTAAGGGCCGAGACGGTTCGGCGTGATTCGATGGATACAGCCTAGGCTTGCGCCATCCATCGGAATAGCGGGAAGATCTGGCTCTATCCATCGGATCGGCCGATGGCGGAAGAATCGCTCTAAGAGGGGCCGCCATGAGTACGCTCGACCTCGAACAGCTGAAGGCCTTCGTCGCGGTCGCCGAGGCCGGCAGCATTTCCGGCGGCGCCGAACGCGTGTTCCGTTCGCAATCGGCGGTCAGCGAGCAGATCCAGAAACTCGAACGCGCGGCCGATACCGCCTTGTTGCTGCGCTCGCGCCATGGCGTCGTCCCGACCCCGGCCGGCGAACGCCTGATCGGTCACGCACGGCAGATGCTCGCCCTCGGCGAACTGGCCCTGCACGACGTGCGCCGCGAACTGCGCCGCACCGAGGTGCGCCTGGCGATCAGCGATTATTTCCGTCCCGACGAGATCGCCGGCCTGTTGCGCCACCTCGCCCGCCACTGCCCGCAGTTGCAGCTGCAGGTGACGATGGGCCAGAGCGCGGCGATCGCCCAGGGCCATGCCGAGGGCACGTTCGACCTGGCGCTGACGATGGAAGTCGAATCAACCGCGCGTCCGCGCCGCCGCACGGCGCACGGCGAATTGCGGCGCGAGCCGCTGGCCTGGGCGGCGGCGGCGGGGCTGGACCTGCGCAATGAAACGACCTTGCCGCTGGTGCTGTTGCCGCCGAGCTGCAGCCTGCACCAGACCGCTTTACGTGCGCTGCAACGACAGCGCGTCGGCCATCGCATCGCCCACCTCGGCAGCGGCGTGGCCGGTGTGCAGGCGGCCTTGCGCGCCGGCCTCGGCCTGGGCTGCCTCAATGCCTCGGCGATCGGCGAAGGCCTGATGATCGCGCGTTCGAGCCGGCTGCCGGCCCTGCCGTCCTGCATCTTCCGCCTGTTGCCGGCTCCGGCCGATGCGAACCCGGCCCTGCGCGAAACCGGCGAGGCCTTGCAGGCGTACTTCGCCTGAGCGAAGCCTTCAGGGTAGGAGCGGCGCAAGCCGCGACCGCGAAGCGACCAATCGCGGCGGCACCCTCGCGGAGCGCAACGCGTGCAGACATCGTTGCTACGCAATACGCCGAATATGGCGGTCGCGGCTTGCGCCGCTCCTACCCCTCAAGCCAGGTCAAAGCGCATCGCGCGGCGGCAAGGTCCAGTCGATCGGGCCCTTGCCATAGCGCGTCAGGTACTCGTTGGCGGCGGAGAAATGGCCGCAGCCCATGAAGCCCCGGTGCGCGGACAAGGGCGAGGGATGCGGCGCCTTCAGCACGCGATGGCGGCCGGCGTCGATGACCTTGCCCTTGGCCTGCGCGTAGCTGCCCCAGAGCAGGAACACCAGGCCTTCGCGTTCGCGATTGAGGGTGTCGACGACGTGGTCGGTGAAGCCTTCCCAGCCCTTGCCCTGATGCGCGCCGGCGCGGCCTTCCTCGACCGTCAGCACCGCGTTGAGCAGCAGCACGCCGCGCTGCGCCCATGGCAGCAGGCAGCCGTGATCGGGCCGGGCGATGCCGAGGTCGCGCTGGATTTCCTTGAAGATGTTGTCGAGCGACGGCGGCACCGGCACGCCGGGCTGGACCGAGAAGCACAGCCCGTGCGCCTGGCCGTAGCCGTGGTACGGGTCCTGGCCGAGGATGACGACCTTGACCTGCTCGAACGCGGTGGCGTCGAAGGCCGAGAAAATCTGCGGGCCGGGCGGAAAAATGCGCGCGCCGGCAGCCTTGCGTTCGCGCAGGAAGCGCGACAGCGACTGCATGTCCTCGCGCGCGAACCAGTCGCCGACGCGGGCTTTCCAGGAGGGTTCGAGCTTGGGCTCGCGGTCGGCGTCGTTCATGCCGACAGCGCCGTCGGCTCGAGCCGCGACAGGCGCAACTGGAACAGGGTCTTGGTCACCAGCAGGCGCTCCTCGATCGGCTTGAGCACCAGGTCGTTGGCGCCGGCGCGCAACAACTCGCTCTGGTTGTCGCGGTTGGCGTCGCCGGTCATCACCAATACCGGCAGGCGGCGCTTGCCGTAGCCGAAATCGCCGCGCAGGCGCGCGAGCAGATCCTTGCCGCCCAGTTCGCCCTTCAGATACACGTCGGTCAGCACCAGGTCGGCGCCGGCATCGCCGCCGGCCGTGCCGCTGGCGCGATGGGCTTCCAGATGCTCCAGCGCTTCCTCGACGCCGATGAAGTGCAAGACCTGCAGGGCGTGGCGCTCGAGCATGCGCTTGGTCGCCACCGCGACCACCCGGCTGTCTTCGACGTAGAGCACGCGCGCGCCGGGAATCGGCTGCGGCTGCACATAGCCGCGGATGAACTCGGCCAGGGCGTTCGGACCGAGCGCCTTGTCGAAATAATCGGTGACGTCTTCGGTGAAGCGGCGCGCTTCCAGATGCGCCTGGGCATCGCCGGAGACCACGATCACCGGCACGTAGGCCTGGGCCGCGGCTTCGCGCACGGCGCGCGCCAGGGCGATGCCGTCGCCGTCGGGCAGGACCAGGGCGGTGGTGACGAGATCGACCTCGCCGTGGTCGAGGGCGACGCGCGCCTCGATGATGCTGCCGCATTGGACGATGCGGGTGTTCGGCAGCTCGCGCATCAGGACATCGGCGATGAGCTTGCGCACCAGCTTGGAGCCGTCGACCACCATCACCCGCGGTGCGGTGTTTTCGAAGTGACGAAGATTCTGGCTTTGCATATCAGGAACGGTACCGTGTCGGCGACGCAGGGCCGACGCCCGAGGGCATCGACGCCAAGCGCACAGGCGGGGGAACCCGATTCTAGGCGGAAGCGGCCGCCGAATCCGAGTCTCAAGCGACATCCTGACAACCGCGCGACAAGGCGCGGACCGCTCAGGCTTGGCCGGAGCGGTTCTGGCGCAGGTAATGGCCGGTCACGAAACCGGCGCCGAGCCAGCCCAGCGCGGCCGCGCCGGCCAGGATCGCCAGGGCCTGCGGCAAGTCGAAGCCCCGCAGCTCGAAATGGCTGCCGTAACTGGTGGCCAGGGCGGTCAGCGGTTCGCGCAGGGTGCGGTCGGCCGCAGTCAGCAAGGCCAAGGCGACCGCGCCGGCGGCCAGGCCGTAGCAGGCGCCCAGGTACAGAAAGGGCCGGCGGATGAAGCCGTCGGTAGCGCCCAGCAATTGCAGCACCCCGATCTCGTCGCGCCGCGACTGGATGTCCAGGCGCACGGTGTTGCCGACCACCAGCAAGGCGCCCAGGCCCAGCATCGCCGCGAGCAGCCAGGCCAGGCGGATGCCGAACCGCAGCCAGCCGTCGAGGCGCTGGCGCCAACCGGCGTCGTGCTGGACCACGTCGGTCTCGGCCAGGGTGCCGAGCGATTCGGCCAGGGCCAGTTCGTCGCCCTTCGGCGTCACCAGCAACAGGCTCGGCAGCGGATTGCCTTCGATCGCGCTGAGGCTGTCGCCGAGGCCGCTCTTCTCGCGCAGATCGGCCAGGCCCTGCTCGGGCGTGCGCAGTTCGATGGCGCCGATCTCCGGCCGCGCGCGCAACTCCCCGGCCAGGGCGCGGGCGCGTTCGAGCTTGATCTCGGGCTTGAGGAACAGGCTGATCTGGCGCGACTGCTGCACTTCGCCGGCGAAGCGTTCGATGTTGCTGAGCGCTGCCCACAGGCCGAGCGGCAGGGCCAGGGCCACCGCCATCACCCCGATCGTCAGCAACGCCGCCCACGGCTTGCTCAACAATCGACCGACGCTGGCGACCAGGCTGTAGAGGTGATGGTCGAACCACACCCCGAGCCGCGACTGCACCGCCGACTCGACCGCGAGGTCGTCGTCGCGCGACGCAGGGGGTTCGATGCCGGAAGGCGGCTCGCTGCGGGAAGGCGCCTCGCTATCGGAAAGCTGTTGGGTCGGAAAAGAACTCATTCGGCCAGGTCCTCGGGCGCGATGTCGTCGACCAGGCGGCCCTGATTGAGCACCAGCACGCGCTTCTTCATGCGCTTGACCAGGGCCAGGTCGTGGCTGGCGACGAGCACGCTGGTGCCGCGCTCGGGCAAGGACTGGAACAGGGTCATGATTTCCGCCGACAGGGTCGGGTCGAGGTTGCCGGTGGGTTCGTCGGCAACCAGCAGCCGCGGTTCGCCGATGATCGCCCGCGCGATGCCGACGCGTTGTTGTTCGCCGGCCGACAGCTCGCCCGGCAGGGCCGCCGCGCGCGCGCCCAGGCCGACCTTCTCCAGGGTCATGCGCACGCGCCGGCCGATGTCGGGACGGCGCAGGCCGCGCAGCAACAGCGGCAGGGCGACGTTGTCGGCGACGCTGCGGTCGGCGAGCAGGCGGTGATCCTGGAACACCACGCCGATCTCGCGCCGATGCAGAGCGATGCGGCGGCCGCCGACCTTGAGCAGGTTGCGCTCGCCGAACAGCACCGCGCCGCGGCTCGGGCGTTCGCTGAGATGAATGAGCTTGAGCAGGGTGCTTTTGCCCGCGCCGGAGTGGCCGGTGACGAACAGCATCTCGCCCGGAGCCACCTCGAAGCTGACTTCGCTGAGGGCCTCGTGCCCGCTGCTGTAGCGTTTGCTGACGTTGTCGAAGCGCAATACGGTCATGGCCGGAAGTATCGCAGAGCGAATCGCCGGAGACATCACGTTTCGGCCCGGGCGTTTGGCCTATGTTCGCGCTGCGGTCGTCGCGCGGCTTCGACGACGCATCGACGGGCACCGACCGGCCTCGCAGGCCGGCCGGCGCAGCACGACCGCAACGGGCCCGCTCTCGGCACAGCCGTCCAAGCCGCCCACGCAACGTCTTGCAGCACCTTGATCGTCCGACAACAGGAAGCACCGTCGCCGGCCCCATGGCCGGCGCGGACCGTCGTCGACTCTTCAAGGAGCACCACCATGCACACGACCAAGGCCCATCTGGCGCTCGCGCTGCTCGCTCTCGGCCTGTACGCCGATCACGCCCGCGCCGAGCAATACGACCCGCCGCTCAACGTCGCCACCCTGGCCTGTCCGGCCGGGTCCACCGGCTACGGCAACGCCCGTTTCATCGTGTTTCCCTCGTTCGGCAGCGCGCCGCCGAACTGGCGGTTGACGATCTGGTGCAGCGCCGGCGGCAGCGGCCGCCGCGGCCATTTCGAGCCCGGCAGCAGCGGCGTGTACACCACCTGGCCGTATGCCGGCGGCGCCTTCGGGATCGGCTGGCCGGCCTCGCCGAACTACAGCAATCAGCTGCAGTTGCTCGACATCGACGTCGACGGCGATCTCGACGTGTTCCAACTCGTCGAGACCTCGGCCAATACCTGGTCGGTGTTCGTCAGCAGGACCTTGTGACGAAAGACCGTAGCGAACCTCGTCGAAGCGACGGGGTTCGCTTACAGGGTCGGCGGCAGGCCGCAAGCCTGCCGTCGACGGATCGCGCGTGGCTCAGGCGATCAGTGCTGCGAACGCGGCGGACGCGCGACCAGCGACTTGAGCTTGCGACCGATGCGGCCCAGCAGCGAGGGCTTGGCCTCGCCGGCCGATGCCGGAGCGGCCGGCTTGTGCGCAGGCTTGGCAGCCGCCTTCGGCGCCGGCTTGGCCACCGAGGCCTCGCCCGTGCTCGCGGTCTGGGTGCCGTCGACGGTCTCGGCGCCTTCGATGCGGCGGCCGCCGCGACGACGACGGCGCTTGCGCGGTGCGCGCTCGCCTTCAGCCGCCGGCACGCCGGTGGTGGCGGTCACCTCGCCTTCCGGCTTGGGCTTGCGCGGCGGGCGCGGGGCGGCTTCGGCCGCGGCAGCGACGCCGGCTTCGGCCGGCTTGGCCGCACCGGCCTCGACCGGCGGGCGTTCGCGGCGCGGTGCGCCATCGCGACGGCCTTCGCTGCGCGGGCCGCGGCTCGGGCCGGAACCGCTGCGGCTGCCGCTGCGGCCGCCGGGGCCGCCGCCACGGCGCTGTTCGTCGGCGGCGCGCTGCTCGCGCGCTTCCTTGAAGATCGAACCGATGCTCTCGTTCTCTTCGCCTTCCTCGGCCGCCGGAATCTCGCGCGGCGTGCGCGGCAGGGCGATCAACAGTTCGGCGTCGACCGGCACGGTCGGCAGCTTCTGTTCGATGTAGGCCTCGATATCGGGCAGGCTCATCGCATAGCGTTCGCAGGCGAAGCTGATCGCGTCGCCCTCGGCGCCCAGGCGCGCGGTGCGGCCGATGCGGTGGACGTAGTCCTCGGCATCGAACGGCAGGTCGTAGTTATAGACGTGACTGACGCCGTCGATGTGCAGGCCGCGCGCGGCGACGTCGGTGGCGACCAGGATTTCGAGCTGGCCCTTCTGGAACTTGTTGAGCAGCGACTCGCGCTTCTTCTGCGGCACGTCGCCCGACAGCACGCCGACCCGGTAGCCGCCGCGCTCGAGCGAACGCGCGACGCGCTCGACCCAGGCCTTGGTGTTGACGAACACCATCGTCCGCGCGCCTTCGCTGCGCGACAACAGGCCCAGCAACAGCGGCACCTTTTCTTCGTCGGCCGGGAAGTAGACCTTCTGGCGGACCTTGGCGGCGGTGATGAACTCGGTCTCGACCACCACCTTCTCGGGCTCGTTCATATGCTCGTAGGCCAGCTCGAGCACGCGATGGCTCAAGGTCGCCGAGAACAGCAGGGTCTGGCGTTCGGTGCGGATCGGCATGCGCCGCAGCAGGAAGCGGATGTCCTTGATGAAGCCCAGATCGAACATGCGGTCGGCTTCGTCGAGCACGCAGATCTCGCAGGCGTGCAGCGACACGACCTTGTGCTGCTTGACGTAGTCGATCAGGCGGCCGGGCGTGGCGATGATGACGTCGGCGCCCTTCTGCAGCAGCTCGCGCTGCTTGTCGTAGTCGACGCCGCCGTAGACCAGGGCGAACTTCAGGCCCAGGTCGGAGCCGAACTTGACCGCGTCCTTGTGGATCTGGATGGCCAGCTCGCGGGTCGGCGCCAGGATCAGCGCGCGCGGATCTTCGGGCTTGCGCTCGGCCAGCGCCGGGCGGGTCAGCAGGCGGTTGATCACCGCGACCAGGAAGGCGAGCGTCTTGCCAGTGCCGGTCTGGGCCTGGCCGGCGACATCGCGCCCGGTCAGCGCCAACGGCAGGGTCAACGCCTGGATCGGCGTGCAGCGCGAAAACCCGGCGGCCTCGAGGCCGGCCAACAGGCTCGGGTGCAGGTCGAACGAAGAAAAGGTGATATCGGTTAAAGGCTTGTCGCTCATGCTTCTCAGAGATCCGCGCGCACTGGGCGCAGTAGGTGGTCGCTTGCGTGGGTGGCGTCGGCGAAGCAGACTGCCGGGGCCGAGCCGGCGCCCGAGTTGAACTCTGAAGGCAGGCTCGATGAGGCCGTGGCGCAGCCCTTGAAGGTGCCGCGTAACGCCCCAGTTTAGCGTAAGCCCCCGCCCGGCATGGCCCGCCCGGGGTTCCGTTCAAGAATAGCCCGTTCCGTACGGGCGAGTACCCCCGCAGGAGACCCCCGTGAGCGAAAAAGTTCTGCATGCTGGCGATTCCGACTTCGACGCCACCGTGCTGCAGTCGTCCGAACCCGTCCTCGTCGATTTCTGGGCCCCCTGGTGCGGCCCGTGCAAGGCCATCGGCCCGATCGTCGAACAGCTGGCCGACCAGTACGAAGGCAAGGCCAAGGTGGTCAAGGTCGACGTCCAGGAATTCCCCGCGCTGGGCGTTCGCTATAACGTGCGCAGCATCCCCATGTTGTTGATGTTCAAGGACGGCCAGGTCCATTCGAGCCAGCTCGGCGCGCCGCCGAACATCAAGTCGCTGTTGACCCAGATGATCGACAAGGCCATCTGAGCTCCCCTCGCTTACGCCCGCCCCGCGCGGGCGCAAGCGCTCCGGGCCTTGCCCGGTAACGTGAACGGCCCGGCTCGGGAAGCTTGCCGCCACGCAGCAGCAGTGCTAGTTTCGCAACACCCGGCGTCGGACCTCGCGTCCCACCCGCCGCACCCCGTCTGATACCCATCTATCAACCCACGTCCCTGACGTCCCGCTCGCCCGATGCGAGCGCTCGCCGCTTAGCGAGGAACCTCCGCTTGTCCGATAAGACCCCCGACGCTGGCGATACCGCCGAAAAGCGCGTGCGCAAGCCGCGCGTCAGCAAAGCCGCCGAGTCCGCTCCGGCCGCTGCCAGCGATGCCAGCCCCCTGATTCCTGCCGCTCGACCTGCCGCGCCGCCCGTCGCGCCGCCTCCTGCAGCGCCGGCCCCGGCCGCCGCCGCGCCCCGCACTCCCGCACCTGCTCCGGCCGCCAGCGCCAGCGAGTCCGCCCCGGCCGCCTCCGGCGCCGAGAGCGCCGCACCGCAAGGCCAGGGCCAAGGCAACGACCGCGGCAATCCGCAGTCGCAGCAAGGCCAGCAGCGCGACGCCGGTTTCGACAACCGCGGCGGCAACCGCCGCGACCGCTTCCGCAACCGCCGCGACCGCGACCGCAACAACCGCCCGCAGCAACGCGACGAAGACGGCTCGTTCGAGAACGGCAACGGCGAGAACTTCGTCCCGCGCCCGCACCCGCAGGTGCCCGAGGGCTTCCCGCAGTACTCGCTGGGCGACCTCAAGCGCATGCCGGCGCCGAAGCTGCTCGACCTGGCCGACCAGCTCAGCATCCAGGAAGGCGTGGCCCGCGCCCGCAAGCAGGACGTCATCTTCGCCCTGCTCAAGGTCCTGACCCGCCACGGCGAAGGCGTCGCCGCCGACGGCGTGCTGGAAATCCTGCCCGACGGCTTCGGCTTCCTGCGCGCGGCCGAGGCCTCCTACCTGGCCGGCCCGGACGATACCTACATCTCGCCGAGCCAGATCCGCCGCTTCAACCTGCGCACCGGCGACCACCTGTCCGGCCGCATCCGCTTCCCGAAGGACGGCGAGCGTTACTTCGCCCTGTCGGTCGTCGACAGCATCAACGGCGAGCCGCTGGAAGCGTCGAAGAACAAGGTCCTGTTCGAGAACCTGACCCCGCTGTTCCCGCGCCGCAAGTTCAAGCTCGAGCGCGGCGACGGTTCGACCGAGGACATCACCGGCCGCATCCTCGACCTGATGGCGCCGCAGGGCAAAGGCCAGCGCGCCCTGATCGTCTCGCCGCCCAAGGCCGGCAAGACGATGATGATGCAGCAGGTCGCCACCGCGATCACCCACAACCATCCCGACGTGCACCTGATCGTGCTGCTGGTCGACGAGCGTCCGGAAGAAGTGACCGAAATGCAGCGCACCGTGCGCGGCGAAGTGGTCTCCTCGACCTTCGACGAACCGGCCGCGCGCCACGTCCAGGTCGCCGAAATGGTGATCGAGCGCGCCAAGCGCCTGGTCGAACACAAGAAGGACGTGGTGATCCTGCTCGACTCGATCACCCGCCTGGCCCGCGCCTACAACAACGTCGTGCCGAGTTCGGGCAAGGTGCTGTCGGGCGGCGTCGACGCCAACGCCCTGCACCGTCCGAAGCGCTTCTTCGGCGCCGCGCGTAATGTCGAAGAAGGCGGCTCGCTGACGATCATCGCCACTGCGCTGATCGACACCGGCAGCAAGATGGACGAGGTGATCTACGAAGAGTTCAAGGGCACCGGCAACTCGGAAGTCCATTTGAACCGCCGCATCGCCGAAAAGCGCGTGTACCCGGCCATCGACATCAACCGCTCCGGCACCCGCCGCGAGGATTTGCTGATCGAACCGGAGCTGCTGCAGAAGATCTGGATTCTGCGCAAGCTGCTGCACGGCATGGACGAAATCGGCGCGATGGAATTCCTGCTCGACAAGATGAAGACCACCAAGTCGAACGACGAGTTCTTCAGTTCGATGAAGCGCTGAGTTTCACCGGCGCAGTAACGAAAACGCCCCGCGATGCGGGGCGTTTTCGTTGGTGGGCCGGGATGGTGCAGGTTGGATGGAGCAACGCCGTGGTTTGCGGATTCGTGGTCGCGGCTCGCGCCGCTCCTACCCCAAAGCGACCGCTCCTCGGGTAGGAGCGGCGCGAGCCGCGACCGCGCAACCTGCAAATCGCGGCGAACCTGGCGCAGGCATCGCATGCACGCATGCGACAACTGCGCCCGAGCGGACGCTCAGAACCCGCGCCCGCCGCCCTGGTTGACCTGCACCGTCGGCGCCTCGGCCGTGGCCATCGCGCGCGCGGCGAGCTGGCTGCTGGCTTCCACGCTCTGCTGCGAGGCCGCGGCGACGTCGAGGGTGACCATGCGCCGGGTCGGCGACTGCGGATCGCCCTGCACCGCGAACAGCTTGCTGCCGTCCTTGCTCGCCAGCAGATGATCGACCTGGGTCAGGCCGCCGTCGCGCATGGCCGGCACCAGCGCCGCGGCGAGGTTCTTCTGTTGCTGTTCGTTGAGCTTGCCCTGGCCCAGCTCGCTGCCCTGGACCTTGCCCAGCATCTCCTTGTACATGCCGTTGAGAGCGTTGGCGCCGCTGCTCAGGATCGCCGCCACCCGCAGGCCGTCCTCGACCGTGCCGCCGACGCGGTTGTTGTTGCGATTGGCGACGTCGCGCAGTTCCGGCGGCAACAGATAAGTGCCGCGCTCGCGCTCCCCGTCGCGATCGCGGACGTAGCGCTTCACGTCCTGCAGCTCCAGGTCCATGAACTCCTTCGCCGAGCCCTTGGCCGCCTGCGCCAACTGCATCGCCTGCTGCGAATTCAAACGGTCCAGGTTGCCGGCGCCGAGCGCGTCGACCAGCGACTCGGGCTGCACCTTCTGCTTGAGGAAGGCGAGGAAGCGCTCGCGGGTTTCCGGATTCTCGCCGAGCCCGTCGAGGATGCGCGTCGCCGTCGACAAGGCGTTGCCGGCGTCGACCGGCATGCCGGCGATCTGCCGCAGCACGCCGTTCATGGCGCGCTTGGGCTCCATGCCTTCGGCGAACGGGAAGCGCTCGCGGAACTCGTCCCAACGCGGCGCCAGCAAGGCTTCGCGCGCACGCTTGATCAACTCGAACGCGCCTGCGGCGAAGGCGACGATGGCCGCGCCCATCGGCGCGATGCCGATCAGACTGCCGACCAGGCCGGCATTGCGCGCGCCCATCATCAGGGCGACGTTGCCGATGCCGCCAGCGAGCTTGAAGCCGCCGTCGAGCAAGTCGAAGGCGGCATCGACGCGATCGTCGGTGCGCAGCGCCTTGCCGGTGACCGGGTCGCGGCCGTTGAACACGCGGCCGGCGTTCTGGCCGAGGGTCTTCACGCCAGCGGTCACGTCCTTGATCGCGCTGTAGCGTTCCAACAGTTTCGCCGCTTCACGCTCGTGGCCGCTGCGGGTCGCGAATTCCAGCACCGCGCTCATCGCCACCGCATCGAGCGGGCGGCCGGCCTGGCTGGCCGCGCTGCCGGCCTTGATCGCCGCGTCGATGGCTTCCAGGGTTTGTTCGATGTCGCGGTGACCGCCGCTGCGGGCGAGGGTCTGCAACTGCATCACCGCGCCGTCGATCGGCGCCGGCGGCGCCGCATCGCGCTGCGCCGACCAGGTCTTGGCGTAGCCGACCAGCGAGGTCTGCAGCTCGGCCGGTACCTCGACCGCATAGCCATGGAACGGCGGCGACACGCGGCCGTCGGCGCGGGTTTCGCCCGGATGCAACTTCCAGCTCAGCGCGGTCTGCGCCAGCGCGCCGCCGGGCGCACCGACCGCGGCCACGGTGGCCTCGAGGGTGTCCTCGTCGACCACCTCGCCGTTGCGCTGCAAGGCGTCGGCGACGATCGCCCGCAATACGGTGTCGCGCGACCACTCGTCGTCGGCGGGCAGCAACGCGGTATAGCCCGAGGCCCCGTCCTGCGCGGCCGGCTGCCCGGCGTACCAGCGTGGTGCGTGGGAAGTGCCGGTCGGCGTAACACCGCCGCCGGGATTCGAATCGACTGCTGCATTCATATGCACTGCTCCTTGTCGGTGACCCGGGTCCCCTAGAACCCGGTCGCCCGCGGCCAGGCCGCCGGCGGACCCGCATCATGCCTCTCGTTCAGCTTCCAGGGCAATTCGGTGCCGAATGGAGGGGCGGCCAGCTTATCCAGGCCAGGGCTGGGCCTTGCCCCGACCCGCGCTGTTGCCGGCTGGCGACGCATCCCGGCCCGGCCGTGGGCCGGGATGCCCCTGTCGCGAAGCGAAGCACCCGCTCCGTCGCACTATCTGAGCCGGTGCGCGGGCTCGCTGCCGATCGACCGATCCTGCGCGGCGAACGCGACCGCGCCGCGCGATTGCTCTTCCCAACCCGGCTGACAACCGCTCAGCCACAACACCGTCAACAGCACCAGCAACGCTCGCATGATGAACCTCCCTGTTCGAAGACGGACTGCACTCCTGCGCATCGCCGCACGCCCCCAAGCGTCCGGCGGCTCGCCCGTCATTGTCCTTGCAAGCCCTCGCAGGGACTGCGATTGAGAACGGCGCGCGGGTCGGACGGTTGCGTTCCGGCAGCCGCGTCAGCGCGAAAACCCCCTTGAAACCAGGCTCCGATCGAAGCCCCGGGAAGATCGAGCTGCCGAGCCGGCAACGGGCACGTCGGCGACGGTGCGTATCGACACGATCGGCGGCGACGACGTTTCAAGCCGCATTCGCGCCACAGCGATTGAAATCCGGCCAGCGAGCAACCATTGCAAAGACCCGACGTCATCCTCCTTCGCTACGCAGCGTTGCGTAATGCAGCGCAGGTCCGATCGTCGCAGCCCCGGCGTATCGCGCCATAATCCCAGCCGGAGGTGCTCATGCACGGTGGCGGTCTCGAACTCGCGTTGTTGTTCCTGCTGGCCGCGGTCATCGCCGTGCCGGTGTTCCGTCGTTTCGGCCTGGGCGCGGTGCTCGGCTATCTGACCGCGGGCGTGGTGCTGGGCCCCTACGGGGTCAAGGTGATCCGCGACGCCGAGCCGGTGCTGGCGGCCTCGGAAATCGGCGTGGTGATGATGCTGTTCGTGATCGGCCTGGAACTGTCGCCGGCGCGCTTGCGGGTGATGCGCAAGCCGGTGTTCGGCGCCGGCGGTCTGCAGGTGCTGCTGAGCGGCCTGGCGCTGGGCGCGCTGGCGATGTTCGGCGGCCACATGGGCTGGAAGGCGGCGACCGTGGTCGGCCTCGGCCTGGCCCTGTCCTCGACCGCGGTCTGCCTGCAGCTGTTGTCCGAGCGCAAAGGCCTGGCCAGCGATTACGGCCGCCTCGCCTTCGCCATCCTGCTGTTCCAGGATCTCGCGGCGATTCCCTTGCTCGCCGCGATTCCGCTGCTCGGCAAGGCCGCCGCGGTCGAAGGCCTGAACTGGATGGCCGTGGCCAAGGCGGTCGGCGCGATCGCCGCGGTGGTGTTCGGCGGCCGCGTGCTGCTGCGCCAGGTGTTCCGTGTGGTGGCTCGCACGCAGATGCCCGAGGTCTTCACCGGCGCGGCCCTGCTGACCGTGCTCGGTTCGGCCTGGATCATGCAGATCGCCGGCCTCTCGGCCGGCCTCGGCGCCTTCCTCGCCGGCGTGCTGCTGGCCGATTCGGAATTCCGCCACGAGCTCGAATCGCAGATCGAGCCGTTCAAGGGCCTGCTGCTCGGCCTGTTCTTCATGGCCGTGGGCATGAGCATCGACCTGCAGCGGGTGCTGGCCGAGCCGGGCACCATCGCCAGCATCGTGCTGGTGCTGCTGTCGGTGAAGTTCATCCTGTTGTTCGGGGTCGGCCTCAGCGCCGGCGGGCTGGAGAAACGCGGGGCGTTCCAACTGGCGACGGTGATGTCGCTGGGCGGCGAGTTCGCCTTCATCGTCTTCAACGAAGCGGTCAAGGCCAACCTGCTCGACGACCCGACCCGCGACCGCCTGATCGCTGCGGTCGGCGTGTCGATGGCGCTGACCCCGCTGCTGATGATCGGCGCCCAGCGCATGCTCGACGCGGCACCGGCCGAGAAACCCAAACGGCCTTACGATGAAATTCCCGACCATCACCCACAAGTGTTGATCGCCGGCATGGGCCGTTTCGGCCAGATCGTCGCGCGCCTGCTGGTCGCGCACCGCACGCCGTTCATCGCCATCGAGAACAGCGCCGAGCAAGTCGATTTCATGCGCCGCTTCGGCAACATGATCTATTACGGCGACCCGGCCCGGCCCGAGTTGTTGCGCTCGGCCGGCGCGGCGCAGGTGAAGATCTTCGTGATCGCCATCGACGACCGCGACAGCGGCATCCGCACCGTGCGCACGATCCGTCGCCTGTACCCGAAAGCGAAAGTGTTCGCGCGCGCGCGCGATCGCCGCCACGCCTGGGAGCTGATGGACCTCGGCGCCGAACCGATGCGCGAGACCTTCCATTCCAGCCTCAAGCTCGGCGAAGACGTGCTGGTCGAACTCGGCGTCGCCCCGGAAACCGCACGCGACCACGTCGAACGCTTCCGCGAACTCGACGAGCGCATGCTCAATGCCCAGTACCTGGTCCACGACGACGAAGACGCGCTGATCCAGAGCGCCCGCGATGCGCGCAAGGAACTGGAAGAACTGTTCGACGCCGACCGCGGCCAAGGCCTGCTCGCCGACATGGTCGAGAAGCAAGGCCCGATGCCGGAGCATGTGACGCGGCATTGAGGGGCGTCGGTGTTGGCGGAATGATGCGGAGAACGCTCGCCCTTGCAGGAGCGACGTGAGCTGCGACATCGAGTTACTTTTGCCGTTGCCGTAATGAGCTCGGCGCAGTTCCGGACTTGCGATGTAACCGTAGACCCGGAGGGCGGCGCACAGGACGTGCGCCGTTTTCCGATAAGACAAGGATGTCTTATCGGAAAATCCCCGCGACAGCTGCGAACTCGCAGGGGAGCTTCGTCAAGGAAAGCCCTTTTCTTTGGTTACCTTTCTTTTGGGCTTAGCAAAAGAAAGTAACCCGGCCGCATCAGCGGACGGAAGCTTTAGACCTTGCTGTTGCTTCACCGCTCTGCGGCAAGCAACGCGGCGACGGTAAGCGGCGCGGTCGCGGCTCGCGCCGCTCCTACCCTTAGCAGCCGCAACCTCGGCCAGGTGCGAGGCGAGTCCGAACTCAGCCGCCCGGGCCGCGCAGGAAGCGCGCCATCGACACGTTGCCGCCGTTGCCCGGCGCCGGCGGGGTGAACTCGGCGGCGATGTCGATGAAGCCGCGCATCACCGCGATCTCGCGCGGGGTGCGGTTGAGCGCATCGCGCATGTCCGGGTTGGCGCCGTGGCGCATCAAACGCTGCACCACCCGCAACAGGCCGTGCAGCGCTGCCAGATGCAGCGGTCCGAAGCCGCGCGGGTCCTGGACCTCGAGCGAGGCATCGTGGTCGAGCAGCAGTTCCAGGCCGGCGATCAGCACGTCTTCGTCGGCCGCAGTGCCGGGTTCGGCGCGCGCGCCCAACAACAACAGCAACGGCGTCGCGCCGGCGGCGGATTGGTCGGCGTCGACGCCGGCCAGCAACAAGGTGTCGAACAAGGCCACCAGGCGGCTGCGCTCGCGCGCGGTGAAGCCGAACATCGCCGCGCAATGCAGGGCCATGCGGCCTTGCGCGTCGCGGGCATGGACGTCGGCACCGGCGGTCAGCAGGCGTGCGGCCAGGTCGGTCAGACCGAGCGCGCAGGCGACCATCAGCACGGTCAGGTCGCCGGGCAGGCGCTGCTCCAGCGAGGCGCCGGCGGCGACCAGGCGGTCGACGATCTCGGCATGGCGCATGCTGACCGCGGCCGACAGCGGAGTCGCGCCGGAATGCGCGGCGAGCTGCGGGTCGGCGCCGCGCGCGAGCAGCAGGTCGACGACGGCGCGATGACCGCCACCGGCGGCGCGCAGCAGCGCGGTGCAGCCCTGGCTGTCGAGCGCATCGACCGGCAGGCCGAGATCGAGCAGGCGGCGCACCGCGTCGGCGTCGCCGACGATGGCCGCGGCCGGGACGTCCTGGGCGTGCAAGGGGCGACGCGGCAGGGCCCAGCCGCGCCAGTCCAGCCAGTCGGCCAGGTCGCGGCGGCCCGAGGACAAGGCCACGCCGAGCGGGGTCTGGCCGTCGGCGGCGAGCAGGTCCGGCGCCGCGCCGTTGGCGACCAGGCGCTTGAGCATGCTCTCGCGGCCGAGCGCGGCGGCCAGGTGCAGGGCGCTCATGCCGTGGCTGTCGCGGGTGTTGAGGTCGACGCCGGCGGCGAGCAGACGTTCGAGCAGGCGCGGCCAACCCAGGCGCACCGCGATCGCCAGCGGCGGATCGCCGGCCGGGGTCGGCGAGAACACGTCGGCGCCGCGCTCGATCAGGTCGAGGGCGAACTGTTCCAGGCCACGCGTGGCCTGATCGCCGGCCGAACAGGTCGCCAGGAACCGGCCGAGGCCGCCGCGACCGGCCGGCGAGACACCGTGGCGCAGCAGAGCGTGCAAGGCCGGCAGCGCGGCCGGGGTGCGATCGAGCAAGGCGAACACCACGGTGTCGCCGTTCGTGTCGCGCACGTTGACGTCGGCGCCCTGGCCGAGCAGCCAGTCGATGCGCTCGGCCGAGGGGATCTGGCCGTCTTCTTCGTGCAGTTGCGCGCCGAGCTCGCTCGGGCTGAGCAGCTTGGCCAGGCCGGTCAACTCGGCGGCGCGGCCTTCGCGCAGGCCGTCGCGCAGCAGCGCGGCCGGCATGCGGTCGACGATCACGCGCTCGCCTTCACCGTCCTCGCTGTCGCCTTCGCCGCTGACCGCGGCCGGCAACGGATAGGCACGATCGAGCGCCGCCACCAGCGACCAGCGACCGGCCTCGGCGGCGCGGTCGACCGCGCGCTTGCCATGGCGGTCGCGCAGTTCCGGGTCGATGCCGAGGTCGAGCAGACGCACCACCAGCGGCGGCGAGGCGGTCTCGGCCTGGCAGGCCAGGATCAGCGCGCTGGCGCCGTCGGCGTCGAGCGCCGCGGCTTCGGCGACGCCGCCCTGCGGCAGGTGTTCGAGCAAACGTTCCAGCACCGCCGGGCGCGCGCCGCGCGCGGCCTCGAGCAACGGCGTGCGCTGTTGGGTGTCGATCGCGCCGGCGTCGGCGCCGGCGGCCAGCAAAGCCGTGACGATGTCGAGGTGGCCGGCGAACGCGGCCACGTGCAGGGCGCTGCGGCGCTGGCCGTCGCGGGCGTCGATGCGCGCCTTGTGCTTGAGCAGCAGTTGCACGCCGGCCGGGTCGTCTTCGTCGCCGCCGGCCGCGGCCAGCAGCGCCGGTGCACCGCCGGGCTGTTCGGTCTTGGCGCCGCGTTCGAGCAGGAACTTGGCCAGACGCCAGTTGCCGCTGGCGCAAGCCACGCCGAGCGGGGAGAAACCGTCGTAGTTGACCGGGTCGAGTTCGGCCTGGGCATCGCGCAACAAGGCGGCGACGCCGGGGTCGGAACTGCGCGAGGCATGGTGCAGCGGGGTGTTGCCTTCGTGATCGGCCAGGCGCGGGTCGGCGCCGTTGGCGAGCAGGGTCATGACCGCGTCGGGGCGGCCGTGCCAGCTGTCGCGGGTAGCGGCCAGCAGCGGGGTCATGCCGGCGGTGGCGGCGTTCAGATCGACGCCGGCGCCGATCAGGGCGCGCAGCAGGCGCAGGTCGGGCAGCACCGCGGCCAGCACCGGCAGGCTACGGCGGTCGCGGTCCTCGGCGGCCGGCAGCACGTTGACGTCGGCGCCGAGCTCGATCAGCTCCAGCGCACGCTCGACCTTGCCGGAGCGCGCGGCCGCGTACAGGGCCGGCTCCAGCGCTTCGTCGTCGCCGAGTTCGTCGACCTGGGTGACGGTGTCGAGTTCGGGGTCGAAATCGACGCCGGGCAGGTAGTCGGCCGGCGCGATCCGCTGCAGCAGCACGTGCAGGGCCGGCGAAGCCAGGGCGAACACCACCGCCAGGGTCCAGCGCAGGCCGTCGCTCAACAGGCCCGGCCAGGCCAGCACCAGGATCAGCCCGACCAGGCCGGCGACGATCGCCGCCACGCCGAGGCCGCGCCAGGCGCCGAGATCGAGATCGGGCAGCCGCGCCCATTGCGGCGCCAACGCCGCGCCTTCGCGCTCGGCTTCCTGCCACAGCGGCCACAGCCGCCACAGCGCCAACAGCACCAAGCCGGCGACCACGCTCAGGCCGAGCACCGCCAACAGCGAACCGCTTTGCAACAACGCGCTCAACGGCCAGGCCACCAACGCGGCGGTGGCGGCGGTCGCGCCGCCCCACAGCGTCGCCAGCACCGGCAATTCGCTGCGCCATTGCGGCGCGGCATCGCGCCGCTGCCACAGGCGCGCGGCGATCGCGAACGCCGGCTGCGCCAGGGCGCCGCCGATCAGCGCCGCCAACGCACCGCCGACGCTGCCGCCGAAACCGGTCGCCAGCGCCAGCACCAGGCCGGCGGCGAGCGCGAGGGCTAAATCGCGGGACGGGGCGCGCGGGGTCTGGGCCTCAGGCATCGGGTGTCCGCGCCTCCTCGAGGGCCGGCGGGAACTGGAGATGGAAACCGCGCAGGCGCAGATTCTCCCGGACCGCCGAGGCATCGGCGCGGGCGAGTTTGCGGTCCGCAGTCAGCGCGGTTTCGAGCACGAACTGCAGGGTGCCGAGTTGATCGCGGACAGCATCGGGCAAACGGGCGAAATCGTCGCGCTCGCTCAAAAATACATAGGTGTCTGCCTTGCGGAGACTTTTGTAAACGTAGGCTTGCATTGGGCGGGCGGTACGGCCGGGGGACGGGTTTTTCTGCGCCGCAGATGTGATGTACAGCATACCCGCCCGTCCGGGTGGCGCGAACCTGGGCGTTCAGCGCCAGGCGCAAGCCGAAGTGTTAGGACCGGCCCGCTTCGACGATCCCGTCGTGCGGACAGCGGCCCCGATGGGCGGCGTCCCGGTCCTACCTGCGAACGCCGGGCCGTATCAATGATACCCGGCGTCGGCGGCGATCTTGCCGCGGAACACGCGATACGACCAATACGTGTAGCCCAGGATCGCCGGCAGCAGCAGCACCAGCCCGGCCAGCACGAAACCCTGCGACGACGGCGGCGAGGCCGCGTCCCAGATCGACAGCCCCGGCACGATGTTCGGCCAGATCCCCAGCACCAGGCCGAGGAAGCCGAGCACGAAGAACAGCAGGGCGTAGACGAAGGGCTGGGCGTCGCTGCCTTCGCGCATCACCGCGCGCCACAGCGCGTAGGCGTTGCCGATCACCAGCAGCGGCACCGGGAACAGCCACAGGAAATTACCGCCCTCGAACCAGCGCGCCATGATCCGCGAGTCCAGGAACGGCAGCCAGGCGCTGACCAGGCCGATGAACGCCGCCACCACCAGCACCAGCGGCCGCGCCAGGGTGCGGGCGATCTGCTGCATGCGGCCGTCGGTCTTGAGGATCAGCCAGGTCGAGCCGAGCAGCGCATAACCGAACACCACCGCCACGCCGGTCAACATCGAGAACGGGCTGAACCAGTCGAACACGCCGCCGACGTACTTGCCTTCCTGCATGGGCATGCCCTCGACGATCGCACCGAGGATCAGGCCCTGGGCGAAGGCGCAGAACACCGAGCCCAGCGCGAACGCCGCGCCCCAGGCCGGCTTGGCGCGCCGCGCCTTGAAGCGGAACTCGAAGGCGACGCCGCGGAACACCAGCGCGATCAGCATCAACAGCACCGGCAAATACAACGCCGACAGCACCAGCGCATACGCCTTCGGGAATGCGGCGAGCAGGCCCGCACCGCCGAGCACCAGCCAGGTTTCGTTGCCGTCCCAGATCGGCGCGGCGGTGTTCATCATGTGATCGAGCTGGCCCTCGTCCTCGGCGAACGGCGCCAGGATGCCGAGGCCGAGCACGAAACCGTCGAGCAACACGTACATCAGCACGCCGAAGCCGATCACGCCGAACCAGATCACGGGCAGCCAGTATTCCATCGTCCTACTCCATCGTGCTTGCATGAGCGCGCACGGCCTCGGCCGCCGCGCGCCGGATCGTGCCGTTCGCGCCTAAGCGCCGGCTTCGCTGGATTCGTCGGGCAGCGACAGCGGCCGCGCCGGGGTCTTCTCGCCCTGCTCGCTGCGCGGTGGCGGTTCGTGCGGATGCGGGCCCTTGCGGATCAGCTTGACCAGATAGCCGATGCCGGCGCCGAACACGACGAAGTAGACCACCGCGAACACGATCAACGAGGTCATCACGCTGGCGGCCGCGATCGGGCTGACCGCATCGGCGGTGCGCAGCAGGCCGTAGATCACGTAGGGCTGGCGGCCGATCTCGACCACGTACCAACCCGACAGCAAGGCGACGAAACCGCTCAGGGTCAGCACCCGCCAGCCCCACAGCGCCGCGCGCGATTCGTACAAACGCCCGCGCCACCACTGCCACAGCGAGAACAGCACCAGCAGCAGCATCGCCACGCCGAGCCCGACCATGACGCGGAAGGCGTAGAACACCGGCTTGACCGGAGGCCGCTCGCTGGCCGGAACCGACTTGAGCGGTTGGATGTCGCCGTCGAGGCTGTGGGTAAGGATCAGGCTGCCAAGCTTCGGCACCGCGACCTCGTAATCGTTGCGCTCGGCCTTTTCGTTCGGCACCGCGAACAGGATCAGCGGCACGCCTTCGCCGGGCGCGCCCGACTCCCAGTGCGCTTCCATCGCCGCGACCTTGATCGGTTGGTGCTCGCGCACGTTCAAACCGTGCAGGTCGCCGACGAAGACCTGCGCCGGCACCGTGATCGCGGCGAAGATCACCGCTGCCTTGAGCATGCGCTTGCCGGCTTCGACGTGCACGCCGCGCAGCAGGTAGGACGCGGCGACGCCGCCGATCACGAAACACGTGGTGATGAAGGCCGCCAGCACCATGTGCGCGAGGCGATACGGGAACGAGGGATTGAACACGATGGCCCACCAACTGTCGGGCTCGAACACGCCTTCGACGATCTTGTAGCCGGCCGGCGTCTGCATCCAACTGTTGGCCGAGATGATCCAGAACGTCGAGATCAGCGTGCCCAGCGCGACCATGCAGGTGGCGAGGAAATGCATGCGTTCCTTGACCCGGCTCCATCCGAACAGCATCACGCCGAGGAAGGTCGCTTCGAGGAAGAACGCGGTCAGCACCTCGTAGGACAGCAGCGGCCCGAGAATGTTGCCGGCCTGTTCGCTGAGCACCGCCCAATTGGTGCCGAACTGGAAGCTCATGACGATGCCCGAGACCACGCCCATGCCGAACGAGACGGCGAAGACCTTGGTCCAGAAGAAATACAGATCGCGCCAGAGCGTGTCGCGGGTGCGCAGCCAGCGCCATTCGACGAACGCCAGCCAGCTGGCCAAGCCGATGGTGAAGGCTGGAAACAGGATATGAAACGAGATCACGAAGCCGAACTGGATACGCGACAGCAACAGGGCGTCCACGTGTATTGCCTCCACGGCGCCACAGTGCGCCGGCCTGTTCATCTTGCGCCGCAGCCTGGGCGCGGTAAACGCGGATTACGGCGATTTCGTCGAATCACATAAACCGCAAAGGCGTGATCGCGACGTGTTCATACGGCGCGAAAACGGCACCCTTGCGACCGGCGACACCGGCAAGAACGCGTCGCCTCAAGGCCTGGATGAGATCGCGAACGCACCGGTCCGGCCCGGGAATGCATCACGAAACCGCCCGAAGCCGGCCGGCCTCGTGCGACAAAATGCGACACGAACCCGAACCGGGCGCGCAACGCCTGCGAGAGGCGATTTGCGCCGGCCCGGCGACGCGCGTGAGGCCGGTTTCGGCAAAGCCGACGCGCCGGCCCGGACAGGTCGCCGATTCATCCGCCGTGCCCCTCGCCGCAGCGGGCGATCATCGGCCTGGGGCATGACCAACGGCCGGCCCGGCGGGCGCTATCGGGCTGCTACCCTGCGCGGACTTTTGTCCCAGAGCCCGCTCGATGCGCCTTTCCTTCGTCACGCTCGCCGCACTGCCCTGCGCGCTGCTCGCTTCCACCGCCTTCGCCCAGGCCGCCGCGCCGCTGACCCTGGCCGACACCATGGCCAACCCGGACTGGATCGGAGCGCCGGTCGAACGCGCCTGGTGGAGTTGGGACGGCCAGCGCGTGCAGTACCAGCTCAAGCGCGACGATTCGATCATCCGCGACACCTGGCAGGTCGGCGTCGCCGGCGGCGCGGCGCAGCGCCTCGACGGTGCCGCACGCAACGACCTCGACGGCCCCACCCCGGCCTACGATGCCCAGCGCACGCGCATGGCCTTCGTGCGCAACGGCGACATCTTCGTGCGCGACCTGCGCAGCGGTGCGCTGACCCAGGTCACCCGCAGCAACGACGCCGAGTCGCGGCCGCAGTGGAGCCGCGACGGCAACCTGGTGTTCCGCGTCGACAACCAGTGGTACCAGTGGCGCGCCGGCCAGGGCCTCAGCCAGGCCGCCCAGGTCCGCGCCGAGAACGACCCGGCCAAGGCGCCGAAAGCCGACGACCTGCGCGAACGCCAGCTCGCCATGCTGCAGACCCTGCGCGAGGACCGCGCCCAGCGCGACGCCGCACGCGAGCAGGACGAGGCCTGGCGCCGCAGCGACGGCAGCCGCGCGCCCAAGCCGACCTATCTCGGCGACGACGTCGAGATCGTCGACAGCGCGCTCTCGCCCGATGCGCGCTGGCTGCTCGTCGTCACCCAGGCCAAGAAGGGCGATGCCGGCGCCGCCGGCAAGATGCCCAAGTACGTGACCGAATCGGGCTACGAGGAATTCGAGGAAGTCCGCACCCGCGTCGGCCGCAACGAACCGCTGCCGCAGAAGCTGTGGCTGGTCGAGGTGGCCAACGCCAAGGCCAGCGAACTCAAGTTCGGCGGCCTGCCCGGCATCGGCGAGGACCCGCTCGCCGCGCTGCGCAAGGCGGCCAAGAAAGACCCGCTGAAGGGCGAACGCCCGGTCCGCATCGAGACCGACGGCGACGGCAGCGGCGTCTCGATCCGCTGGAGCGACGACGGCCGCCAGGCCGCGGTGCTGGTGCGCGCGATCGACAACAAGGACCGCTGGCTGGCCTCGGTCGACCTCGGCAAGGCCGCGCTGCAGACCCGCCACCGCCTGACCGACGCGGCCTGGATCGGCTGGAACTTCAACGATTTCGGCTGGCTGCCCGACTCCGGCAAGGGCGAGAGCGAGCTGTGGCTGCTGTCGGAACAGAGCGGCTACTCGCACCTGTACGTCGCCAGCGGTAACGGCGCGCCGCGCGCGATCACCTCCGGCCGCTGGGAAGCCTCCGAGCCGGAACTGAGCGCCGACGGCAAGACCTTCTTCTTCCTGTGCAACCGCAAGTGGCCCGGCGACTACGAAGTCTGCGCGGTCGACCGCAACGGCGGCGCGGTGCGCGAAGTGACCGCGCTCGACGGCGTCGAGAACTTCATGCTCTCGCCCGACGGCCGCAAGGTACTGGTGCGCCATTCCGACAGTTACACCCCGCCGCAGCTCGCCGTGGTCGACAGCAGCGGCGAAAACACCGTCGCCCTGACCGACACCCGCAAGCCGGGCTTCCGCGCGCGCGAGTGGATCCAGCCCGAGTACGTGCAGGTGCCGTCCAAGCACGGCGCCGGCACGGTCTGGGGCAAGTTCTACGGGCCGAAGAATTACGAACCGGGCAAGAAGTATCCGATCGTGATGTTCGTGCACGGCGCCGGTTATCTGCAGAACGTCAGCGCGCGTTACCCGAACTACTTCCGCGAGCAGATGTTCCACAACCTGCTGGTCCAGGAAGGCTATGTCGTGCTCGACCTCGATTACCGCGCCTCCGAAGGCTACGGCCGCGACTGGCGCACCGCGATCTACCGGCAGATGGGCCATCCGGAACTCGAGGATTACCTGGACGGCCTGGAGTGGCTGGTCGCCAACAAGCAGGGCGACCGCGACCATGCCGGCATCTATGGCGGCTCCTACGGCGGCTTCATGACCTTCATGGCCCTGTTCCGCGAACCCGGCACCTTCAAGGCCGGCGCCGCGCTGCGCCCGGTCGCCGACTGGTCGCAGTACAACCACGAATACACCTCGAACATCCTCAACACCCCCGAGCTCGACCCGGAGGCCTACAAGAAGTCCTCGCCGATCGAATACGCCGGCGGCCTCAAGGATCACCTGCTGATCGCCCACGGCATGATCGACGACAACGTGTTCTTCAAGGACTCGGTGATGCTGAGCCAACGCCTGATCGAGCTGCGCAAGGACAAGTGGGAACTCGCGCCCTACCCGATGGAGCGCCACAGCTTCGTGCGGCCGGATTCGTGGTACGACGAGTACCGGCGTATCCATGAGTTGTTCGGTCGGACGTTGAAGTGAGCCGGAGCTAGGAACCCGTAACGCGTACGGAGGAACGAGGAACGAGTGGAGCCGGGCGCCCGCGACTGGTTTCTCGTTCCTAATTACTACTTGCTAGCTCCTCGTTCCTAAACCGCCTGCGGCCTGACGCCGCACGTGCCGGCCGACTCAGATCGAATCCGCACCCGGCAACGCCGTTAGAATGTCGCCATGAACGATTTCGACCGCGTACGCGACTATCTCTCCGGCCTGCAGGACCGCCTGTGCGCCGCCATCGAACAGGCCGACGGCGGCGCGCGTTTCGCCGAGGACCTGTGGCAACGCGCCGAGGGCGGCGGCGGACGCACCCGCATCCTGCGCGGCGGCAACGTATTCGAGCAGGCCGGGATCGGCTTTTCCGACGTCTCCGGCACGACCTTGCCGCCGTCGGCGACCGCGGCGCGGCCGGAACTCGCCGGCGCCTCGTGGCGCGCGGTCGGGGTGTCGCTGGTGTTCCATCCGCACAACCCCTACCTGCCGACCACCCACGCCAACGTGCGCCACTTCCGCGCCATGCGCGACGGCGAGACCGTGGCCTGGTGGTTCGGCGGCGGGTTCGACCTGACCCCGTTCTACCCTTTCGACGAAGACGTACGCCATTGGCACGGCACGGCGCGCGGGCTGTGCGAACCCTTCGGCGGCGACGAACGCTACCAGGCGCACAAGCGCTGGTGCGACGAGTACTTCTTCCTCAAGCACCGTAACGAGACCCGCGGCGTCGGCGGCCTGTTCTTCGACGACCTGCACGGCGACTTCGAACGCGACTTCGCCTATCAGCGCGCAGTCGGCGACGGCTTCCTCGACGCCTACCTGCCGCTGGTCGAACGCCGCAAGGACATGCCCTACGGCGAGCGCGAGCGACAGTTCCAGCTGTATCGCCGCGGCCGCTACGTCGAGTTCAACCTGGTGTTCGACCGCGGCACCTTGTTCGGCCTGCAGTCGGGCGGACGCACCGAGTCGATCCTGATGAGCCTGCCGCCGTTGGTGCGTTGGGAATATGGCTTCCAGCCCGAACCCGACAGCGACGAAGCGCGGCTGGCCGGGTATCTGGTGCCGCGCGATTGGCTGGGCGAAGCCGGCGCCTGATCCGACCGCTGTAGGAGCGGCGTGAGCGACCGGGATATTCGGCTTGCTGGCAATAGGCAGCCGTCGCCGCAACCGTAATTCGCGGTCGCGGCAGTCAAGGTACCGCGGACTCCTGCGGCTTGTGCAGAATCGTGATGTGGCCATTGGTCTCCAGCATCGCCACCGCGATGTCGTCGATTTCGGCGCAATCGTTCTCGCGCATCGCCTTGTCGAAATCGGCGCGACTGACCAGCTCGCGGCGCAGCACGTCGCGAAACACGTGGCCGTCGCGCGCGAGCACCACCGGCACGCCTTCGAGCACGCGTTCGATGCGGTCGTTGCGCGCGGCGAGATAGCCCACGCCCCAGTTCAACAACATCAGGGTCGCGGCCAGGATCAGGCCGCCGCCGACCGAGGTGTCGGTCCCGAGCAAGGCGTTCTGCACCGCGTTGCCGAGCAGCACGATCAGCAGCATGTCGAACGAGGTGAACTGGCCCATCGTGCGCTTGCCCGACAGCCGGATCATCGCCAGCAAGACGAAATAGACGATGCAGGCGCGCACCAGGTACTGCCACCACGGCATCGACAGATCGAAGGCGTCGGACATGGACAGGGCTCCGGAAGGCGAGGCCCGATTGTGGCCCGCCGGGCCGTGCATCGGGCGTCATCGCCTGGCGCGAGATGCGATAGCCGTCGCGGATCGGCGCTTGTTGATCATGATTCGCATTTGCATCCTTGGGACGAGGACCGCAGAATGCGCAGGCTTCGCCCGCCCGGGGTCCTCTAGCCAGCGCGAAGCCTTCCCTGCCCAGCGTCCGTCTGCGCCGTTCCGGCCGCAGGCGTTTGCGCGCCCAATCCGAAGGAACGCCGCCTCATGTCCGCCCCGTCTTCGCGTTTGCTGTCCGGTCTGGCCCTGCTGGCCTGCGCCCCGCTCGCTTACTCCGCCGAGGCCGGCGACGACGCACGCACCCTGGATTCGATCACCGTGGTCGCCGAACGCGAGCCGGGTAATTTCGATCTCGACCGCGGCGAGATCGAGCTGACTCAGGCCTCCGACCTCAGCGACCTGCTGTCCAACGAATCCGGCGTCGCCGTCGGCGGCGGCTCGCCGGTCGCGCAGAAGATCTACGTGCGCGGCTTCGAAGACACCCTGCTCAACGTCACCATCGACGGCGCCCAGGAACCGGCCGAGCTCTATCACCACCAGACCCGGGTCCAGATCGAACCGGAGTTCGTCAAGTCGATCGAACTCGACGCCGGCGCCGGCGCGGCCACCGGCGGCGCCGGCGCGCTGACCGGCGCGCTGCGCGTGCGCACCCGCGATGCCTTCGACCTGCTGCGCCCGGGCCAGGACGCCGGCTTCCTGGTCAAGGCCGCGGCCGGCCTCAACGGCGGCAACAGCTACAAGGGCGTGCTGGCCGGCTACGGCCGATTGTCCGAAGGCCTCGGCGTGCTCGCCACCTACGTCTATCAGGACGGCGGCGATTACGACGACGGCCACGGCGACCGGGTCAAGCCGACCGCGTACCGACACGAGCGCGCCCAGTTCAAGCTCAGCGGCCTGTTCGATGCGCACAGCTTCGACCTGTCGGCCGAGCACCTCGACGACACCGGCACGTATTACGAACGCCCGCACATGACCAACTTCAGCGGCCGCTTCGTCCTGTCCGACCACCAGATGCGCCGCGACACGGTGTCCTACGAGCACCGCTACGACCCCGACAGCGACGCGCTCGACCTGCGCCTCAACGCCTACCGCACCCGCAGCGAGTACCAGAATCGCCGCAACACCACCGGCCTGCTCTACAGCGCCGGCGAACAGACCAGCACCGGCCTGGACCTGCGCAATACCGCGCTGCGGCAGTCGTTGTCGCTGACCTACGGCCTGGACTACCGCAGCGACCGCCTGCATGCGCGCCAGCAGGCCACGCCGCCGCCGTTCTGGGGCCGCACCGAACAGACCGCCCGCGTGTTCGGCGTCTACGCCCAGGGCGACTGGGACGTGTCGCCGCAGTGGAAGCTGTCGGCCGGCCTGCGCTACGACGATTACCGCCACAAGGGCGTGTCCGGCGTCAGCGCCGGCGCCTCCAACGACGAGTCCAAGCTCAGCCCGAATCTGTCGATCGCGTGGACGCCGATCGAGCCGTTGAGCTTCCGCCTGGCCTATTCGGAAGCCTTCCGCGGCGTGACCATCCGCGAAGCCTTCTTCAGCGCGCTCTACACCCACCGCGGCGATCTCGAAGGCGAACGCGCCGACAACCTCGAATTCGGCGTGTCCTGGGAACGCAACGGCTACTTCGCCCGCGCCACCGCCTTCCGCCAGAACATCGAGCACTACATCTCGGCGGTGTACTCGGGCCAGGCGGCCTGGGGCTACTGGGAGAATATCGGCGACGCCAAGGTCGAAGGCTACGAGGCCGAGATCGGCAAGCGCTGGCAACGCACGGGCGTAAGCGTCGGCGTGTGGCAGTCGGACAATACCTTCGACGACCGTCCGCTCAACGACGCCGACCTCGGCCTGGGCACCGGCATCGGCCGCACCTGGACCGCGCGCTACGACTGGCAGCCCGTGTCCGGGCAAGCCAACTACGCGGTGCGCGCGCGCCTGGTCGAGGACGAGCGCAACAGCATCGCCGCCGATGCGCCCGACAAACCGGGCTACGCGGTGGTCGACCTGATGGCGAACTGGAATCTGCTCGGCGACGATCGTCTGAAACTCGGCGCCGCGGTCAACAATCTGTTCGATCGTTTTTATTACGACCACGGCAGTTACGGTTATCAGGCCGGTTCGAAAAGTTATATCGGTTTCCCGTCGCCGGGTCGCGAACTGTCGTTGTCGCTGACGTATCGATTCTGAGGATGCATCGATTCCGAGACGGCGCGCTTGCGTACGCATCGGCGATTAATAGCGCAGCTCTCGACGACGCCTTGCGGGGCGCGCTTAACGCAGGCCTGGCCTGCGTTAAGCGTATTCAGTAAACTTTCTGCCGCACAATAAAAAGCCCCGCAGGCAGGGGGGGCCGGCGGGGCTGGTGGAGCGTGACCTGGGGAGGGGTCGTTCGCTCCGGGGGATCACTCCAGGGGAGGGAGAGATCAGCGACAGACGTTGCATCTGTCGCGACCTATATGACCACTCCGCACATGGATAGTTCGTGAAGATGGGAGTTAATAAATTGTTGGATTCAGGACTGATTCATTAAACCAATTCCAGCAAAATCAATGGTTTCCGCATAATCAATGCGCTTCATCCCAATTAATTCCAACCCCGCTGTCGACGACCAACGGTACCCGCAGGCTGGCCGCCCCGGCCATCCGGCGTGAAGCCTCGCCGACCAGGGTCTCGACGAAATCGGCATCGACCTCGAACACCAGTTCGTCGTGGACCTGCAGGATCATCTTCGCCCGGCTCGCATGCGCGGCCAGCCAGGCGTCGATGTCGATCATCGCGCGCTTGATGATGTCGGCCGCGGTGCCCTGCATCGGCGCGTTGATCGCGGCGCGTTCGGCGCCCGCGCGCAGGCCCTGGTTGCTGGCCTTGATGTTCTCCAGATACAGGCGCCGGCCGAACACCGTCTCGACGTAGCCGCGATCGCGCGCATCCTGGCGGGTGCGTTCCATGAAATCGCGCACGCCGGGATAGCGGCTGAAATACAGCGCGATGTAGTCCTGCGCTTCGCCGCGGCCGATGCCGAGCTGGCGCGCCAGACCGAACGCGCTCATGCCGTACATCAGGCCGAAGTTGATCGCCTTGGCGGCGCGGCGTTCGTTGCCGCTGACCTCGTCGAGGGACTTCTTGCCGAACACTTCGGCCGCGGTCGCGCGGTGCACGTCGGCGCCGGACTCGAACGCGCGCACCAGACCGACGTCCTCGGACAGGTGGGCCATGATGCGCAGCTCGATCTGCGAATAGTCGCAGGCGACCAGGCGCCGGCCTTCGGGCGCGACGAAGGCGCGGCGGATGCGGCGGCCGTCGTCGGTGCGGATCGGGATGTTCTGTAGGTTCGGGTCGCTCGACGCCAGGCGCCCGGTCGCGGCGCCGGCCTGGTGATAGCTGGTGTGCACGCGACCGGTGTCCGGGTTGACCATCTCCGACAGCTTGTCGGTGTAGGTGCTGCGCAGTTTCGCCAGGCCGCGGTATTCGAGGATCACCCGCGGCAGCTCGTGCTGGTCGGCGATCGCTTCGAGCGCTTCCTCGTTCGTGCTCGGCTGCCCGGTCGGGGTCTTCACCAGCACCGGCAGCTTCAACTCGTCGAACAACAGCGCCTGCAACTGCTTAGGCGAATCCAGGTTGAAGGTGCGCCCGGCCAGCTCGGTGGCCTTGATCTGCGCGTCGAGCATGCGCTTGCCGAGGTCCTGCGACTGCCGGCGCAGCTCGTCGCCGTCGATCATCACGCCGTTGGCCTCGATGCGTTCGAGCACCGGCACCAGCGGCATCTCGATCTCGCGGTAGACGCGTTCGAGTTCCGGCTCGGCGGCCAGGCGCGCGCTGAGCACGCGGTGCAGGCGCAGGGTCACGTCGGCATCCTCGGCGGCGTAGCGGGTGGCGTCGTCGATGGCGACCTGCGAGAACGCAATCGCCTTGGCGCCCTTGCCGGCGACATCGGCGTATTTGATGGTGTCGTAGCCGAGATAACGTTTGGCCAGCGAGTCCATGTCGTGGCGGCTGGCGGTGGCGTTGTAGACGAAGCTCTCGAGCATCGTGTCGTCGGCATAACCAAGCAGGTCGACGCCGTGCCGGCGCAGCACGTGCAGGTCGTACTTGCCGTGCTGGCCGAGCTTGCGCCGGGCCGGGTCAGTCAGCACCGGACGCAGCGCATCGAGCACCGCGGTGCGGTCGAGCTGGGCCGGCGCGCCGGGGTAGTCGTGGCCGAGCGGGATGTATACCGCGCGCCCGGTCTCGGTGGCGAAGCTCAGGCCGACCAGGTTGGCGCGCATCGGGTCGAGCGAATCGGTCTCGCTGTCGAAGGCGAACTCGTCGGCCGCCTGCAGCGCCGCCACCAAGGCATCGAGCTGCGGCTGGGTGGTCACCGCCTCGTACTCGCCCTTGGCCGACAGGGCCGCGTCCGGGGCCTCGGCGCTCGCCGAGGCGCGCGCATGGCCGGCCGCGGTCGCGCGCAAGCCGGCGCGGTCGGCGGCGATTTCGTTGGCGGTCGCGTTGGCGCCGCCTTCGAGCTCGCGCAGCGCCTGCTTGAAGCCGTAGCGCGCGTACAGGGTGCGCAGCGCCTCGGCGTCGCGCTCGCGCAAGGCCAGTTGCTCGGGGCTGCGATCGAGCGCTACGTCGGTCTTGATCGTGGTCAGCTGGCGGTTGAGCGGCAGGCGATCGACCGCGGCGCGCAGGTTGTCGCCGATCTTGCCCTTGATCTCGCCGGCGTGGGCGATGACGTTTTCCAGGGTGCCGTACTCGCCGAGCCACTTGGCCGCGGTCTTGGGCCCGCATTTATCGACGCCGGGGATGTTGTCGACGCTGTCGCCCATCAGCGACAGCAGGTCGATGATCTGGTTGGGCTGCACGCCGAACTTGGCGAACACCGCCTCGTCGGAATCCATGCGGCTGCCGCTCATGGTGTTGACCAGGGCCACGCCCGGGCGCACCAGTTGGGCGAAGTCCTTGTCGCCGGTCGAGATGGTGACCTCGATGCCGGCGCTCGCGGCCTGCAGCGCCAGCGTGCCGATCACGTCGTCGGCCTCGACCCCGTCGATGCGCAGGATCGGCAGGCCGAGCGCCTCGACGATCGCGCACATCGGCAGCACCTGCGCGCGCAAGTCGTCCGGCATCGGCGGGCGATTGGCCTTGTACTGCGGGAAGAGATCGTCGCGAAAGGTCTTGCCCGGCGCGTCGACCACGAAGGCCACGTAGTCGGGCCGTTCGTTCAAGGTCGAGCGCAGCATGTTGACCACGCCGAACAATGCGCCGGTCGGTTCGCCGGCGTCGTTGTTCAGCGGCGGCAACGCATGGAAGGCGCGGTAGAGGTAGCTGGAGCCATCGATCAGGACGAGTCTTTTCATGCCGGCGATTCTACGCTGCCGCATCGCCGGGGCTGCGACCGTGACCGCGGATGCAGCGGCTTAACGGGCGCACAGCGTATGCTGTCGGCCTGAGACACGGAGAACCGCCATGCGCGCCCCCACCGCCTCGCCGGCCCGCAAAGCCGCCGGCCTGCTCGTCCTTTCCCTGATCGCCATCCTGCTCGCCGCCTGCGCCAGCACCGGCGGCGCCAGCGACGACCCGACCGCCGGCCTGCAGGGCGCCGACGTCCGCACCCGCACCGTCGAAAACGGCGACGTGATCGAGGAGTACCGCATCGCCGGCCAGCTGCGCGCGGTCAAGGTCACCCCCGCCCGCGGCCCCACCTATTACCTGGTCGACAACGACGGCGACGGCCGCCTCGACACCAGCAAGGGCGAAGGCACGGTCTCGCCGGTGTATTACAAACTCTTCAGCTGGTGAGCGGCTGAGAAGCGAATGGAGAGGAGTGAGGAGTGAGTTAGGCTCGCGGCCCTCCTACCGCTCCACTGAGACGTGAGGAATGCGCGTAAGCCCACGCTTGCGTTCACTCCTCACTCCTCATCGCTCACGTCTGCCTTCATGGATATCCGAACCATCGTCGGAGACACCGAACTGCGCGCCGTCTGGCCGCTGGTGTCGCAACTGCGCCCGCACCTCGACGAGGCCGGCTTCGTCGCCCAGATGCACCGCCAGATCGCCGAGGGCTGCCGCGCCACCGTGCTCTACGACGAACAGGGCGTGCCGCGCGCGTTCGCCTGCTGGCGGGTGATGGAAATGCTCGCCGTCGGCCTGCACGTCTATGTCGACGACCTGATCACCGACCAGGCCGTGCGCAGCCGCGGCTACGGCAAGACGATGCTCGACTGGCTCAAGGCCGAGGCCAAGCGCCTGGGCTGCGCGCGCCTGCAGCTGGATTCCGGCACCCATCGCCAGGACGCGCATGCGTTCTACCTGCGCGAGCGGCTGCGCATCGAGGCCTTTCATTTCGGCGTGAAGCTGGATTGAAGCCGGTTTGCACGAAAGTCTGAGTCGCGGCGCAGCCATCTTTGCAACGCCGCCACGAACTTCTGCCCCCTTTGAAGAAGGGGGCGGACGCCCGGCGCAACCGGCTGGGCCGATGCGAATCGTGGCGCGGGGGATTTGCTTGGGCCTCGCTGGCTGTTCGAGTTTGCTGGCAAAAGCAAATCTCCCCTTCCCCCCCTTTTTCAAAGGGGGGAACGGCTTGGGAGATCTCGGAGGGGGAACGGCTTGAGGTGAAACCTCAGCGCGCGTTTCCGGCTGAGCCCGCGGCAGTATCGGCGGCCGCCTTGTTGCGATAGCGCTCGAACCAACCCAGCGTATTGAGCACCTGTGCGAGTGTTTCGCTGGGCCGCGTGCCGATGCCGTGCGAGGCGCCGGGGATGCGGATCATCGCGGTGTCGACGCGGCGCAGTTTCAGCGCCGTGTAGTACTGCTCGGTCTCGGAGATGGGCGTGCGGTAGTCGTTCTCTCCGGTGATCAGCATGGTCGGGGTGACGACCTTGCCGACATGGGCCAGCGGCGACAACCTCCAGTACAGCTCCTGCGCCTCCCACGGCCCGCTCGGGAACCAATGCTGGGTGACGTAGGACGGCCCGTCGGAGGTCAGGGCGAAGCTGGTCCAGTTGATCACCGGCTTGGCGACCACGGCGGCGCGGAAACGGTCGGTGTGGCCGACGATCCAGGCGGTCAGCACGCCGCCGCCGGAACCGCCGGTCACGAACAACTGCTGCGGGTCGACATAACCCTGGGCGATGGTCGCGTCGACCGCGCTCATCAGGTCGTCGTAGTCGTGGCTCGGATAATTCTGGTGGATGTGGTCGGCGAAGGCCTGGCCGTAGCTGGTGCTGCCGCGCGGGTTGAGGTACAGCACGACGTAGCCGGCGGCGGCGTAGAGCTGGGTTTCGACCGCGAACCGCGGGCCGTAGTTCTGATAGGGGCCGCCGTGGATTTCCAGCAGCAGCGGATAACGCTTGCCCGGCTGGAACTGCGGCGGTTTGACGATCCAGCCCTGCACGGCGAGCCCGCCGGCCGAGGATTTCGTCCACAAGGTTTCGACCTCGCCCAGGCGCTTGCGCGCGAGCGAATCGGCGTTGAGATCGGTGAGTACGCGCGGCTTGCCGCCGCGTTCGACCACCGCGACATCGGCCATGCGCGAAGCGGTGCCATGGGTGTAGGCGACGCGGCCGTTGGCGACCGAGAAGCTGCCGCCGGGATAAGGCCGGCCGACCGCGGTGCCGCCGACGTCGCCGGTCACCGATTCGACCTTGCCGCCGCTCGCGGCGATCCAGCCCAGGTGGCTGACGCCGTCGCGGTCGTAACCGAAGTAGAGTCCGCGACCGTTGCGGTCCCACTGCGGGCTTTCGATGTCGTAGTCGAAGCCCCCAGTCAAGGCACGCGAAACGCCGCTGTCGAGATCGAGCACGTACAGGTGTGCGATCTGATAACTGCGCTTGCGGTCGTCGTAGCCGAGATAGGCGATCTTGCGTCCGTCCGGCGACAACACCGGCGCACGGTCGGGCCCTGTGCGATCGGTCAGCGCGACCGCCGCGCCGGTGGCGACGTCGACGCGGTAGATCTCGCTCTCGATCGGGTGGTACTCGTAATCGTCGCGATGATTGGACTCGACGAACAGCGAGCGGCCGTCGCGGCTCCAGGCCAGGGTCGAACCGTGCTGGAAATCGCCCAGGGTGACCTGGCGCGGCGTGCCGCCGTCGGCCGGCATCACGAACACGTGCTCGTAGCCGGGCTTGAGGTAACCGGCGCCGTCGGCGCGGTAGTTCATCTTGTCGATCAGCTTGACGTCCTCGGCCCACTCCGCGCCCTTGGGCTTGGCCGGCAACGTCGCCAGCGGCGTGGTGTCGGCGGCGACGTGCATGGTGAAGGCGAGCCAGCGCCCGTCCGGCGACCAGGTCAGCCCGTTCGGGCTTTCGGTGAGGCGGCTGATCGGCGCTTGCTGCCCGCTGTCCATCCAGCGCACCCAGACCTGGGTCGAGCCGTCGCGATCGGACACCCAGGCGATGCGGTCGCCCGACGGCGACCACGCCGCGGCGCCGTCGCTGGCCGCGCCGCTGGTCAGCGGCCGCTGCTGGCCGCTGTCGGCATCGACCAGCCACAGGTTGCTGCGCCTGCGGTCTTTCATCCGGTCGAAGAACTTGCGCTGGTAGACGATGCGGCGCCCGTCCGGCGACAACGCCGGCTGATCGGCCCATTCCAGATCGAACAAGTCGGCGGGTTGCAGATGGCGCGGGTCGCCGTGCAGGTCGGCGGCGGCGGCCGGCAGCGCGCTGACGGCTAGCGCGGCGGCGAGGACGAAACGCAAGGACATCGGCAGGCCCCGTTACGAATGAAGAAACCGCAGCCTAGGCCGCGGTGGCGACCGGCTCCCAGTGTCGTTGGTCGTGTCCGCCGGGCCTGCGTCCCAAGACCAACGGCAGGCGAGGAATCGCCGGCGAGCTGCTAGGGTGAGCGCCGTGTCCACAGGGGTGGCGACACTCAGGGAAGATGTCGATGGCTCGCGAATCCGCGCTGCGTTCGTGTTCGTCCCGCGGGCGGTGGTCCCGCTGGCGTTCGTACCGTTGGTGGTTGGCCAGCGTCTGCGCGGTCGCGCTGTGCGCCTGCGGCGAACCCGCCGCCGACGTCTCGCGCCCGCTCGGTTACGACCGTCTCGGCGTGCACATGAGCATTCCCGGCAACTGGAGCATGGCCGAAGACAAGCGCGTCGACGCCGTCCACTACATGATCGTGGAGAGCCCAGGCTCGGCGATGTTCGTCGCCATCGTGCAGGCCGACACGACCGCGGAACTGGAAGACTTCGCCCGCGACTTCTCCGCCGAGGCCGACAAGGCGACGCCGTCGGTGATGAGCGGACACAGCCGCTTCGACCGCTCCGCTTTTGCCGAGGGCACGATCCGCGAGCACTACACGCTGAGCCTGGGCGGAGTGAAGGTCCCGCACCGGCGCGAGTACCGCAAGATCACCGGCGCGCATCGGACCGCGTTCCTGATCACCCAGAGCGCCGACGAAGACCTGCCGCAGACCCAACCCGGTTTCGACCTGCTGCTGAAATCGTTCAAGCTCGCCGACGCGCCACGCGCGAGCCCGGGCGCAGCCCAGCACTGAAGCGGCGCGAGGCATAGCGGTGCAAGACTGACGATCGTCGACCCGATACCGTCGCGACAGCAAATCCCCCTGCCCCCTTTCTCAAAGGGGGGACGGTGCTGCGGGGTCGGCGTGGGAACGCGAGCGACGTCAGCCCGGACCGATGCCATTCGGCAAGACGCACGAAGCACGCGCCGATTGCGAAGGGGAGATTCCGCTCAGCGGCTGGACGCGCGCTTCGCCAGCGCGCGCGAGCCGTCGACGATACCGCGCACGACGAACAGCATCACCGCCGGGATCAGGCAGTGCAGGCCGACCCAGCAGTAGTTGAACAGCAGATTCATCCACAGGCCGGAATGGGCGTGATCGTTCGAAAACGCGATCAGGACCGGCAACGGCGCCAGCGCCACGCATTTCGCCAGCGCCGCCGCGACCGAGCGCAAGCGTTCCGGCAGCGCCGCCGCCGGGGCGAGGCAAAGCAGGCCGATGAAGTCCGACACGCCCAGCCAGGTGGGCAGGAACTGCGCCCAGTCCGGACGGATCGAGACCTTGGAGAACAGATAGATGTCGCGGAATACGAATACCGCGATCGACAGCGCCGACAGGCTCAGCAGAAATCCGATGGTGTTTCTTTTCATCTTGCACTCCATTGCTTGAGCGGCGGCTCGGTGGGACGGCGGCTTTGAACTGCAATCTTCGCGAAGGCGGGGGTGATGGTAAATAAGATCGCAGCGGCTCCTTCACATCGTCATCCCCGCGAAGGCGGGAATGACGATCGGGAGTGCCGCACCGGCCGTGACTCGCGTCGGCGCGCGAGCCCAGAAAAGCTCGCGTCTCCATTCCCGCGTCGAACGTCTAACTAGAACGGCTGCAGGTTCGCATAAGCCAGCACCAGCCACTTGCTGCCGGCGTCGTCGAAGTTGACCTGCACCCGCGCGTGCGCGCCGGTGCCTTCGTAGTCGGTCACGGTGCCGGTGCCGAAGCTGGCATGGCGCACCTGCGAGCCCAGCTTGACCGGCGGCGCCTCGATTGCGGCATGGCCGTAGTCGGCGCGGCGCGGGCCGGCGCCGTAAACCGGGCGCGACACCTGCACCTTCGGCCGTACTTCGTTGAGCAGCGCCGGCGGAATCTCGCGCAGGAAGCGCGAGGGCACCCCGTACATGTCCATGCCGTGGATGCGGCGGGTCTCGGCATAGCTCAGCACCAGCTTCTCGCGCGCGCGGGTGATGCCGACATAGGCCAGGCGGCGCTCTTCCTCCAGCCGCCCGGATTCCTCGGTCGAGCGCCCGCTCGGGAACAAGCCCTCTTCCAGGCCGCCGAGGAACACCAGCGGAAACTCCAGGCCCTTGGCGCTGTGCAAGGTCATCAGCTGCACGCCGTCCTCGCCGGCCTGGGCCTGGCCTTCTCCGGCCTCGAGCGCGGCGTAACTGAGGAAGGCGATCAGCTCCGGCATCGCCGCGGCCTCGTCCTCGTCGGTGCGGGTGAAGCGCGAGGCCACCGAGACCAGTTCGTCGAGATTGTCGGTGCGCGAATCGAGCTGGCCGCGCGATTCATTGGCGTAATGCTCGCGCAGGCCCGAGCGCTGCAGGATGTGATCGATCTTCTCCGGCAGCGGCATCTCGACCACGTCGCTTTCGAGCGTGTCGATCAGCAACGCGAACCCGGCCAGGGCGTTGCGGGCGCGCGCGGCGAGCCCGTTCTCCTGAGAGATCCGCCGCGCCGCCTCCCACAGCGAGACCGCGTCGGCGCGGGCGCGCTTGCGCACCTCGTCGAGGGTGCGCTCGCCGATGCCGCGGGTCGGCGTGTTGACCGCGCGTTCGAAGGCGGCGTCGTCGGCGCGGTTGGCGATCATGCGCAGATAGGCCAGGGTATCCTTGATTTCGGCGCGCTCGAAGAAGCGCTGGCCGCCGTAGACCCGGTACGGCACCTGTTCCGACAGCAGGGCCTCTTCGTAGGCGCGCGATTGCGCGTTGCTGCGGTAGAGCACGGCGACGTCGCCGTAGCTGCCGCCGTCGCGCACCCACTGGCGCAAGCGCTCGACCACGAAGCGCGCCTCGTCCATCTCGTTGTAGGCCGCGTACAGGTCGATCGCTTCGCCGTGGCCGGTGTCGGTCCACAGCTTCTTGCCGAGGCGGTCGGGGTTGTGGGCGATGACCGCGTTGGCGGCGTCGAGGATGTTGGCGCTGGAGCGGTAGTTCTGTTCCAGGCGGATGGTGCTGGCGCCGGGGAAATCGCGCAGGAAGCGCTGCACGTTCTCGACCTTGGCGCCGCGCCAGCCGTAGATGGCCTGGTCGTCGTCGCCGACCACGAACACGTGGCCGGAGTCGCCGGCGAGCACGCGCACGAAAGCGTACTGGATCGCGTTGGTGTCCTGGAATTCGTCGACCAGGATCTCGCGGAAACGTGTCCGGTAGTGCGCCAACAGCGCGGCGTTGTCGCGCAGCAACTCGTGCGCGCGCAACAGCAGTTCGGCGAAATCGACCAGGCCGGCGCGTTCGCAGCGCTCCTGGTAGGCCTCGTAGCAGCGCAGCATCACGTCGGCCCATTCGTCGCCGGCCGACTGGATGTTACGCGGACGCCGACCCTCGTCCTTCTGCGCGTTGATCCACCACACGATCTGGCGCGGCGGGAAGCGGGTCTCGTCGAGCTCCAGCGCCTGCACCACGCGCTTGACCAGGCGCAGTTGGTCATCGCTGTCGAGCACCTGGAAGCCTTCCGGCAGTTTCGCCTCCTGCCAGTGCAGGCGCAGCAGGCGATGGGCCAGGCCGTGGAAGGTGCCGATCCACATGCCGCGCGCGCCGTGGCGCAGCTGCGCGTCGACGCGGCCGCGCATTTCGCCGGCAGCCTTGTTGGTGAAGGTCACCGCGAGGATGCCGTGGGTCGGCACGCCGAAGACTTCGTTGATCCAGGCGATGCGGTGGGTCAGCACGCGGGTCTTGCCGCTGCCGGCGCCGGCAAGCACGAGGTAATGACCGGGAGGTGCCGAAACGGCTTCGCGCTGGGCGGGATTGAGTGCGTCGAGCAAATGCGATACGTCCATGCCCGCTATTGTAGCTGCGATGGATTCGGGAACCTTCGCAGCGCATCGCGTTCCAACGCAGACCATGGCCGCCCGCCTGCCGTCGTTGCCGACCCTGTTCGTCTGCGCCCTGCTCGCGGGCGCCCTGCTCGCCTGCAGCGCGGGCGCGTGCGCGGCGCCGGCCGTTGTTGCTCAGGACCCGGCCGTTGCTCGAAACGATGAACGGGTGATCCGCGTCGGCGATGCACGGCTGCGGGTGATCGTCGAGGGCGTGGCCGACCGCGAGCGCGTCGACGAGTTGCAGCGCTGGCTCGCCGAATGCGCCGACGCCGCCCTGACCGCCTACGGCCGCCTGCCGCTGCGCGAGGCCAAAGTGCTGATCCGGCAAAGCCGCGGCACGAGTCGAGGCAGCCCCCGCCAGGGCGGCCGCCGCGGCGATCCCAGCCCGGTGCCCTGGGGCCAGACCCGGCGCGACGATGGCGTCTCGGTGCTGCTGTACGTGCGCCCGGACGCCGGCATCGACGAGCTGCGCGACGACTGGACCGCCGTGCACGAGCTTTCGCACCTGTTCCATCCCTATCTCGGCGAAGACGGCCGCTGGCTCGCCGAGGGCCTGGCGAGCTACTACCAGAACGTGTTGCGCGCCCGCGCCGGCCAGCTCGACCGCGACGAAGCCTGGCGCCGGCTCGATGCCGGCTTCGAGCGCGGCCGAAACAGCGGCGCCGGTGCGCCGCTGGGCGAGATCGGCTGGAGCCGCGCCAGCACCATGCGCATCTATTGGGGCGGGGCGATGTTCTGGCTCGAAGCCGACCTGGCGCTGCGGCGCGAGCGTCGCCTCGACCTGGACACGGTGCTGTCGCGTTATTCGCGTTGCTGCCTGGATGGGGACCGCGAGGCCACACCGGAGGAATTCGTCGCCGAACTCGATCGGCTCGGCGGCGGCAAGGTGTTCACACAGTTGTTCGACCGTTATGCGGCGATGCGCGAGTTCCCGTCGAAACAGCCGGCGTATCGCGTGCTCGGGCTGGACAGCGTGGACGGCAGTCTGCGTTTTTCCGATCGCGCCGACGCAGTGCGGTTGCGACGCGCGATCATGGGGCCGCGAGCGGCCGCCACGCCCAGCACGCGCTGAGCGGACGGCCGCGTGCTCGCCCGGCTCAGTGCGCCGGCTTGCCCGGCTTCTGCACCGTGGTGCTCATCAGCTTGTCGGTCCAGGCGATGCCGATCGCCGAGACGATGAACAGGAAGTGGATGATCGCCTGCCACATCACGCCTTCGGAAGTCAGCTCGCTGCAGACCACCTTGGCCACCCCAGTGGACCCACCGTTGCTGGTCATCGCGGCGATCGCGCGAGCGAATTCGTAAGCCTCCGGCGTACCGCACCGGGGCAGGCCCAGATTGCCGGCGCCGATGAAGGTCTTGAGCAGGTGGATCGAGGAGATGCCGATGATCGCCATCGCCAGCTTGACCTTGAGCACGCTCGCATTGACGTGGCTCAACCATTCCGGCTGGTCCGGGTGGCCTTCCAGGCGCAGGCGCGAGACGAAGGTTTCGTAACCGCCGACGATCACCATCACCAACAGGTTGGAGATCATCACCACATCGATCAGGCCGAGCACGATCAGCATGATCCCCTGCTCGTCGAGCGTGGCCGCGTCCTGCACCAGGTGCATCAATTCCTTGACGAACTTGAAGACGTACACGCCCTGCGCGACGATCAGGCCCAGATAAAGCGGCAGCTGCAGCCAGCGCGAGCTGAAGATCAGCGCCGGCAGGGGATTGAGTCGGTTGCTCTTTGGATCGGTCATGCGAAGCCCGTAACTGAAGCGATATAGGGGGCCAAGAGTAGCCGGGCGGGGATGACGCCGCCACGTCGGGCCGGCCCGAGGGTTCAGCCGGAGCAGGCGCAGGCCTGGCTGCGACAGACGCGGCCGGCACACGCCATCCCATCGGCAAGGCCGCCGCGGCCGCGGAGCCGCACTTACACTGCGGCCTTTCGACGCGGAGTTGCCGATGATCGACCTCTATTACTGGCCGACCCCGAACGGCCACAAGATCACCTTGTTCCTGGAAGAGGCCCAGCAGGCCGGGGCCGGCCTCGACTACTCGATCAAGCAGGTCGACATCGGCGCCGGCGACCAGTTCAAGCCCGAATTCCTGCGCATTTCGCCGAACAACCGGATGCCGGCGATCGTCGACCATGCCCCGGCGGATGGCGGCGCGCCGATCAGCGTGTTCGAGTCCGGCGCGATCTTGCAGTATCTGGCGGCCAAGACCGGCTTGTTCCTGCCCGCGGGCCTGCGCAGCCGGGTCGAGGTGGAGGAGTGGCTGTTCTGGCAGGTCGGCGGCTACGGCCCCATGCTGGGCCAGAACCATCACTTCAACCGCTACGCACCGGAAAAGGTGCCGTACGCGATCGACCGCTATCAGCGCGAGACCGAGCGCCTGTACGGCGTGCTCGACCGGCGCCTGGCCGGGCGCGAATTCGTCGCCGCCGATACACTCAGCATCGCCGATTTCGCCTGTTACCCCTGGACCCGCGAGCACGAATGGCATTACGTCGACCTGATCCGTTACCCGAACGTGCAGCGCTGGCACGACGCGCTGTCGTCGCGGCCGGCGTTCGGGCGCGTCTACGAGATGGGCCAGGCCTACCGTGCCGACCGTACGATGACCGACGAGATGCGCCGGCATCTGTTCGGCACGCCGGCCCCAACCACCTGATGCCTCGCCGCCGAGGCCACGCTCCGGAATCCTCGCCCGCATGAACAACCGCCTGCCCCGCCGCCTCGCTCTATGTCTGCTCGCCATGTCGATCATCGCCACGCCCAGCTTCGCCCTCGCTGCCACGCCCGACGCCGCGCACAGCGCACCGGCGCCGGGCCGCCTGACCCTGGAAGCGCTGACCGGCGATGCGCCCTTGTCGGGGCCGAGCCTGGTCAAGCCGAAGATCGCGCCCGACGGCAGCAAGGTCGGCTTCCTGCGCGGCAAGCAGCGCGACAAGAACCGCCTCGACCTGTGGGCCTACGACATCGCCAGCGGCAAGACCGAATTGCTGGTCGATTCCGACGACGTGCTGCCCGGCGCGGAAGTGCTCAGCGACGCCGAGAAGGCGCGCCGCGAACGTCAGCGCATCGCCGCGCTGTCGGGCATCGTCGACTATCAGTGGTCGCCGGACGGCAAGCGCCTGCTGTTCCCGCTCGGCGGCGACTTGTACTTGTACGACCTGGATAAGTCGGGCAAGGCCGCGGTGCGCAAGCTCACCCACGGCGAAGGCTTCGCCACCGACCCCAAGCTGTCGCCGAAAGGCGGCCACGTCAGCTTCGTGCGCGAGCGCAATCTGTGGGTGATCGACCTGGCCGACGGCAAGGCGACCCAGCTCACCCGCGATGGCAGCGACACCATCGGCAACGGCGTCGCCGAATTCGTCGCCGACGAGGAAATGGACCGCCACACCGGTTACTGGTGGGCGCCCGACGACAGCGCCATCGCCTATGCGCGCATCGACGAATCGCCGGTTCCGGTGCAGAAGCGTTACGAGGTCTATCCCGACCGCACCGACGTGGTCGAGCAACGTTATCCGGCCGCCGGCGACGCCAACGTGCGCGTGCGCCTGCTGGTCGCGGCGATCGGCAGCCAGGCCGCGCCGCGCGAGATCGACCTCGGCAAGAACCCGGACATCTACCTGGCCCGCGTCGATTGGCGCGACGGCCAGCGCCTGACTTTCCAGCGCCAGTCGCGCGACCAGCACCTGCTGGAGCTGATCGAAACCGACCTCGGCAACGGCAAGCAGCGCACCCTGGTCAGCGAGCGCTCCAAGACCTGGGTGCCGCTGCACAACGACCTGCGCTTCCTCAAGGACGGCCGCCTGCTGTGGAACAGCGAGCGCAGCGGCTACGAGCATCTGTACCTGCTCAGCGACGACGGCCAGGCGACCGCGTTGACCTCCGGCGACTGGCCGGTCGACAGCGTGCTCGCGGTCGACGAAACCGCCGGCCAGGTCTATTTCGCCGCCGGCAAGGACTCGCCGCTCGACAGCCAGGTCTATCGCGTCGCCCTCGCCGGCGGCCCGATCGAGCGCCTGTCCAAGAGCGATGGCTATCACTCGGCCAGCTTCGCCCACAACGCCAATGTCTACGTCGACGCCTGGTCGAACCCGCAGACGCCTCCGCAGTTGGAGCTGTACCGCAACGACGGCACCCGCATCGCCGCGCTGATCGACAATAACCTCGACGACGCCGCGCATCCGTTCGCGTCTTACCGCGGCGCGCAGCGCCCGATCGAGTACGGCACGATTCCCGCCGCCGACGGCAAGACGCCGCTGCACTACAGCCTGATCAAGCCGACCGGCTTCGACCCGGGCCAGCGTTATCCGGTCGTGGTCTACGTCTACGGCGGCCCGGCCACGCAGACGGTCAAGCGCGCCTGGTCGCCGGACTTCAACCAGTACCTGGCCCAGCGCGGCTACGTGGTGTTCTCGATCGACAACCGCGGCACGCCGCGCCGCGGCGCGGCCTTCGGCGGCGCGTTGTACGGCAAGCAGGGGACGGTGGAGGTGGCCGACCAGCTCAAGGGCGTCGATTGGTTGACGTCGCAGCCCTGGGTAGACGGCAACAAGATCGGCGTCTACGGGTGGTCCAACGGCGGCTACATGACCTTGATGCTGTTGGCCAAGGCCAGCGACCGCTACGCCTGCGGCGTCGCCGGCGCGCCGGTCACCGACTGGGGCCTGTACGACACTCACTACACCGAGCGTTACATGGGCTTGCCGAAGGGCAACGTCGAAGGCTATCGCGAGGGCCGCGTGCTCGAGCACATCGACGGCCTGACCTCGAAGCTGCTGCTGATCCACGGCATGGCCGACGACAACGTCCTGTTCACCAACTCGACCGTGCTGATGAGCGCCCTGCAACAACGCGGCCAGCCATTCGAGCTGATGACCTACCCAGGCGCCAAGCACGGCCTGCGCGGCCGCGACAACCTGCATCGCCTGCGCCTGACCGAAGACTTCTTCGACCGTTGCCTCAAGCCCTGAGCGCACTGACGCCCACCGAATGGATGCCCTGCCATGAACACCTCCCGCCCCGCCGCGCCCTATCGCAAGCCCTGGGTACAGCGTCACTGGATCCTGACCCTGCTGCTGGCCTTGGGCGTGTTGTTCAGCCTGAGCATCGCGATCGGCGCATGGATGATGTATTCGGTCATGGACTCGATGCGCTACACCCCGCCCTTCATCGAGGCGATGGAGCGCGCACGCGCGAACCCGGAGGTGAAAGCCGCGCTCGGCGAACCGCTCGAGGGCCGCTTCGTGCTCGGCGCGGTCGAGCCGAAGGACCAGGGCGTGGCCAAGTTGTTCGTTTTCGTGCACGGCCCGAAAGGCAAGGGCGAGGTCCAGGTCGAGGGCGTCAACGAGCAGGGCACCTGGCGTTACAGCCTGATGCGCGTGAACATCGACGCGACCAAGACCTCGATCGATCTGCTGTGATCGCTGCGACCGGGGCCGCTTCGACCGGGACCGCTCGCGACGCATCACGGTGGCCGTCCATCGCGGCAACGCACAACGCCGCCCTCTCCCGCGTGCGGGAGAGGGCTGGGGTGAGGGCCGCTGCATCGTCCTGGGGACGCAATTGGGCGCCCACGGAAACGGCGCGGCCTGGCTCGAACTCGTCCTTCTCCGATCGATCTCGCCGCACCGCATGACCTTCGGCGCTTGGCCTGGGCCGCCGCCGCGCCGATGCTGGCCGCTTCAACCCAGTGAGCCACCTCATGAAGCCGCTCGTTCTCGCCGTCGCCCTGGCGCTGTCCGCGCCCACGCTCGCCATCGCGCCCGCCGGCGCCGCCCCGGCGCCCCAAACCGCGGCCAAGCCGGTTCCGGCCTGGATCGCGCAGAGCAACGAATACGCCAAGATCCTGATCCAGGCGCAGGGGCAATTCGCGCCCGAGCAGATGTCGTTCTTCGGCGTGCCCGGCTACGACGACAAGGTCAGCGACCTCAAGCCCGAGGTCGGCAAGCGTTTCCGCGCGGCGATGGCCGAAGCCAAGCGCGGCTTGCAGGCCAAGCTCGAAGTCGAGCGCAACGCCGACGTGCGCCAGGACCTGCAGATCATGATCCATGCCGCCGAGGACAACATCGAGGGCAGCGCGCTCAACGAGCGCCTGGTGCTGCCGTGGTTCGATGCGCCGCAGACCGTGTTCTCGGGCATGCAGGCGCTGCTGTCGGAGCAAACGCCCGAACGCCACGCCGCCGCGCTCGCGCGCCTCAACGCCTATGTCGGCCTGGCACCGGGCAGCGAACCGCTGACCGTGCTCGCGCGCCAACGCTACGAAGAACGCCTCAGCGATACCAACCTGCTGCAGCCGACCAAGCTCGAAGTCGAACAGGCGCTCGGTAACGTCGACACCTACGCCGCCGGCATCCGCAAGCTGTTCGAGAAGTACAAGATCCAGGGCGCCGAGCCGGCGCTGAAGGCAATGGAGACCCAACTGCGCGCGTACGGCCAGTGGACCCGCAGCACGGTGTTGCCGAAGGCGCGCAGCGATGCGCGTCTGCCGCCCGAGCTGTACGCTTACTCGCTCAAGCAGTTCGGCATCGACGTCGACCCGCAGTTGCTGATCCGCCGCGCCCAGGTCGAGTTCATGGAAACGCGCGCGGCGATGGCGCAACTCGCGCCCTTGGTCGCGCAAGCCAAGGGTCTGAAAGTCGCCGACCCGCAGGACTATGTGCAGGTGATGCGCGCGCTCAAGCGCGACACCATCCCCAACGACCAACTCGAACCGCGCTACCGCAAGGTCATCGACGCGATCGACCCGATCATCCGCAAGCAGCGGATCGTCGACGTGCCGCAGCGGCCGATGGTGATGCGCCTGGGCAGCGAAGCCGAATCGGCGGCGCAGCCGGCGCCGCACTTCCTGCCGGCGCAGCTGGTCGGCAACACCGGCCAGAAGGGCCAGTTCGTGCTGCCGCTGTCGGTGCCGAGCCCGGATGGCAAGGCCCTGCAGTACGACGACTTCAACTACGAGTCGGTGGCCTGGACCCTGTCCGCGCACGAAGGCCGCCCAGGCCACGAGCTGCAGTTCACCGCGATGGTCGAACGCGGGATCTCGCTGGTGCGTTCGATGTTCGCCTTCAACTCGGTCAACGTCGAGGGCTGGGCGCTGTACGCCGAAGCCGAGATGGTGCCCTACGAGCCGCTCGACGGGCAGCTGATCGCACTGCAGTTCCGCCTGCTGCGCGCGGCGCGCGCGATCCTCGACCCGATGCTCAACCTCGGCCTCACCGACCGCGCCAGCGCCGGCCGGGTGCTGTCCGAACAGGTCGGCCTGTCCGAGGCGATGACCAAGCAGGAACTCGACCGCTACATGTTCCGCGCACCGGGCCAGGCCGGCAGCTATTTCTACGGCTACAGCCGCATCCTGGAACTGCGCATGGAAACCGAACTGGCGCTCGGCGATCGCTTCGACCGGCTCAAGTTCAACAACTACCTGCTCGACCAGGGCCTGCTGCCGCCGGACCTGCTCGGCAAGGCGGTGCGCGAGGACTTCGTGCCGGCGCAGAAGCAGCGCTGAAGCGGGGAAGCGGCGCTCGCCGGCGAGGCATCAAGCGGCGCTCGCCGCTGACGGGGGCATCAAGCAACGAGGCCGCGGATCGCTCCGCGGCCTCGTTGCTTTGAGAGGTAGTGCTACGACACCCGTGTCGCGATGCTTCAATACACCAGCGACAGGCTCAGGGTTCGCAACACCACGACGTACCAGACCATCGCCACGCAGGCTGCGGCGACCGCGATCGTGCAGACACGGCGCAAACGCTGCGGCGACGCGCGCCACACCGCGCGGGCGTTGAGCACGGCGACCACCGCAGTCGCCACACTCGCCAGCCCCAGCAACTGGGCGACGCGGATCCAGGGATCGAGCGCGCCGTCGAGCATGCGCACTGAAGCGTCGATGCGGGTGATGATCCACAGCCACAGCAAGGCCAATACGATGTTGCCGATCAGGCCGAGGAAACTCAGCAGGCGCAGGCGGCGATCGCGCCCGGCCAGTACCAGTGGCCGCCGGAAGTGGCGGCGCACCAGGGCCGCGACCGGCCACAGCAGCACGGCCAGCGCCTGCACCGCGAGGGCGAGGCACAACAGCGGCAGCATCCAGCCCGGCGAACGCCAGCCGGGCACCGGCTGCAGCCACATCGCCGCCGGCACGTCGTCGCTGCTGACCGCGATCACCTGGTTACCGTCGAGCTTGGCCGCGAGCAGGCTGTCGCCGCCGACCTCGCGCCAGACATAGGGCTCGACTTCGCGCCAACGCTTGGACCGGCCGTCGGGCGTGCGGAACGCCGACACGCTCAGGGTGTCGTCGTCGTTGACGCCGATCTTGGCGCTGCCGAGCAGGCGCGCGATGGCGAGGAAGTTGCTGCTCGACGCGCGGCTGTTCTCGTAGCGGCCGGCGAGTTGCTCGGCATGCAGACGCGCCGTCGGCAGGGTCGGCTGCTGCGCCGCGCGCACCGGGAAATAACGCTGGATCACGCCCTTGATCAGGTCGCGATGCAGCGCGCGCCCGGCGCTGCCGGGGCCGTCGGCGGACACGAACAGGCCGAGCCCGTGCGCCGGCAGCAGCACCAGATTGCTCTGGAAGGCTTCGGTCGCACCGCCGTGGCCGATCGCCACCGGCCCACGGGTGTCGCGACGGAAGAACCCCAGCGCCATCGCATCCAGGCCCGGGATCGGCCGCAACGCGGTCGCATGCAAAGTCTGCAGGCTGTGCGGCTGCAGGATCGTCGCCGCGCCGGTACCGTGCTCGTCGAGCTGCGCGATCATGAAACGCGCCATGTCCAGGCCGGTCGCCGACAGACTGCCGGCCGGCGCCGGGTTGACCAGCTCGAACGGAATCGGCGCGCCGCCGGCGTTGCTATAGCTCTTGGCCATGTCGCCGGCCAGGCCCTTCGGCAGCGGTTGGCGGAAGCTCGACTGGCGCATGCGCAGCGGCACGAGCACGTTGGCTTCGATGTAGTCGTCGAACGGCTGCTTGCTGATGCGCTGAACGATGTAGGCGGCGAGCGCGGCGCCGTAGTTCGAATACGCCGGCACCTTGCCGGGCGCATAGACGCGCTCGGGCTGCACCTGTTTCAGATAACGCTCGAGCGGCAGCAGGCGCGATTCGTCGGCGGCGAACAGATGCTTGGCCGATTCCTCGAAACCCGCGGTGTGGGTCATCAGCTGGCGCATCGTCGCCGGCTGGCCGGCGTAGTCGCGGATCTTGAAGTCGAGGTAGCGGTTGACGTCGGCGTCGAGGTCGAGCTTGCCCTGCTCGACCAACTGCATCGCCGCAGTCCAGACGAACAGCTTCGAGATCGAACCCGGACGCACCAGGGTGCGCGCGGCGTCCATCGGCTTGCGCTGGCCTACGTCGGCGTAGCCGTAGCCTTTCGCCAACAGCACCTGGCCGTCGCGGACCACCACCACGACCGCGCCGGCGAGTCCGCCGCGCGCGATCGCCAACGGCACCAGGCCGTCGACATAGGCTTCCAGGTCCGGCGCGCTCAGCATCGGGATCGGCGCGACCGCACCGGGCTCGACCAGGATTTCGCTGGCGGCTTCATTGCCGCGGGCGAGCGAGGCTTCGAGCACAGTGCCGCCGTCGGCCAGGGCGCTCGCTTGCGCCACCGGCGCCGGGTCGACCGCATCGGCGATCGCGTCAGGCAGGGGTTCCGGCAACGGCGCGAAGCTGGCCGGTGCGTTCGCATTCGCGGCGGCGGCGGCCCCCGGCTGCGAGGTTTTGCTTGCGCTGGCCGGCTTGGCCGGCGCCGCCTTCACTGCGATGGCCGCGACCTCGGCATCGGCGGCGGCCGGGGTCTTCGCCGGCACCTTCGAAGGCACCGGTGAAGCACGCGTGGGCAGGGCCGAGTTCGTGCTGGCGCTCGCGGGCAAGGGCGCAGGAGCGGCGTCGCGCGCGGCCGCGGCACCCGACAGCGGCAGGGCGCGGGTGGTGGCCGGAAACGCCGACGACGCGGCTGGCTTGGCCTGGCCCGACACGGGCGGGGGAACGGGCGCCGAAGTCGGCGCGGCCTTGACCGGCTCGGGTTTGGGCTCGGGTTTGGGCTCGGGCTTGGGCTCGGGCTTGGGCTCGACCCTGGCTGGCGCCGGCTGGACCGTTTGCGGCGGGTCCGACTGGGCCGAAGCGCCGGTTGCGGCCTCGGCCGGCGGTGGCGACTGCGCCCACAGGGAACCGGCCAACATCATCACCGCGACGCCGGACACCGCGATGCCGCGCATCGAACGCTTGGACTTCATCTGACCCCCGAAAGCAGCTGCACCGTCGCCGGGTATTCCGCCGGCATGCGCTGCCGGTCGCTCCAGGCGCGGACGTTGGCGGCGAGTGTACGCGGTCGGGCCTGGGGTTCATTCGCGCTGGAGCTAGAGCAAATCCCCCCTGCCCCCTTTTTTAAGGGTGAATCAGTCGGGTGGTCATGCAATGGTCGGTCGGCTTTGCGGGAGTGCCCTGCGCCGGTGCAGATGCTGCAACTACCCGTAGCCGAGCGAAATCGCGATGGTGGTCGCAGTCGGTCCGGCTTCGAGCCTCGCCCGGTAACGCCGATTCGGCCCCGCCCGGCGCCAAGGAGGGTCTCGATCGGACCTGCTTCGAGCGGTCTCCGGCTGCGTTACCCCGATTTCCGGATCGGAAAATTATTTTCGATAAGTAAACAACGGTTGGCTTTCGCGGCTTGGCAAGGCCCGGGGGGCCGCCTAGAGTCGTCCATGACCCCTCTCGGCCGCCTTCATGCCCGCCAAGCGCAGCCAGAACGTAACCACGGCCGCACCCGCGGTCCCGAATCCCGGGATCGCGTTGCGGATGCTGCGCCGTCAGCGGGGCTGGACCCTGGCCGAAATCGGCGCGCGCACCGGGCTGCCGATCTCGACCTTGTCGAAGATCGAGAACGGCAAGATGTCGCTGAGTTTCGACAAGCTCACCCGCATCGCCCAGGGCCTGGAAGTCGACATCGGCGAGCTGTTCTCGTCGCAACCGCCGGGCGTCAACGAAAACTTCAGCGGACGCCGCAGCATCACCCGCGCCGGCGAGGGCTATGCGATCCGCACCGAGCACTACCACCACTTCTATCCGGCCTCGGAGCTGCTCAACAAGCGCCTGGTGCCGATCATCGCCGAGGTCCATGCGCGCTCGCTGGACGAGTTCGGCGACCTGATCCGCCACACCGGCGAGGAGTTCGCCCTGGTGTTGGAAGGCACGATCGAACTGCATAGCGAGTTGTATGCGCCGGCGCGGCTGGAGGTGGGCGATTCGATTTATTTCGACAGCGCGATGGGCCATGCCTACATCGCCGCGTCGGCGAGCCCGTGCCGCCTGCTCGCGGTGTGCTCGGGCAACGAAGCGCATCTGCGCGAAGCGCTGTCGCGCAAGATCGCCTCCGAACCGATCCGCATGTCCGCCGTGCGGCCGGCGAAGGCCCGCCGCAGCGCCAACCTGTGAGCGATCCGACCCGGGCGGCGAACGCTCGCGCGCAACGGCCTTTCGTCCAGGCAACTGCGGATAACCGTCACACAGGCCGCAAACGCCGGTCACGACGCCGGATTTTCCTATCGCGAAACTGCCGGGCGCCGGGTCGTTCGGCGGCAAAGGCCGCATCGGCGTCGCGCGTCGGCGTTCATGCGATGAAGCAGGTCGCGGTCCGCGCGGATCGGGCATTGGATTATCGCGTGGCGTTCGAGAACCTCGTCGTCGCCCGGCCCGCCCTGCCGGACTCGCTCAACTGACTCGCGCGAGCATGCGCTGGTTGCGCGTCAGCCGCGCCCAGCGCGCACCGATGTCGCTCATGCACACGTAGGCCGCTTCGCCGGCCAGGCGCCACATCATGCGCGGACTCAGGCTCAGGCGCGGCTCGGCCGCGCACAGCTCCCAGTCGTAACCGAGCTGGCGCGCGAACAAGGCGCAGCGCGCGAGGTGGTAGCGGCTGCTCAGCAGGGTCACGCGCGAGCGCATGCCGTCGCCGAGCATGACCCGGGCGTTGCGCAGATTCTGCAAGGTGTCGCGCGATTCCGATTCCAGTTGCATCGGCGCATCCGAGGCGAAGCCGCGCGCGAGCAGACCGTGACGCGCGAGCTCGGCTTCGCTGGGCTCGTCGGCGGCGCCGCCGCCGAGCAGCACGACGTTGCGTGGCGGACGCGCCCGCCACAACGACACCGCGCGATCCAGGCGCGCCTCGAAGTCCCGGTCCAGGCGCCCGCCCGGCGCATGCTTGCCGAACAGCAGCACGCATTCGCCGCGCTCGGGCCGACAGGGCGCATTGCGCGCGACCCGCAGCACGTGCACGAAGTAACCGACGTAGACCAGGCCGGCGCTGAGCACGCACGCGGCCGAGGCCACCGCGGCGACGTGCAGCACGTCGCGATCGCCCAACAGGGACAGGCGGTGGCCGAGACGGTTGGACATGGCAGCGGGCGCGACCTGCATAGGAAGGAAAACGAGAACGACGGTACGACGACTGCGGTATGAGGGCGGCGCGCCGCAGGCGCAAGCGCAACGCCGCGGCGCAGGCCCCGACGCAGGCCTATTCGATCGCCTGCGCATGAAGCATTCAGCCTCGCAGCGTCAGCGGCGGCACCTCAGGACCATGCGGCCATGGCCGCGGCGGTGCCCGAGCGCCCCTCGCTATACTGCGGGCGTTCCCCACCGCGCGATTCTACCCACTACGTGACGTCCCCACCTTTACCGATGCCGCCGCTGGCGATCCGCGCCTACACCGCGACCACCGCGCTCGGCCGCGGCCTGGACGCCCAGGCGAGCGCCCTGCGCGAACGGCGCAGCGGCCTGCGGCGCAACGATCTCGCCCCGCTCGCCGCCGGCGAGGCGCCGCTGGACTGCTGGATCGGCCGCGTCGAGGGTCTCGAAGAGGCCGCCCTGCCGGCCGAGCTGAGCCGCTGGGAATGCCGCAACAACCGCCTGGCCTGGCTGAGCCTGCAGCACGACGGCGTGCGCGAAGCGTTGGCCGCGGCGGTCGCCCGCCACGGCGCCGAACGGGTCGCGGTGATCATCGGCACCTCGACCTCGAGCATCGGCGCGACCGAAGAGGCGTATAGCCGCCTGGACAACGACGGCCGGGATTTCCCCGCCGATCTGGCCCGGCCGCATTTGCATACGCCGCACTCGATCGGCGCCTTCGTCGCCGCCGCGACCGGCTTGCGCGGCCCCTGCGTGACCGTCGCCACCGCCTGCTCGTCGAGCGCCAAGGTGTTCGCCCAGGCCGCGCGCCTGATCGCCGCGGGGCTCGCCGATGCGGCCCTGGTCGGCGGCGTCGATACCCTGTGCGGCAGCGTGCTGTTCGGCTTCAACTCGCTGCAGTTGGTGTCCGACCAACCCTGCCGCCCCTTCGATGCCGAACGCATCGGGCTCTCGCTCGGCGAGGCCGGCGGTTATGCGGTGCTCGAACGCCTCGACGACGGCGAACGCGCCGCGTTGGAGCTGCGCGGCTACGGCGAATCCAGCGACGCCCACCACATGTCCTCGCCGCATCCGGAGGGCCTGGGCGCGCGTTTGGCAATGGCCGACGCGATGGCCCGCGCCGGCATCGACGCGGCCGAGGTCGGCTATCTGAACCTGCACGGCACCGCCACTCCGGCCAACGACAAGATCGAAGCGCTGGCGATCGCCGCGCTGTTCCCCGACACCTTGCACGCCTCCTCGACCAAGGGCTGGACCGGGCACACGCTCGGCGCCGCCGGCATCGTCGAGTCGGCCTTCGCCCTGCTCGCACTCGAACGCGAGCATCTGCCGGGCACGCTCAACAGCATCGTGCCCGACCCGGCCAACGGTCCGCAGATCCGTTTCGATGCGGCCGACACTCGGATCCGTTACGCCATGAACAATTCCTTCGGCTTCGGCGGCAACAATTGCTCGCTGGTGTTCGCGCGCCCATGACCGCCGCCGATCTCGATTCGTCGACGAGGCGCTCGCCGATGCTCAGCGCCGTCATCGAAAGCGTCGGCTACTGGAGCCGCGGCCTGCCCTCGTGGGAGGCCGCGCGCGCCTTCGCCGTGCACGGCGAGCTGGTGGCCGACGCGCCCTCGCGGCCGTCGCCGCAATTGCTGGCGCCGAACGAGCGCCGGCGCGCGCCGGAAACCGTGGCAGTGGCGCTGGAAGTCGCGCTCGCCGCCTGCCAGGCCGCGAACCGCGACCCGGCCGAGCTGCCGTCGGTGTTCGTGTCCTGCCACGGCGACATGGCGATCACCGACTACATGTGCGCGACCTTGGCCAGCGCACCGCGCACGATCTCGCCGACCCGCTTCCACAACTCGGTGCACAACGCCGCCGCCGGCTACTGGACCATCGGCGCCGGCGCGATGCGTCCGGCCACCGCGTTGAGCGCGCTCGATGCCAGCTTCGCCCAGGGTTTGATCGAGGCCCTGGCCCAGATCGCCGCCGGCGACGAGGCCGTGCTGCTGGTCGGCTACGACGGCGCCGCGACCGGCCCGCTGCAGACGATGTGGCCCAGCGACGGCCTGCTCGGCGCAGCGCTGGTGCTCGCGCGCGCGCCGTTCGACGGCCCCGTGCGCGGACCGGTGCTGCGCGCCTGGCTCAGCGACGAACCGTCGTCGCCGCTCGAGGGCAAGCTGTCTCGCCGCGAAACCGGCAACGCCGGCGCCGCGATGCTGCCCTTGTTCGACGCCTTGGCCTCGGGCCATGATCGGCTCGCATTGCCGGCCGGTGTCGGCCGAACCCTGCGAGTGGAGCTCGCCCATGACTGAAAGACCCGTATCGCCAGGACGCGACGGCCAGACGCCAGGCACGGCGACACCGCACCGGACCCGTCCGGTGCGCCTGGATCGCCATAACGTCGCGGTGGTCGTTCCGGCGCTCAACGAAGCGCTGCGCATCCGCGACGTGGTCGAAGGCGCGCTGGCCCAATGCGCGCACGTGATCGTGATCGACGACGGCTCCGACGACGGCACCGCCGAACGCATCGCCGACTTGCCGGTGACCGTGCTGCGCCACGCGCAACGCCAGGGCAAGGGCGCGAGCCTGCGCGACGGTTTCGCCGAGGCCCTGCGCCGCGGCTTCCTCGCCGTGCTGACCATGGACGGCGACGGCCAGCACGCCGCCGAAGACATCCCGCGCCTGATCGACAGCGCCAACCGTTATCCCGACCACATCGTGATCGGTGCGCGCCTGCGCAAGCGCGCCTCGCAACCGACCTATCGCCGCCTGGCCAATAATTTCGGCGACTGGGGCGTGGCCTGGGGCACCGGCTACCAGATCGCCGACAGCCAGAGCGGCCAGCGCCTGTACCCGGCCGCGGTGATCGCCCTGGACGAGGTACCCGGCGAAGACTTCGTGTACGAGGCGCAGATCCTGATGTCGGCGGCGCAGCAGCTCGGCACCCGCTGCGTCTCGGTGCCGATCGAATCGCGCTACCAGAACCAGGATTCGCAGGAAGAATTCCGCGCCAGCCATTTCAAGCCCTTGCGCGATTTCAGCCGCATCACCAGCCACATCGTCGGCCAATGCCTGCGCCGCGGCGGCATCCCCGCGGTCTATCGCAGCATCCGCGCCAACCCGCCCTTGATCGACGATCCGAGCGGCGAGTTTTCCGGCGAGGCCGCGCACAAGGCGCAGACTCATACGCGTTGATGTTGCGCTGATGCGGCAAGAGATATTCGCAGTAACGCTGCGCGCGCCTCAGTTGCGCGGCGGGTTGACCGGCGGCGCCGGCGGGCCCGGGTCGTTCATCGGCGGCGGATTCAATACGTAGATCGCCACGCCGCGCGCGAACTTCTGCCGCGGGCTGATGCTGACCCCGACGCCGCCACCGCTATAGTGGCGCCCGCCGAAACTGCCGCCGCCGGCACCGACGCTGACGCCGCTGCCGCCGTAGCCGTCTTCGGTGCCCTGGAACAACACGCCGTTGGCGCCGAGCTTGGCCGCTTCGGCGCGCAGTTTGCCGACCACCGAATCCATCTTGTTCTGCTCGCCGTAGGTGAACGCGCCGCTGTTGCTTTCGAGCAGGGCGATCTCCTCGTAGCGGCTCGGCGGCGGCACGAAATACACCCGCACCTGCGAGACCGGCACCGGCGGCCGCGGCTGGCCGGTGATCACATGGGAACTGGCGCAGGCCGACAGGGCCAGCGCGAACATAGCGATGAACAGGCTGCGCGACATCGGAGGTCTCCCATACGGCCTTCGCGGCGGATCGGCTCATGCTACGCCCGCCGGCCCGGCATCGGGTGAGCGCCCGGTAAGCGGTCGCCCGTCGGCGACGATCGGACGGCAGCGGCGCTGCCGGACCGCGCCCGCGAGTTCGGAAAGAACGCGGCATCGGCGCACCGCCGCTTCAACGGCCGCCTGTTGGATCTTGTCCGCATTCGGACACCTGTCACCCACGCCCCGCCGCCGGCGTGATCTGATGCGCCCGCGAGCCCGGGCGCCCCGCATCGACCCAGACATCGACCCAGCCATCGCGTCGGCCAGCCCCTTCCGCCAGCCGCCCGAACACCGAACGCCGTCTTCTTGCCGACGGCGTGCGGCGCCTTGGCTCGCACTCATCGTTATGCCACGCGTCTCAATGGAGTGAACCATGCGTATCAGGAATGCATTGCTGCTGTCCCTGCTGGCCTGCGCGCCGGCCAGCGCAGCGATCTACGCGCCGCCCCCGGCCTACTACCCGCTGTATCAGACTTACAACCCGACCATTACCGATTACTTCTACACGCTCAATTACCACGAGGCCTACGGCGCCGTCGGCTATCAGGGGCCGAGCGTGTTCACTTACCTCGAGAAGACCCCGCAGCCGTCGACCGTCGCGCTCAAGCGTTATTGGAAGGGGTCGCCGCAGAACGACCACATCTATCTCACCGATCAGTTCCCGGAGGAGATCGGTTACGTCCTCAGCAACGGCTACGTCTACGAAGGCATCGAAGGTTATATCTACACCCAGCCGATGCCGGGTTCGCTGCCGGTGCATCGGCTCAACTACAACTACGGCAACGGCGATCTGGTGCATAAGTACGCGACCAGCGAAGCCGAACGCCAGGCGTTGGTGCAGCAGGGCTGGGGCTACGACCGCGTGCAGGGTTATGTCCCGTACCAGAGCGCGTTGTTGCAACCCAACGGCACCGTGCTCAGCGGCTATCCCGCCCTGCCCGGCGGTGCCGTCGTGGCGCGCCGCTGCGATCCGGTCAGCACGCCGAACTTCTGCGACAGCCCCCAACATCCCAACCGCGAGCCGCACTATCGCAACAATTTCTACGGCTATCGCGGCGTGTCCAGCACGGTCAAGCCGGCCGGCAGCAACGTACAGAAGATCCAGTTCGACGTATGGTCGCCGGACTTCTTCATCGGCTCCGACGAGCACATCGTGATCGGCGTGCACGGCGGGCTGACCGTCGGCACCGAGCAGATCACCCTCGAAGGTCTCGGCATCACCCTCGGCCAGTCCCAGATGTGCGGCGACGGTGTGTCCCAGGTCGAAGGCTTCTGGCTCGCGCCGGGCACGACCTACGGCTACGGCGGTTTTCTGGCGTCGACCTGCCCGGCCCGCACCTCGGACCCCAACGGCAAATACCTCGCGCCGATCCCGATGGAAAACCATCATCCGTATCGCGTGGTGATCAAAGTCTCCGACGCGGGTTCGATCCAGTACTCGGTGCTCGACGGCTACACCCTGGCTTCGATCCAGGGCCAGACCTTCAACGCCGTCAACCAATATCCGGGCGGCATCAGCGGCTTCCCGAACAAGACCGGTTACTACATCGCGCCGTCGACCACCTCCAAGCGCGACTACACCTTGTACCTCAGCAACCTCAGCGTGAGCTGGCAGAACGGGTTCTGATCGCAGCGCGTCCGATAACGTGGCGCCGTCCGTCCGGCGGTCCGGGCGGACGGTTCTGCGAGCGCTGGGACGGCCCCGGTCAGGCGCCTGCCGGCTCGGCCTTGCTCGCCTCCGCGGGCGCCTCTTCGTCGGGCTCGCGCTTGCCGGTCGGGCCGCCCACCGCCTGATCGCGATTGGCGGTCAGGTAAGTCGCGATCATCTCGCTGACGCGGACATTCATGGCATTGTCGGTGCCGCCGAAGGAATAGGCCGCGCCCCAGGCATTGGCGTGCTGGTAGAACTCCGGTTCGGCGACGACCTCACCGCTGCCGGCATCGCTGAGCTTGACCGTCACCAGGATCGCCGAGCCGCCGGCGAGCGCGCCGCCGAAGAATCGTTTGCCGCCACTGATGAAGCGGATGTGGCGGATGTGCGGTTCGATCTTGAGCGTACGCGGCGCCGCCGTAGCCGCCGGCCGCGCGTTCCACTCGCTGAGGATCGGCGGCACGCGCAGATCGACATTGGCCTGCAAGCGTTCGCGCGCGATCTCGTTGCTTTTCTGTCCGGCGTAAGGCGCGTCCATCGCGATCGGCACCAACTCGAAACGGTCGTACGCTTTCAACGCGACCGATGGCGGCGGGTTGTCGTCGTTGCGCGCTTCGACGTACTTGACCATCGCGCCGCGCGCTTGCACCAGCAGCGGGGCTACTGCCGTCGCCAGCAGGCAGACGGCTGCCACCGCATGCGTCCATCGCTTCATCGTCGAATCCCCTGAGTGTCGGCTGCACGAGCCGTCCCGTGTATGCGCCGGCAGTATGCGACGAGGTTCCGGACTCGAAAATGTGTGCCGGGCCGCACGCCTCAGCCCATGCCGCCATTGATCCCGATCACTTGGCCGTTGATGTAGCCGGCCACATCCGAACACAGGAAGGCGACCAGCGCGGCGACTTCGTCGGCGCGGCCGGCGCGGCCGGCCGGGACCATCTGCTTGATCGCCTCCGCAGTGAACGTGCCGTCGGCCATGCGCCCTTCGATCACGCCGGGCGCGACCACGTTGACGGTGATGCCGCGGCTGGCCATCTCGCGCGCCAACGATTTGGAGGCACCGTGCAGCGCCGCCTTGGCCGCGGCGTAGTTGGTCTGGCCGCGGTTACCGAGCACCGCCGCCACCGAAGACACGTTGACGATGCGCCCCCAGCGCGTGCGCGCCATCGGCAACAACAGCGGTTGGGTGACGTGGAAGAAACCGTGCAGGGATACGTCGATCACCCGCTTCCACTGCGCCAGGCTCATGCCGGCCATCGGCGCGTCGTCGTGGATGCCGGCGTTGTTGACTACGCCCTGGATCGGCCCGGCTTCGAGCAGGCCTTCCAGCGCGATGCGCGCCGCCTGATCGTCGGCGACGTCGAAGGCGATCGCCGAGGCCTGGCCGCCGGCCGCCTCGATCTGCGCGACCACTGCCTGGGCGCGTTCGAGGTGCTGGTTGGCGTGCACGATCACCTGCCAACCGGCTGCCGCCAGTGCGACGCAGATCGCCTGACCGAGGTCGCCGCTGCCGCCGGTGACGAGGGCGCGGCGCGGCGAGGGGTGCGAGATGGACATGCGGACGACTCCGAGCGGCAAAGCCCGATTGTCCCCGCCCCGCCGCCGTGGCGAAAGCCACGCGGCGGAGCGGGGAGTCGCCGCTCCTGGCCAGCCGGTCTGAGGCACGGCTTCCGGCTCAGGTCGAAACGAGGAAACCGTCCGGGTACGGCGGGTCGCCCTCGCGGCCGTGCAGGTTGTCGATCTGCACCAGACGGTGCTCGATCGCCTGCCCCTGTCCGTCGCAGAGCAGGTGTTGCTCGCCGCGCCACACCGCCCAGGCGCGCTCGTCGCCGTCCTCGTCCTCGCCGTCGACGGCAACCACCCACCATTCCAGGGTGCGCTGCGCATCCGGCGCCAACCGCATCGTCGCCGACGCGTCGAAGTCGAGTTCGATCCGGCCTTCGTCGGTAGCGGTGCCGAGCCATTGGGCGAAGATCGCCGAGCGTCCACCGGCGATGCGGAACATGTCGACCCAGGTATCGGCCGGCATGTCTTCGTCGTAGGGCCGGTCGCAGCGCTCGATCCAGTGCAAGCGCGCGCCTTCGCGGCGGCCGAGGAGGATGCGCAGACGCAGGCGATGGCCGATGCGGCCTTCGTCGACGGCGCGGTGCGCGCCGAGGTCCTCGAAATGGAACTGCAGCGACATGCACGAAGCTCCCGAGCGCGATACGGCACGGCCGCCGCATCTGCACTAGGAAACGCCGGCGCCGGCGGGGTGTGAATGCAGACGTGGACGATGCACTTCAGGGCGAGCCTGGCTCGCGGTGCTTATGCCCCAAGCCGCGACCGCGCCGCGACCGCACCGTGATCGGGGGTTCGATGCCCGCTGCGCGGGGCCGGCGCAGGCTCAGTCCGGCCGCGCCATTACCGCGGCACGCCCCTGCGCGATCAGCACGCCGGCGTGGTGCAGCTCGAACTGGTACTGCCAGCTCTCGCCAGTATCGATCAGCTTGTGCGCACGGCCTTCGATCGCACCGGCCAGGTCGTCGATGCGCGCGAGCTGCAGTTGCACGCCGCGCAGCGCCACCAGCACGCCCGGCTTGGCCACGCCGCCGTCACGGCGCGCGAGCAGTCCGCCGTGCACGGCCATGGCCTGGGCGCCGTATTCGCACAAATGCACGGCGTGCAGGCGCCCGTCGCGACGCAGCGGATGGGCGGGATCGCGATGGCCGTCGGTACGCAGCACGATGCGTTCCTCGTCCCATTCGACGACTTCTTGCCACAGGCACATCAGGCCCTGGTGCGGGATCAGCGCGGCGATCGCCTCACGCGTGCGCATCGCCGGCCTCCATCGCCGCCGGTTCGCGCACGATCAGCAAGGCCAGCACGAAGTTGAAGACCACGCCGAGTGCGACCGTACTGCCGATCGCGCGCAACACCGGTATCGACGACAGACCGAGCAACGCGAACACCAGCAGCGTGGTCAGGCTGCACACGATCACCGCATGCAGGGTGCGCAGTTGTTCGGCGCGGTCGTCGCCGGCGTGGTCGAAGAACAAGGCGTAATCCAGACCCAAGCCGGCGGCGAGGATCAGCGAGACCAGATGGAACAGGTTGAGTTCGACGCCGAGGCCGCGCAGCACCGCCAGGATCAGCAGGCTGCTCAAGGCCATCGGTGCGAGCACGCGCAGCACCCGCCGCGGCGAGCGCAGGGCCACCCAGACCGCGGCGGCGAGCAACACGCCGGCCAGGCCCAAGGCCATCAATACGCGGCCGCGGTAATCGGCGACCAAGGATTCGGAGGCTTGCTTGAGATCGAGCAACTGGCCGCCGTGACGGCGCACCACCGTCGCGACCGCGGCCGGGTCGTTGAGCCCGGTCAGCGACACCAGCGCGGTGGCGTGGTCGCCGCGCTGCAGCAGCAGGCCTTCGACGCTGACCGCGAGCGGCGTGCCGGCAAGGTCGCGCGGAGTCAGCGGCGGCGCCTGCCGTGCGCGTTCGACGTCGGCGAGGAAATCGACGAAGGCGTCGCTGCGGAACGGCGTCGCCGCGACGGCGGTGTCGAGCGCGCTGCGCAGGCTCGCCGCATCGGGCAGGCGCTGCTGACGTTCGCGCTGGGTCTTGGCGCTGGGCAGATAACGCGCGGCGAGGTCGTAGCCGGCGATCGCGCCGCGTTGGCGCAGCGCCGGCAGTTCGGCCAACAAGGCTTCCGAGGACTGCAGCGCGGCCTCGGCGTCGCGGCCCTCGATGGCGATGACGTAGCGCACGTCGGGCGCGCCGAGTTCCTCGCGCAGCTGCGCGTCGCGCGCGAGCGCAGCGGCCGGCACCGGGGTCAGCTTGGCCAGATCGTTCTGCCAGAAGGCGCCCGGCACGAACAGGATCACCGCCAGCGCCAAGGCCGCGATCAACGACACGCCGGCCACGCCGAGCCGCGGCCAGCGCGCCAGCCGCGTCCACAGCCGCGCCAGCGCCGGCGAACCGGCGGCGTCGCGCGGCGCCGGGTCGATCAACCCCGGCAATACGAAGCGCGTGGCAAGCGCGGCAGTGGCGAGGCCGACGATGGTGAACACCGCGAGCTGCTGCAGGCCGTCGACGCCGGACACGAAGAAAGTCAGGTAGGCGATGCAGGTCGAGGTCACGCCGGTGCCGAGGGTCGGCCACAGGCTGCGCGCACTCGCCCACGGCGACAGGCCGGGACGCTGGTGACTGAACAAATGGATCGGGTAGTCCTGGACCACGCCGATCAAGGTGAAACCGAAGGCGACGGTGATGCCGTGCACGCCATCGAACAGCGCGGCGACTGCGCCGAGCCCGGCCAGGCCCGCGGTCGCCAGCGGCAGGCCGCCGAGCAGCGGCGCCTTCCAACTGCGGTAGGCCAGCCACAGCAACAGTACGAACACCAGGCTGTCGATGGTGCCGATCAGACTCGCCTCGCGCTGGGTGCGCCCGCCGATCTCGACCGAGAACGCGCCGGGGCCGCTGACGGTCAGCCGCGCCGGGCTGTTGCCGCGCGCTTGCGCGAAGGCGGCGTGGATCGCATCGAGCGCGCCTTGTTGGCCGGTCGGGTCGAACCCGGCCGCGCGCGTCTCGATCGCCAACAAAGCCTGCTTGCCGGCGCGATCGAACCACACGCCGTGCACGGTCTGCGGCGCCTGCGCCGGTTGCCAGGCTTCGGCCAGGCGCAGCATTTCCAGGGTCGGATCGCTCGGCAGCAGCGGCTCGATCAACTCGCCGGCCGGAGAACCGAGGTCTTGCACGCGGGTGTCGAGTTGCTCGCGCAGATAGGCGCTGTCGAGCGGCTGTTCGTCGAAAGTCGGGGTCAGCAGATAGCGATAAGGGCGCAAGCGTTCCGGCACCGCGTCCAGGCCCTGCGCCGCGCCGTTGGCGACCAGCTTGAACTGCGCTTGCACGGCGAGGCGTTCGCGCAACGCCGCCGATTGCGCGGCGAGGGTCGCCGGCTCGTCGCCTTCGATCGCCAACAGCAACAGACGCGAGCCCGGGCCTTCGCCGAGTTCGTCGATCAGCAGTTTCTGCGCCGGCGTCTGCGCGCTCGGCATGAAGCGACGCAGGTCGCCGCTGAGCTGCAGGCGGCTGCCGATCGCCCAGCCGGCGACCGCGAGCAGGGCCAGCCACAGCAGGGCGAGACCGAGACGGCGTGCGGGCGTCATCAACGCGCCGCGCCGTGGCCGCGGCACAAGGCCGCGAGCTGGCTCGCGTCGGCGACGCCGGCCGCGGCGCGCGCGGCGCTGGCCAGCAAGGTGCGCTGTTGTTCGTTGCCGCGCGCCGGCCGGGTCTCGATGCAACGCAGCTCGTCGTCGCGGCCGAGCAGGACGATCTCGCGCACGCGTGCGGCCAGGCCCGCGTCCTTCGGGGTCAGGCTGATGCTCCACTGCCGGCGCGTGCCTTCGGCGGCCAGGCGGTAATGCTGTTCGAGCAGGGCGCGGTCGCCGCCGAGCAAGGCGCCGAAGCTGGCCTGCAGCGCGACCAGCTCGGGCGCGCGCGCCAGCGAGAAGCGCTTGGCCGGTTTGCCCGGGCGGACGATGCCGACCTCGCCCTGACCCGGCTTGGCGCCGGTGCGGATGGTGGTGGTCTCGGCGTACGGCGCGCGCACCTCGCGTACCAGGGTGGTCGCGTCCGGGCGGCGGTACTCGCCCGACAGGCGCAGCGGCGCCTTGAGCAGGGCCGAGCCGCGCACTTCGACGAAGTCGGTGCGGGCCGGCACCGGCTGCGCCAGGCGCGGCAGGATCCAGTCGGAATCGGCCGCGACCGCGGCCTCGGCGGCCGACGCCCCGGCCGGCACGGCCTGGACGGCGGCGGCCTCAGTAACCGGAGCGGCGCGCAGCGACCCGGCGCCGAGCATCAGCGCCAGAGTCCACATGCAGGGCTTGTTGAGCGTCATCGGCATGCCAGAAATCGTAGAAGTTGAACCAGTTATAGGGAGCGCTGCGGGCTTGCGACTGCAGGCGCTCGGCGTAACGCTGGACCAGCGCGGCAAGGATCGCCGGGCGGTTATGCCGCTCGATCGCCACACCCTCGCTGAACGTCTCGAACACCAGGTCGTAGCGCGCACCGCCACGGTACAGGCCGAAGGCCAGCACCACCGGCACTTTCAGCGCCGCCGCGATCAGCCACGGCGCGGTCGGGAACTCGGCGGGCGCGCCGAGAAAGGACGCAGCGGTGCGCGGCTCGTGCGGCGCAGCGCGGTCGACCAGCAAGGCCACGATCGCGCCTTCGTCGGTGGCCTGCTTGATCGCGAACACGATCGAGGGGCCGTCCTGGCCGGCGTCGATGACGGTGCGCGCGATCTGCGGGTCCAGCGCATCGAGCATCTCGGTCAGGGCCGGGTTGTGGCCGCGGTCGAACACCACCCGCAGTTTCAGGCCGGGCCGACTGCGCGACAGCACCCGCAAGGCCTCGAAGCTGCCCAGGTGCGAGCCGAACAGCAGCAGGCCCTGGCCGCGGTCGAGATAGGGTTCGAGTTTGTCCAGGCCGTCCACGCGCACCTCGAACGGCGCCATGCGCCCGCTGAGCATGTACAGGCGGTCGAGGATGGTCGCGGCGAAGGTGTGGATGTGGCGGGCGATGTCGAGCAGGCGCGGCCGACGATCGAGCACCCGCGCCAGGTAGTCGCGCGAGGCGCGCCGCTCCGGGCCGCGCACGGCCAGGAAGTAGGCGACGATCGGATACAGGGTCAGGCGCGCGATCGAGCGGCCGCCGCGACGGGCGATGAAGCCGATCAGGCGGAAGGCCAGCCGGCCGCCGCCCTCGGGGCGTTGCTTCCAGTGCTCGCCGCTCATGCCGAGGCCTCCGCGGCGGCCGGCTCGGCGACGACTTCGCCGCTGGCGAGCAGGTCGTCGCCGCGACGTACGCGAAAACGCCAGCGCGCCGCGCCGAGCGTTTCCAGTTCGACCTGCGCCGATTGCTCCGGCAGCAGCGGCTGCAGGAACTTCACCTGCGGCAGGCGCAACCCGCTCAGCGGTCCGTGCGCGGCTTCGACCGCGGCGATCACCTGCTCCAGCAGAACCACGCCGGGCACCAGCGGGCGGCCCGGGAAGTGCCCGGGCAGGCAGGGATGATCGGACGGGATCGCGAACGGCATACGGGCGGGGCGGCGGGGTCGGCGGCTGGGGCGAGGGTCACAGGATAAAGCACGCGCATTCAGCGGGGCGTCGAAATGCGACGACGGCCCTTGAAATATGCGCGATCGCAGTGTGCGGCGGTGCCCAAACGCCGGACCTGCGCGACACCGGCCAGACCGCGGCGGCGGGCGGCGCGGAGCGGCGATCTCAGGAGAACAGCTCGCGCCAGAAGCGCGGGCCGAGCTTGGCCATGCGGTGCATGAAGTCGAAGAAACCGCTCTCCGGCCGCACCGGGAAACGGCGTTGCCGCACCAGGTACTCGCCGGCGAACATGCCGCCGACGATGCCGTAGTTGATCAGGTTGGCGAACCACGACCATTGCTCCTGGCTGATCGCGACCGGCGGCACCTGGCCCAGGCGCGCCAGCACGCCGTCGGGCACGGCGATCATCGCCAGGGCGCCGTTGACCAACGCCAGCAGCGTCAGCACCAGTGCCCACAACGCGGTCAGACGGCGGGTGTAGCGATACAGCTCGGGCGACAAGGCCGACACCGGGCCTTCGTGCAGGGCCGCGACGATGCGGGTGATCAGGGCCTCGCGCGGCGCGCGCAGGCTGCGCCCGAACCACCACGCCAGCCAGCCGTTGAACAGCATCGGCGGGGCCAGCAACAGCATCTGCGCGTACGGGGTGAAGGCCGATGCGGCCAAAGCCGCGAGCAGCGCAAGGGTCGCTGCCCAGGCGCGCCAACGCATGCCCAGCAGGCCGTCGATGGTGACGAACACGACCAGGTCGGCCAGGGCCAGCGCCGCCAACGCGCCGCCGCCGTCGTGGCTGGCCCAATGCGCCAGCACCGGGTAGGCGATCGCCAGCAACAGGCGCGCCAGGGCGCTGGACGAAGAAGGGTTCACGTCGGTTCCGAGGACGGGCGCAGGCGCTGACGGTTCGACACCGCGCCGGCCGCCAGCGTTCAGGCGGCCCGCTGCTGCTCGATATGCGCCGACAGCGCCCGCAGCGAAGCGAAGATGCGGCGGTTCTCGTCGCTGTCGGAGCGCAGCTGGAAGCCGTAGCGCTTGGTGATCGCCAGGGCCAGTTCCAACGCGTCGATCGAGTCCAGCCCGAGGCCTTCGTTGAACAGCGCCGCTTCCGGATCGATCTGCTCCGGTGCCACGTCTTCCAGGTTCAGGCTCTCAACCAGCAGCTGCGCCAGTTCGCGTTCGGCGGGGCTTTGTTCAGACATCGGGCGATCCGGTCACGGTGGGACAAGGGGCGCAACGATCCGCCATCGGCGCCGCAGGCGCAACCGGCGGGCGCGGCCGGCCGCTCCATCGGCCCCGACCCAAAGCCGCTGTCGCCCGCCGCGGACCTGCGTTATCAGGCACTTGAGGCAGTGTGCCGAAGCGGCGCGACGACGCCTGCGACCCGCCGCCGCTGCGCAGCGGGTCGAGGCGGCAGGCTATCATTTGCGCATGAATCCGCCCGACTCCGCGCCCGACGCGGCCGCACCGACGGCCACCGCTGCCTCCAGCACGGCCAGCCCCTCCCACGCCGCGCAGACGATCGACACCGACGTCCTGGTGATCGGCGGCGGCCCGGCCGGCACCACCGCGGCGACCCTGCTCGCACGCAAGGGCTGGAAGGTGTTGCTGCTGGAAAAAGGCAGCCACCCGCGTTTCCACATCGGCGAGTCGCTGCTGCCGATGAACCTGGCCATCCTCGAGCGCCTCGGCGTGCTCGAACAGGTGCGCGCGATCGGCATCCACAAGCCCGGCGCCGAGTTCCCGATCGACGCCGAGCGCTACAACACCTTCCGCTTCGAGCGCGCGCTCAACCCGGTCTACGGCTACGCCTTCCAGGTCAAGCGCGAGGAATTCGACGAACTGCTGTTCCGCCACGCCCAGGCCAACGGCGTCGATGCGCGCGAGCGGGTCAAGGTCGAGAAGATCGAGTTCGGCGCCGACGGCCGCCCGGCGGTGGTCCACGCCCGCGGCGAGGACGGCAGCGAGCTGCGGGTGCGCCCGCGCTACCTGGTCGACGGCAGCGGCCGCGACACCTTCCTCGGCGGCCAGCTCAAGCTCAAGCAGAAGAATCAGCTGCACCAGTCGGCGGCGATCTTCAGCCACTTCACCGGCGTGCAGCGCCGCGACGGCGAGGACGCCGGCAACATCACCGTGCAGCGTTTCGCCCACGGCTGGATGTGGCTGATCCCGCTGCAGCGCGACGTCATGAGCGTCGGCGCAGTGTGTTTCCCCGACTACCTCAAGCAGCGCCGCGGCGACAGCGAAGCCTTCCTGATGCAGACGCTGGAGTCCGAGCCCTCGGTGTGGCGGCGCATGCAGGGCGCGCAGCGCTGCGGCGAGGTCCACGTCACCGGCAATTATTCCTACACCTGTTCGCGCATGACCGGCCCGGGTTGGGTCATGGTCGGCGACGCCTACGCCTTCGTCGATCCGGTGTTCTCCTCCGGCGTCTACCTCGGCATGAACAGCGGCGAACAGGCCGCCTCGGTGGTCGACGGCGCCCTGCGCGAGCCGGCGCGCGAAACCGAACTGCAGACCGCGATGGTCAAGCGGCTCAAGCGCGGCCTGCGTCATTTCCAATGGTTCATCTATCGCTTCACCACCCCGGTGATGCGCGAGCTGTTCAACGCCCCACGCAACTATTGGCAGATCGAGCAGGCGGTGATCTCGATGCTCGCCGGCGACGTCTTCGACAACCACGAAGTGTTGCGCCGCCTGCGCGTGTTCCGCTTCGTCTATGCGATGACCGCGCTGCGGATGGCGCCGCAGGCGCTGCGCGGCTGGTGGCGGCGCAAGCGTCAGGTCGGTGTGGATTTCCGCGGCGACACCCTGCAACGGGGCAACCCGTGAGCGCGGCCGAAGCCATACTGGCGATGCCGCCGCAACTGCAGGTCGACTACGTCGCGGCCACGCCGGCCGAGTTGCTGGACCAGGACGACACCCTGGCGGTGTTCGGCTTCGGGACCGAAGCGCCGCAGCACGACGACCCGCGTTATCTGCAGGTGGCCCTGGAGCCGTTCGGCGACCGGCGCCTGGAGCGCTGGCGCGGCCGCGGCCCGGTGATCAAGGGCCGCGACGGCGACCTGGCCTGGTCGGAAGACGGCGCACTGCAGTTCGGCGTGATCGAATTCGACGAACCCGAACCGCTGCCGGGCGAAGCCACCAACGGCGAGATCGCGCGCGCCGCCGAATACCTGTACCGCAAGCTGCTCGCCTTTACCGAAGCGCGTGGTTATCCGCATTTGTTGCGGATCTGGAATTATCTCGACGGCATCACCCTCGGTCACGGCGACGAAGAGCGCTACCGCTTGTTTTGCGTCGGCCGCGCCAAGGGCCTGGGCGATTTCGACATCGCCCGCCTGCCGGCGGCGACCGCGATCGGCCGCGTCGACGGCGCGCGCCGCCTGCAGGTGTATTGGCTGGCCTCGCGCACGCCCGGCACGCCGCTGGAAAATCCGCGCCAGGTCAGCGCCTATCGCTACCCGCGCCAGTACGGTCCACAGCCGCCGAGCTTCGCCCGCGCCATGCTGCCGCCGCAGCCGGCGGCGATGCCGCTGCTGTTGTCGGGCACCGCGGCGGTGGTCGGCCACGAGTCCAAACACGCCGATTCGGTGTTGGCCCAGCTCGACGAGACCCTGGCCAACTTCGACAGCCTGCTCGGCGTCGCCCGCCAGCGCCGGCCGCAGTTGTCGAGCGCGTTCGGCGCCGGCTCCTGCCTGAAGGTGTACGTGCGCGACGTCGAGGAGATCGACAACGTCGCCGCCGCGCTCGACCGTCGCTTCGGCGATCGGGTGCCGCGCATCCTGCTGCACGCGGCGATCTGCCGCTACGAGCTGCGTGTCGAGATCGACGGCTCGCACGGCTGAAAACCCGCCACGCGGTGTTCACCGCTCGCAATCGGCGATAAATCGGCGAAACCGCTGCTCGAGGGCGCAGCCGCGGCGCCGCTTCGGCGGCGCTTTCATTAGTCCCGGCCACCTTCGGCACTTGAAATCGGCCCGGTAAACGCTACGTTGCGCATGTGGCCAAACGGGCCGACTGCGGAGTACGACACGATGGGATTGATCAGCCTGCTCTGGGGCATCGTCGCGCTGCTGTGGATGATCCTCGCCCTGATCCCGCTGCTGGGCTGGGGCAACTGGTTCCTGATCCCGTTCGCCGCGGTCGGCGCGATCATCGCCGCGATCGGCGTGCTGTTCACGAGCTCGGAAAAGAACGGCCGCGCCAAGACCGGCCTGCTGCTCAACGCCATCGTGATCGTGGTCGGCGTGGTCCGCCTGGGCATCGGCGGCGGCGTCATCTGAGCGCGGCCGCGTGAGCGGCGGCTGCATCTGAGCCCGCGCCTGAGCGGGGGCGGCATTCGCGTCCGTTCGCCTAAACGGCGACTTCATTCGAGTCCGCGCGCCTGAGCGGCGACACTTGCACCGCTCAGCGCGACACGGCCATGCAGCGGCGCGATCGTCGCGCCCGATCTTGCGCCATCGATGTTCCGGGCCGAAACCTTGGCCCGGAACGTTCCTGGGCGCGAGGGTCCGAGTCAGGCCTGGTCAAGTCCGGTTTTCGGACGCGCGGCGAGCAGCGCCCGCGTATGCGCGTGCTGCGGCGCGCGCAGCACCTGCGCGGTCGGCCCGGTCTCGACGATGCGGCCGGCTTCGAGCACGGCGATGCGCTCGGCCACCGCCGCGGCAGCGGCGAGGTCGTGAGTCACGAACAACAGGGCCAGGCCGCGTTCGCGCTTGAGCCGCGCTAGCAGCGCCAGAATCGCCGCGCGGTGATGCGCGTCCAGGGCCGACACCGCCTCGTCGCAGACCAACAGCTCGGGGTCGGTCGCCAGTGCACGCGCGATCGCGATGCGCTGACGTTGGCCGCCGGAGAACTGGTGCGGATAACGATCGAGCATGGCCTCATCGAGGCCGACCGCCTGCATCAACGCAGCGGCATGGCGGCGGCGCGCGGCGGCATCGCCACGACCGTGGATGCGCAAGGGCTCGGCCACGATCTCGGCGATACGCAGGCGCGGATCGAGCGAGGCGTAGGGGTCTTGGAACACGACCCCGGTACGCGCGCGCAAGCGGCGTAAGGCGCGTGCGTCGAGATCGCCGAGGTCGGTGCCGTCGATCGACACCCGCCCCTGTGCGCCGCGCAACAGGCGTAGCAACACGCGGCCGAGCGTGCTCTTGCCGCTGCCGCTCTCGCCGACCAGGGCCAGGCCCTCGCCGCGACGCAATTCGATGTCGACGCCGTCGAGCGCGCGGTGCGCGGCGCGCGGATAGCGCATGCGCAGGCCCTCGCCACGCAGCAACACCGGCGCCTCCGACGCGCTTTCCGGCAAGGCCTCGATGCGGTCGGCGGCGAGCAGCTCGCGCGTATAGGCCTGGGTCGGCGCGGCGAACACCGCCGCGGTGTCGCCGCGTTCGACCACCGCACCGCGCTGCAGCACCAGCAACTGCTGCGCGTAGGCGCCGACCAGCGGCAGGTCGTGACTGATCAGCAACAACGCCAAGCGATCTTCGCGACGCAGGCGGTCGAGCAGGTCGAGAATGTCGCGGGCGATGCGCGCATCCAGGGCCGAAGTCGGTTCGTCGGCGATCAGCACCCGCGGCTGGGTCGCCAAGGCCAGGGCGATGGCGATGCGTTGGCGCTGGCCGCCGGAAAACTGGTGCGGATAGCGCCGCAGCGCGTTCGCCGGGTCCGGCAGTTGCACGCGTTCGAACAGGGCGAGGGCACGTTCGCCTGCGGCCGCGGCCGACAGGCCGCAGACCGCGCGCAGGGTTTCGACCAGTTGCGCGCCGACCCGGCGCAGCGGATGCAGGGCCGCGAGCGGATCCTGCGGCACCCAAGCCAGGCTGCGGCCGCGCAGGCGCGCGTGCGCGGCGCCGCCGAGGACGATGCTTTCGCCGTCGACGCTGAGCCGCCCTTCGCCGTGCAGCTCGGGCGGCAACAAACCCAACAAAGCCAATGCGGTCAGGCTCTTGCCGCTGCCGCTCTCGCCGACCACGCCGAGGCATTCGCCGGCCTGCAGTTGCACATCGAGCGGGCCGAGCAAGCCGCGCGTGCGCGTCGCCACCGTCAGCGCCTGCAGGCGCAGCAGCGCGCTCATGCGGCCGCCGCCTCGACCTTGGCGGCGCCGTCGCGGGCCTCGCTGCGCACGTCGAGCCAGTCGCGCAGGCCGTCGCCGAGAAACTGGAACGCGGCCAGGGTCGCGACCAGGAACCCGGCCGGGAACAGCAAGGTCCAAGGCGCGCTGTCGAGTTCCTGCACGCCTTCGGCGAGCAGGCCGCCCCAACTCGACGAGGGCTCGTCGATCGACAGGCCGAGGAAGCCGAGGAAACTCTCGACCAGGATCGCCTGCGGCAGGATCAGGCCGAGGTAGACGAACGCCAGCGGCAACAGATTCGGCAGCACGTGCCAACGCAGGCGTTGGCCGAAACTCGCCCCGGCCGCCTGCGCAGCGAGCACGAACGGCGCCTCACGCAGGCGCGCGGCCTCGGCGCGCATCACCCGCGCCAGGTCGATCCAGACATACCCGCCGATCGCCGCGAGCAGCAGCCACAACGAGCGCTCGAACAAGGTGAGCAGCAGAATGACGACCAGCAGAAACGGCAGCGCCGAGAACACGTCGAGCACCCGCAACATCGCGCGCTCGACGCGGCCGCCGGCCAGACCGGCGATGGCGCCGTAGCCCAGGCCGATGACCAGGGCGACCACGCTGGCGAGCAAGCCGATGCCGAGCGAGAGCCGGCCACCGGCGAGCGTACGCGCGAACACGTCGCGACCGATCGCATCGGTGCCGAACCAGTGCCCGGCCGTGCCCGGCCGCACCGACAGCGCGTCCCAGTCGGGCAGGATCGGCCCGTAGCGACCCAACGCCGGCGCAAGCCAGCACGCGGCGGCGAGGACGGCGAGCACCGTCAGACAGGTACGAGCGAGCGGCGGAAGCGAGGCGAGAGAACGCATGGGCGCTCATCCTAACGGCTTCGTTGGCGAACGGGTCCGGCAGAGCGGCGGCGTACCCGTTTCCTATTTCTTATCGACCTAATCCATTGCCTCCCCGGAGCATTCCCCCCTTTGGAAAGGGGGGCCAGGGGGGATTTGCCTTTGCTCCTGCTCCGGCCGGATCACCGCGACCTGCCCGCAAATCCCCCGGCGCAGCCAGAGCGTCGTCTTGCTCCCCAACGCAGGCGCCAGCCCCCTTTTGCAAAGCGGGCGAATCATCTGCGTGCCCCAGGCCGTGTCTGAGTCTGCCCGGAGCATTCCCCCCCTTGAAAAAGGGGGGTAGGGGGGATTTGCCTTTAGCTTTTGCTTCGAACCCCCAACGCCACCCGCCCGCACATAGCCCCAGGTCATAAGCAGATGAAGCAATACCTTTTCCCCTGAGCCACCGGTCGCGGCCACATTCCCTACATGGTGAATAGGAAATGCTGACGATGAAGGCCAAATACGCACTACGCGCAATGTGCGCGCTGGCGCGTGCCGACGGTGGCCGGCTCCGGGGCGGTCGGCTGCAGGCGCGCACGATCGCCGAACACAGCCGCGCACCCGGCAAGTTCCTCGAAACCATCCTGGTCGATCTGCGCCAGGCCGGCTTCATCGACAGCCGGCGCGGCCAGAAGGGCGGCCACGCCCTCGCCCGCCCGGCCGACCAGATCATGATCGGCGACCTGATCCGCGCCATCGACGGGCCGCTGGCGCCGGTGCGCTGCGCCAGCGTCAGCGCCTATCAGCCCTGCGCCGACTGCCCCGACCCCGACGCCTGCAGCCTGCGTTCGCTGATGCGCGAGGCACGCGACGCGATCTCCGACGTGCTCGACCGGCGCAGCCTGCACGAACTCGCCCAGGCACCGGGTTCGAGCCTGGCCGCGCTGGCCGGAGACGGCCCGTGAGTCGGCGGGTGCCGGGCGAGCGCGGTGCCGGCCAACGCGAGTCGACCGAACCGCGCCGCCGCGAACGCGCCATTGCGCGCCAACCGAACGTCGACGCCGCCCGGCCCGAGCCCGCGGTCGACCCCGAGATCAACATCGTCAACCTCAGCGACAGCGAGTACCAGTTGCTGAGCGCGGTGCGCGAACTCGGCCAGGGCCAGATCGAAGTCGTCGTGCACAGCTCGCGCATCGTCCAGATCACCCGCAGCCAACGTCTGCCGGTGACGCCGACGCGGGCACCGCGGCCGTGAGCCGCGCGCGCTGTCGACGCCAGTAATCCATCCCCGCGGCCGTCGCCGCGGCCGCTCGACCTCCACCCACCCGCTATCGGCCCGATCGATGGGCCCGCCGACTGTCCAGTCACCGCTGAAGGAGCACAATATGCAAACCCGGGTTCGACTTGCGAACGCAACGCCTACCGCGACCACTTGGCTGTGGGGCGCGCTGGCCTGCGCACTCGCCTTGCCGGCCCAGGCGCAAACGGCTCCGCCGACGGTCGAAGAACTGGCCAAACGGCTGCGCGCGATCGAACAACGCCTGGGTGGCGGCGAAGCCGGTGCTGGCGCGGCCGTCGCCAACGCGGCCGTCGACAGCGGCAACCTGGCCGATCTCGACCAACGCCTGCGAGTGATCGAGCGCCGCCTGGAACTGCAGGCCGAGGAAAGCGCGGCCAAGGCCGCGAGCACGCCGACGCTGACGCTCAGCGCGAGCAAGGGGCTGGCGGTGAAATCGCCGCCGCCGGGCGACGTCGAACTGAAGTTCAAGGCGCTGGTGCAGGCCGACGGCCGCTTCTTCATCGGCGACGACAGCGTGCCGCAGAGCGATAGCTTTCTGTTCCGCCGCATCATGCCGACCATCGAAGGCAGTTGGGGCCCGCTGGTCGGCTTCCGCCTGACCCCGGAGTTCGCCGGCGACAGTGCGACCATCGCCGACGCCTACCTCGATCTGAAGTTCGACCCGCGCGCGACCGTACGCATCGGCAAGTTCAAGAGCCCGGTCGGGCTGGAACGCCTGCAGTCCAGCGGCTCGACCGCGCTGATCGAACTCGGCCTGGCCTCGGAACTCACCCCGAACCGCGACCTCGGCGTGCAACTGCAAGGCGAGTTCGCGCAGTCGACGGTGTCGTACGCGCTCGGCGTCTACAACGGCGCGGTCGACGGCCGCGACAGCCCGACCGTCAATCCCGACAACGACTTCGAACTCGCCGGGCGTTTGTTCTTCGAGCCGTGGAAGAACCACAGCAATGCGCTCTCGGGCCTGGGCTTCGGCCTCGCCGGCAGCCGCGGCGACAAGCAGGACAGCGGCAACAACTTCCTGCCGCGCTATCGCACCCCGGGACAGACCCAGTTCTTCAACTATCGCGGCACCGCGCTGGCCGACGGCGCGCACACCCGCTGGTCGCCGCAGGCCTGGTACTACCGCAACGGCTTCAGCCTGCTCGGCGAATACGTCAGCTCCAGCCAGGAGGTGCGCGTCGGTGCGGTCGCCGACGAACTCGATCATCGCGCCTGGCAACTCACCGGCGGCTACGTGCTGACCGGCGAGGACGCCGGTTACAAGGGCGTGGCCCGGCCTAACCAACCGTTTACGGTCGGTGGTGCAGGCTGGGGCGCGTTCGAACTGGTTGCACGCTACGGGCGCCTGGAGATCGACGATGCGGCCTTCCCGCGCTACGCCGATCGCAACGCCGTCGCCGCCGCGGCCCGTTCCTGGGGTTTGGGGTTGAACTGGTACCTGACCGGCAACCTCAAGCTCGTCGCCAACTACACCCAGACCGAATTCGATGGCGGTGCCGCCGCGGGCCGCGACCGCGAAGACGAGAAGGCCTTCTTTACCCGCGCCCAACTCGCCTTCTGACCCGCCGCGCGATCGTTTCCGCCAACACGAATCGAACCTCACCGCGCAGAACGCTCTCGCCCAGTTCGCCCCACGCACAGGACTTACCGATGAAAACCACCTTCCGCCTGATGTTGCTCGGCCTGGCCCTCTCCGCCGCCTGCGCATCGGCCAAAGACGCCGAACTGCTCAACGTGTCCTACGACCCCACCCGCGAGTTCTACGCCGAGGTCAACCAGGTGTTCGCCGCGCAGTGGAAGCAGCAGACCGGCGAAACCCTCAACCTGCGCGCCTCGCACGGCGGCTCGGGCAAGCAGGCGCGCTCGGTCGTCGACGGCCTCGAAGCCGACGTGGTGACCCTGGCGCTGGCCGGCGACATCGACACCATCGCCAACGCCAAGCAGTTGCCGGCGAACTGGCAGACGCGCCTGCCGCACCAGAGCTCGCCCTACACCTCGACCATCGTATTCCTGGTGCGCAAGGGCAACCCGAAGGGCATCAAGGACTGGGGCGACCTGACCCAGGCCGGCCTCGGGGTGATCACGCCGAACCCGAAGACCTCCGGCGGTGCGCGCTGGAACTACCTCGCCGCCTGGGCCTGGGCCTCGACCAAGTACCGCGACGGCGACAAGGTCGTCGACTACCTCACTCAGTTGTTCAAGAACGTGCCGGTGCTCGATACCGGCGCACGCGGTTCGACCACGACCTTCGTCGACCGCGGCATCGGCGACGTGCTGTTGGCCTGGGAGAACGAGGCCTTGTTGACCCTGGAGCAGCCGGCCAATCGCGGCAAGTACGAAATCGTCGTGCCGAGCCTGAGCATCAAGGCCGAACCGCCGGTGGCCTGGGTCGACAAGAATGTCGACAAACACGGCACCCGCAAGCAGGCCGAGGCCTATCTGCGCTTCCTCTACACACCGGAAGGCCAGCGCCTCGCCGCCAAGCACGGCTATCGTCCGGCCGAGCCGGACAAGGTGCCTGCGGCCGAACTCGCCAAGTTCCCGGCGGTGAAGCAAGTCACCATCGACGGCGCATTCGGCGGCTGGAAGAAAGCCCAGGCCGCGCATTTCTCCGACGGCGGTTTCTTCGACAAGATCTATCTGCCGAAGTAAGCCCGCACACGACGGGACTTCGATGGCTTGCCTCGCGAGGGGCAAGCGGCCGGCCTCGCCCATCGCGACGCCGGCACGAGCCGCGACACCGCACGGTGCCGCGGCTCTTTCACTTCTGCGATTCGTAAACGCATCCGACGTCGCGTCTGCATCCGAGATTGGGGCGATGCGCGCATCGTTCGCGTGTCCGCGATCACGGCCGCAGCGATCGCGAGCGAAGGCGAGATCGGCCGAGACCTCGCCGAACCGTTGTTTTCGCGACCGCCGACGTCTGCGCACTACGCGCTTACGTGTCGGACTCGAAGCATTAATTCCCGTGCTCATCACAGTTATCCGTTCGTGCACGGATAAGTACATGGACACGCCGAATGCGCATTGCATACTCGCCGCGCATCGCAACGAGCCTGTGCCGACAGTCGCGTCATGGGTCCGCATCGTCATCGTTCGGTCATGAACGATGGGTTGTGCGGCGCATGCGAGGTCCGCATCGCCGCGGGCGGCATTCGCTACGGCCCGCTGGCTGCTGCGTCGATCGATACACGGGGCTTCATCATTCGCCATCGCTGCGTCGGCCCGCCCCGGACGCGTAGACGCTGCGACGGGCGCTTTCATCCTGGAACCGGTCCATGCGCAACGCCCAGATCGAAGACCTGCTGCCGCTGTCGCCGTTGCAGCACGGCTTCCTGTTCCACGCCCTGTACGACCAGGAGGTGCAGGACAGCTACGTCGTGCAGATGGTGTTCGCGCTCGACGGCGCGCTCGATGCGGCGGTGCTGCAAGCAGCAGCGCAGGCGTTGTTGCGGCGCCACGCCAGCCTGCGTGCGGCCTTCGTCCACCACAAGATCAAGGAGCCGGTGCAGGTCATCCAGCGCGAGGTCGAACTGCCGTGGCGTGAGGTCGAGCTGGGTGGTTTGCCTGCGGACGAGCGCGCCGCAGCCTTGGCGCGTGCGATCGCCGACGACCAGCAGCAGCGCTTCGAGCTGACCCGCGCGCCGTTGCTTCGCTTCGTGCTGGTGCGCGAGTCGGCGACGCACCACTACCTGGTGTTCACCAGCCACCACATCCTGCTCGACGGTTGGTCCTCGCCGATCCTGTTGCAGGAGTTGTTCGCGCTGTACCGCAACGGCGCCGACGTGCAGGCGCTGCCGCGGGTTACGCCGTACCGCGATTACATGCGTTGGTTGACCTCGCGCGACGCCGCCGCGGCGCGCACGGCCTGGCGCGATGCCTTCGCCGGCTTCGAGGAGCCGAGCCGGATCGCGCCGGCGACCACCGCGCCGGCGGTGCCCGACACCGTGCGCATCGACCTGCCCGACGCACTCGTGCAAGCGCTGACCCGGCTCACCCGCGGCCTCGGGGTCACCCTCAACACCGTCGTGCAGGCGGCGTGGGGATTGCTGCTCGGTCGGCTGAGCCATCGCCGCGATGTCGCCTTCGGCACCACCGTGTCGGGCCGGCCGCCGGAACTGACCGGGGTCGAGCAGATGGTCGGCTTGTTTATCAACACCTTGCCGCTGCGGCTGCAATGGCGGCCCGACGAGTCGGTGCGCGAGCTGCTGCTGCGTCTGCAGCACGAACAATCGGCACTGCTCGATCACCAGCATCTCGGCCTGACCGAGATTCAGCGCCTGGCCGGGCACGGCGAGTTGTTCGACACCTTGGTGGTGT
>NZ_JBQJIN010000059.1:0-6677 GCF_052078695.1 Lysobacter sp. CA196 | reverse complement strand
CTGAGACCTTGGCGGACCCAGGCCATGATGGCGCCGCGCTCTTCGGGACTCAGGTGGGTGTAGTGGTGGCCCATGTGCAGAACCCTTCGGTGGGTGATGCACTTAAGCTTAGAGACCGCCTAACCAAGAAAAATGCTTTTCTTTGAACCACAAGCCCGCGCGCTCGACGCCAACGCAGGGATCTACATACGGGACATCCCTGTCCCGATGAAAAACGGCCCGCATCCCTGCGGGCCGCCCTACGGGTCTTCGATGGCCTTCGCTAGTGCGAATCGGTGCACAGCCAAGGCCAAAGCCAAAGCCAGGATCAAACCAAAACCAAAGCCTAAAGCCAGGGTGGGCGGGGTGATGCGGGGCGCTGCCGGAGCCAAGCCAAAGCGAGCCCCACCCGCTTGAATCCTGCCCCCCTTTCCCACATCTCATCCGCACAGCGTCCCTCGACGCAGACGGAGACAAGACGATGGCCGGTTCGTTCATTCCTGGGGTGGGTGCGTTCAAGCAGCGGATGCCGCAGCGTGAAGATGCGCTGCCGGGGCGCGCTACGCCGCTGCCGCTGGACAATGTCCATCATGTGCTGGGGCGGCCGTTGCGCGACGGGTTCGAGGGGCTGGCGCGGGTCCAGTTCGGCATGGGCTGTTTCTGGGGCGCCGAGCGCAAGTTCTGGTCGTTGCCGGGGGTGTTCACCACCGCGGTCGGTTACTCGGGCGGTTACACCCCCAATCCCGGTTATCGCGAGGTCTGCAGCGGTCAGACCGGGCATACCGAGGCGGTGTTGGTGGTCTACGACCCCAAGCTGATCGCGTTCGAGGACCTGCTCAAAGTGTTCTGGGAAAGCCACGACCCGACCCAGGGCATGCGCCAGGGCAACGATGAGGGCACTCAGTACCGCTCGGCGTTGTATTGCGAAACCGGGAGTCAGTATCAGGCGGCCTTGGCCAGTCGCGACACCTTCCAGGCGAAGCTGCACGAGGCCGGGTTCGGTGAGATCACCACCGAGATCGTGCACCCGGCGCCGACTTTCTATTACGCCGAGAACGAGCATCAGCAGTATCTGTCGAAGAACCCGATGGGTTATTGCGGTCTCGGCGGTACCGGTGTGAGTTGCCCGATCGGCGTGGTCTGAGCAGACCCATCCAAGCGATCCGAAAACGGCGCCTATCGCGCCGTTTTTCGTTGTGGCCAGAGCCGAGCGGCTGCCGGTGCCCGAATGAGCCGGGCACTGTGTCGAGCCGTGAAGCGAGCGGGCCTTGCCGGTGTCGACGCGAAACATTCCGATGGCGAAATAAATTCGCCGTTGCGGCAAACCGTGCGCCAATACGGCCGATATTTTCCGACTCGCCATGCCATACGAACCGTGTCGTCTTCACCTGCGACGCAGTCCGAAACATGTCGATAGCATGCGTGAGCGTATAGCCGCAAAGCGCGTCACGCGCTGGCCGTGAGCGCGGCTCCACAGACGGGAATTGCCGTCTGCATCGCAATGCGGGGCGCTGACATCGCGGATGTTTTGGCTTATCCCCTGCGGCGAGTCTCCGTAACCCGAGCCGTTCGCCGCGATGTATTCGCGAAACGAATCCGGCGGACGAATGAGCGCGACGGGCAGCAGGAGGCTCCCGACTATCACCCACAAGGAGTATGTGATGAAGAAGTTATTGCTTGCGGCCGCGGCTGCATTGGTGGCGACGACGGCGTTCGGTGTGTTGGCCGGCCCGCCCGACCTGGGCACCCGGCTGCAACCGATGATCAACGGTGGACCCTGGACGTGGGTCAATACCGCGACTCAGCGCTGCCTCGACAGCAACTACAACGGCAGCGTCTACACCTTGCCTTGCAACGGCGGCGCCTACCAGCTGTGGACCAACTCGCAGAACCAGTTCGGCGATGAGATCCGCAACACTCAGACCGGCCTGTGCCTGGACAGCAACACCAGCGGTCGTCTGTATACCTTGGCCTGCAACGGCGGCAACTTCCAGCGCTGGACCGTGACTTATACCGGCGCCTACGGCTGGGAAATCCGCAACGTCGCGACCGGCCTGTGCCTGGACAGCAACGCCAGCGGCAGCGGTTACACGATGGCCTGCAACGGCGGCAACTTCCAACGCTGGAACTGAAGCTCGCGCAAGGCGGTATCGCCGCCGGACGAGCGTGCGCTCGTCCGGCGGCGTCGGACGTACCGCTTGCGATTCAGGCTTACGCGAACTCGCGCGCGAACATGGCGCGGTATTGCTGGATCGAGACTTCCTGTTCCGGTACCAGGATCCGCAGGCAGGCCTGTGCGAACGAAATCGGCGCCGAGCCCGATGCGCTTACGACCAGGCCGTCGCTGATGCAGCCGTCGTCGCGGTACAGCGCCTTGCCGCCATATCCGGGCACGTCGTCGAGATAACCCGGCTCGTTGCTGGTGTGGGTACGCTCATCGAGCAGTCCGGCCTGGGCCAGGGCGCGAGTTGCGCCGCAGATGCCGGCGACCGGTCGGCCGGCGGCGACGCGGGCCTTGATCGCGGCGAGGATCGGCTCCGGCGCGGGTGCCTGTTCCCACAGCGGACTGCCCGGCAACACCCACAGGTCGGCGGCGAGCGGATCGAGCTCCGACAAACGATGTTGCGGCTGCAGGGTCACGCCACCCATCGAAGTCAGCGGCGTGGCTTCGATGGCGGCGACGGCGGTCTGCACGCCGAAGAACGCTCGCGCCGCGGCGAGGATGGGGCCGTACTCCCAGTCGGCCGGCTGATCGATCATCATCGCCACGATGGTCTTGCTCATGCCTTGCTCCCGGTGCAGGTCGAGGCGGACATGATGCCGCGGGCGCGCGCTATCGGCATGTGACGTTGGACGCGGCGCTTGCGTGTACCGACGCGAACGATCAGTAGGCCTGGATCGAACAGGCGTAGACCAGTTCGCAGGCGCCCTTGCCGGTGTCGGTGCGGCTCATCGAGCTGTCCCAGCGCATGCCTTGCTGGGTCTCGACCCGGACCAGCCAACCGTCGACGCGTACGCGCTGATCCTTGCGCACGCGCTTGAGCGCGCGGGCGACTTCGGCATTGGCCGGAATGATGTGCAGATTGCCGACCGATCGCTGCATCTCGTCGACCGGAATCGGCGGCTTGTCGAAGTAGCGATAGGTCAGGAAACGCACTTCCTGGGTAATGTCGAGTTGCGACAGAACCGTGTCCTCGCGCATGCGGCCCCAGCCGATGGCCAGGTCGGTCGGCGAGAACTCCGCTTCGCGTCCCATCCGGTAGTCGCGCCGCGACAGCACCCTGCCGTCGATGCTGAAGCCGGCCAGCGGCGTCGCCGAGCCCGGTTCGAGCCGGAACGGTTGCAGCGAAGCCGGTACCGAGGTCTGCAAGGGCTCGGCGCCGTCGACCACGCGCGGCGGCATCGGGCAGTCGATGCTCGCGCCGTCCGCCGGCGCCGGGAAGTGCAGGGGACGCGGCGACACCGGCGAGTACCACCAGCCGATCGCGCTCAGGATCAGGCAGCACACGACCCAGGCGCGTGGACTCATCGCGTGTCCCGCGCCGGCTTGCGTGCGCCATGGCCGTTGCCGCGCGGCGGTTGCAACAGCGAGGCCGGCAACTTGCGCAGCTCATCGGCCAGTTGCATCAGGAAATCCGACATCGCCGAGCTGCGCCGCCACAGCATGCCGATCTGCCGGTGCGGCGGGTCGCCGGCGAAGCGCAGCAGATGGATGTCGGGCGATTGCGGCACCGGCGGCTGCACCGCGAGCATCGGCAACAAGGTGATGCCGACGCCGGCGGCGACCATCTGCCGCAGGGTCTCCAGGCTGGTGGCGCGGAAGCCGTCGCGCTCGTCGGCGCCGGACATGCGGCAGACGTCGAGCGCCTGGTCGCGCAGGCAATGGCCTTCTTCGAGCAGGAGCAAGTGCTGGTCGTCGAGATCGTGCAGTTCGAGCGTGTCGCGCCCGGCCATCGGATGCTGTTGCGGCACCGCCAGCAGGAAGGGTTCGTCGAACAAGGGTTCGACGTGCAATTGGTCGTCGTGGATCGGCAAGGCCAACAGGCCGGCATCGAGGCGGCCGTCGCGCAGGCGGGCGAGGATCTGGTCGGTCTTCTCTTCGACCAACAGCAATTCCAGACGCGGGAAGCGCTTGCGCAGGCCCGGCACCACGTGGGGCAACAGGTAGGGGCCGAGCGTGGGAAACAGGCCGAGGCGCACCGTGCCGGCTTCCGGGTCCTGGCTGCGGCGGGCGATCTCGCTCATCTGTTCGACATCGGCGATGACCTTGCGCGCGCGCTCGGCGATGTCGCGCCCGACCGGGGTCAGCATGACCCGGCGCGGCGCGCGTTCGACCAGCGACACGCCCAGTTCTTCCTCGAGCTTCTTGATCTGGGTCGAAAGCGTGGGTTGGCTCACGAAGCTCGCCGCGGCGGCTCGGCCAAAATGCTTGTGATCGGCCAGGGCGACCAGATATTTGAGATCACGTAGGTTCATCGATGGTCGCCAATTGATATAGACTATCGCCATAATAGGAACAATTCATTTCAGTAATCAATTGCTGGGGTGCAACATACGACCCCTAAGTTGTTCCTTCGGCAACAACCCCTGTTTACCCCTCCCATCCCCTCAAGGAGTCATCCGCATGCTTTCGATCGGCGAGAAGTTCCCGAAATTCAAGGTCAAGGCCACCGTCGGTATCGAGAACCTCGATAGCGCGTTCGCCGACATCGACAACGACACCTACAAGGGCAAGTGGCTGCTGGTGTTCTTCTACCCGAAGGACTTCACCTTCGTCTGCCCGACCGAGATCAAGGGCTTCGGCGACCTGAACCAGCAGTTCCTCGACCGCGATTGCCAGGTCCTGGCCGCCTCGACCGACAGCGAGTTCGTGCACCTGGCATGGCGCAAGGACCACAAGGACCTGCGCGACCTGCCGTTCCCCATGCTCGCCGACATCAAGAAGGACCTGACCTCGGCGCTCGGCATCCTGTCCGAAGACGGCGTCGCCCAGCGCGCCACCTTCCTGGTCGATCCGGACGGCATCATCCGTTTCGTCTACGTCACCGACGGTTCGGTCGGCCGCAACCCGCAGGAAGTCCTGCGCGTGCTGGACGCCCTGCAGACCGACGAGCTGTGCCCGTGCAACTGGAACCAGGGCGAGAGCACCCTCAAGGTCGCCTGATCCGTCCGGATCGCACGACCCGGGAGTGATCCCCGCGGAGCCGGATTCCGTGACCCGGCTCCCCTCTGGTTCTGCCTGCGCTGTCGGCCCGCCGCCAGCGCAGTTCTCAAAGTAGTCCCGCATGCGGGCCGGCCTCGCCGGTCCTCCCTCCCTCCCGTGCGGGATGCCCACAGTCGGGGTTCGCCCCGACTGTTCCTATCCGCTTCGTCCCGTTCGTGCCGTTTCCCAGCCAGCCGTGCGCGATGCGCATGCCCGCCAGGCGATGGCGCGTGCCCGGTCCCCGCGATCGGTGCGCCCGCGCTGCCGCGACGCGACGATCCCCGCAGATTCCAGGAGTATTCCGATGAGCCTTTCCGATCTTCGCAATTCGCTTCCCGATTACGCCAAGGACCTCAAGCTCAACCTCGACAGCGTGCTCAGCGACGCCGGTTCGCCGGGCCTGGACGGCAAGCAGATCCGCGCCATCGCGCTGGCCTCGGCTATCGCTTCGCGCCACAAACCGCTGGTCGCCGCGATCGAGGTCTTCGCCGCCGAGAAGTTGTCGCCGGAGGAAATCAACGGCGCCAAGGCCGCGGCCGCGGTGATGGCGATGAACAACATCTACTACCGCGCCACCCACCTGATCCAGAACGAAGAGTACGGCCAACTGCGTGCTGGCCTGCGTATGAACGTCATGGCCAGCCCGGGCATCGACAAGATGACCTTCGAACTGGCTTCGCTGGCGGTGTCGGCGATCAACGGCTGCGGAGCCTGCATGGATTCGCACGAGAAGGTCGTGCGCAAGCACGAAGTCAGTGCCCAGGGCGTGCAGAGCTCGTTGAAGATCGGTGCGGTGGTGCATGCGGTGGCGGTGACGTTGGAGCAGATGTGATCGGTTGATCCGTTCTGTCAGCTCGATGTTTCTACGAAGTCGCCGGCGAAAGCCGGCGATTTTCGTTTGCGGGACGGGACAGGGTGCTGTGGCCTGCTACTGCTACCTTCGCTTTTACTTTTGTTTTGTCAGCTCTTGTTTTTGCCGTTGCTGTTGCTGTTGCCGTGAAAGCTTGGCGCAGTACCGAACTCGCGAGAACACCTGGAGACCCGGAGGGCGCCGCACAGGACGTGCGGCGTTTTCCGATAAGACAGGGACGTCTTATCGGAAAATCCCGGCGACAGCTACGTACTCGCAGGGGAGCTTCGTCAAGGAGAGCCCTTTTCTTTGGTCACCTTTCTTTTGGGCCACGGGACGCGCAGAGTCCGCAACGCCTTTGCCATCGATCGAAGGAATGCATCGTCGCAAGGGTAGGAGCGGCGCAAGCCGCGACCGCGCTGCTACGGTCTTGCGGCGTCTCGCTCAAGCAAGATCTAGATCAAGATCAAACGCCAAAAGCTTCCGCCACTAAAGCGGCGGGTTACTTTCTTTTGTCTAAAGCAACAAAAGAAAGGTAATGCGGAGTCAATATCCAAGTGCATCACCCCGAAGCGTTTTTCAGTCGCTCATAAAGCACCTCAGCCGGCGAGCGCCAATCCAAGGTTTTGCGGGGACGATTGTTCA
>NZ_JBQJIN010000058.1:0-8057 GCF_052078695.1 Lysobacter sp. CA196 | reverse complement strand
CAGCAAGGTGGCCTGGGAGATGAACAATCGTCCCCGCAAAACCTTGGATTGGCGCTCGCCGGCTGAGGTGCTTTATGAGCGACTGAAAAACGCTTCGGGGTGATGCACTTGGATATTGACTCCGCATAACCAAAGAAAAATGCTTTGTTTTGAATCACAAGCCCGCGCGAGCGATGCCGACGCAGGGCTTTTTCATACGGGACATCCTTGTCCCGATGAAAAACGGCCCGCATCCCTGCGGGCCGCCCTCCGGGTCTTCTATGGCCTTCGCTAGTGCGAGACTGCGCACTGCGCACTGCGCACTGCGCACAGCGCACAGCGCACAGCGCACAGCGACAGCGACAGCGACAGCAAAGGCAAAAGCAAAAGCAAAGGCAAAGGCAAAGGCAAAAGCGGAGAAGCCAGGCAGATCATCGGCAATCGCGCGATCGCGGCGGCTGTTGCCACGTGGTCGCGGCTTGCGCCGCTCCTACCCTGCGAGAATCCTCCGCCTCGATGGGCGACGTCGGCGCTGTCGCTTCAGCACGTCCCTTGGTCGCGGCTCACGCCGCTCCTACAGGGGTGGAGTCGCTGCGTTGCTTGCCAACCCGGCCGCCGCACAAACACGAACGCCCCCGTTTCCGGAGACGTTCGCGAAAAACCGGGCAATCAAGGAGCGATCAACGCATCCAGCCCGACAGCTCCTTCTTGCTCAGGCGCCCGTTATTGTCGACATCGACTGCGCGGAACTCCGCGGTGAGGGTCGCGTTGCTGCGCGCCTCGGCGCGGCTGATGTTGCCGTCGTGATTGCCGTCGAGGGCATCGAAGTCGATCTTGTATTCGCCGATCACCGAATTGGGTGGGCTCGAGGTGATCGTGACCTGCGGCTGCACCGGTACGGCCGGGGCGGGCGCCGGCATCGGTTGCGGCACCGGGTCGGTCTGCTGGGTCGCTTCGGCGGTCGCCGCGGCGGCGGCCTGCGCCACCGTGGTCGCGTCGGTCGCGGCCGAGCTTGCGATGCGCGCGGCATCGCCGGCGGCGCGCGCTTCGATCGCTGCGCCGGTCGGGTTGCTGCCGGCGGTCGCCGCGGCCTGCGCCGAACGCGCCGATTCGGCGGCGACGGTGGCCTGGCGTGCGGCCGACTGGGCTTCGATCGCCGATTGCTTGGCCTGGTAGGCGGTGGCTTCGGCGGTCAGAGCGCCGCGCTCGCTCAAGGCGCCTTCGTTGCGGGTCGCGGCGGCGGCTTGCGCGGCGGCCTGCGCGGTCGAGGCGTCCTGGCGCGCCGAACGCGCTTCGCCCGCGGCCATCTCGGCCTTCTCGACCGCATCGTGTTTGGACTGGACCTTGGTTGCGGTTTGCGCCACGGCAGCGCCGCTGGCGCCGAGTGCGGCGATCAGCGCCAGGCCGATCAGGGTGTGCGGATGAGTCGCGTGCTGTTTCATCGCAGTAACCTCGCGTGGGGACACCGCGACGCTAGACCCGTACCGGTCAAGTCGATGTAAAACGGCGAAACGGCGCCTGAATGAACGCGGCGCGAAGCATGAATGCCCGATGTCCATCGCGCCGCAGGCGACGTGCGGTAGCCATTCGCCTAATCATCGAAACGGCCGGCGGTCCGGCCTTGCCGCTTATTTCGGCGTCGCGAACACCGTGATTTCCTCGCGGTCGTGGTACAGCTGGCGCGCGCGCACGATCATCGGGCGATGGGTCTGGTACTCGAACGCTTCCAGGCAGGCCTTGGTTTCTTCCCAGCGCTTCTTCATCGGCAGCTTGAGGTTGAAGATCGCCTGCTTGCACCAGCCTTCGCGGAACCAGGTCGCCATGCGCTCGGCCACGCGCGCGGGCTGTTCGACCATGTCGCAGACCATCCAGTCGAGCTTGCGCTTGGGCTGCCACGAGAAACCGTCGGCGCGCAGATGATCGACGCGGCCGCTGTCGAGCAGCGCCTGGCGCAGGGGGCCGTTGTCGACCGAAGTCACCATCATGCCGTTGCGCATCAACACCCAGGTCCAGCCGCCCGGCGCGGCGCCGAGATCGGCGGCCTGCATGTTGTCGCGCACCAGGCGTTCGCGTTCGTCGGCGTCGAGGAAGGTCAGTAGGGCTTCTTCGAGCTTGAGCGCAGAGCGGCTCGGCGCATCCGGGTGCATGCGCAGGCGCGGGATGCCCAACGGCCACGGCGAGCTGTCGCCGGGTTCGGACATCGCCAGCATGGCGTGGTCGCCGGCGAGGAAGGCGACGTGCAGGCGCGGGCGCCGCGCATCGTCGGCCTTGCTGAGCCAGCCGGCCTTGCGCAGCGCCGGGCGCAGTGCGTTGCCGAAGCTGCGGGCCAGGCCGGCGAGCGGCTTGTGCTCGTCGGAGTCGGGATGTTCGACCACCAGCTCGCCGAACATGGAAACGTTGAGGCCGCTGCCGCCCTGTGCGTCGAGCGCGGCCAGCATCGGGGTGATGCGGTCGGCCGGATCGAGGGCGCGCAGATCGGCCAGGCGCACCAGCTTCTGGCGCGCGAAGATCAGCGACGACCACGGCAGTGCGCGCGACAGCGCCTTGGCGTCCTCGACGATGAACTCGACGTAGCCGCTGTTGCGCTCGGTGCGCGCATAGCCGGGATGGCCCGCGCGCGCGGCGCGTTCGTTCAATTCGCCGGCGAGCTCGGGTTCGAAACCGGCGCGGCACCAACACAGCAGGGCGTTATCGGTCATCGTGGGAACTCGCTGTCTTCAAGGGTAGGAGCGGCGCGAGCCGCGACCGCGCGGTCGCATCGGCCCGCGCGGCATGCATGGAGTCGTTCGCGGTTCATACCGCGCCCGCCCCGGAGCGGCATCAGTAGGCGACGCCGCTCTCGCCATAGCGGCGCAGCACGTCGCAGGCGGCGTCGCGTTGCAGATCGCGACGCACCGCGATGCCGCGGCGTTCCAGTTCGCCGACCCAGTCCGCCGGCAGCGGGCCTTCGTCGAACTCGGTCAACCGCATCACGTCTTCCGAGCGCGCGCCGATCAGCAAGGTGTCGATGCCGGCCCAGAAGCTGGCGCCGTAGCACATGCAGCACGGCTGCGCCGAGGTCGCCAGGGTCATCGGGCCGATCTCGTTGAGACGGAACACGCTCAACGCGGCCTGCGCGCACATGAAGGCCATCATCTCGGCATGCGCGACCGAGCAGTTCTGCGGCACCACGCGATTGACGCCGACCCCGACCACCAGGCCGTTGCCGTCGAACACCGCCGCACCGAACGGCCCGCCGCTGCCCACCTCGATGTTGTGGCGCGACAGCTCGACCGCCAAGGCGACCTTGTCCTCATCGCTGAGGTAGGCGCGCTTGCGGTCGACGACCTCGTCGATCCAGGCCGGCAGCGCCAGCGCCACCGTCTTGGTCAGCAGGTTGGGAATCTTCGGGCTCATGCCTGGGCGGCCCAGGTGTCGCGCAGGGTCACGCTGCGGTTGAACACCGGACGTTCGGCCGTGTGGTCGTAACGGTCGGCGACGAAATAACCGACGCGCTCGAACTGGAAGGCCTGTTCGCGCTCGGCGGTCGCGGCGGCGGGTTCGACATAACCGGTCACGGCGCGGCGCGAATTCGGGTTGAGGTGATCCTGGTAGGTCTTGCCGTCGCTGTCGTCGTCGGGTGCGGCGACGTCGAACAGACGGTCGTACAGACGCACTTCGGCGGCGACCGCGTGACGCGCGCTGACCCAGTGGATGGTGCCCTTGATCTTGCGGTCGGCGCCGGCCATGCCCGGACGCGATTCCGGGTCGAGCGTACCGCGCAGCTCGACGATTTCGCCGGCCTCGTTCTTGATCACTTCATCGCAGCGCAGGATGCCGGCGCCGCGCAAACGCACTTCGCCGCCCGGGATCAGGCGCTTGAAGCCTTTCGGCGGCACTTCCTCGAAGTCCTCGCGCTCGATCCACAGCTGGTTCGAGAACGGCACCTGACGCGCGCCGAAGCGCTCGTCCTTCGGGTGGTTGGAGAAGTGCAGCGATTCCTCGTGCGCGTCGCCGAGGTTGGTGATGACCAGCTTGAGCGGATCGAGCACGGCCATGCGGCGCGGCGCGGCGGCGTCGAGGTCTTCGCGCAGGCAGCCTTCGAGCACCGAGTAATCGATGGTCGAGTTCTGCTTGCTCACGCCCAGGCGGTCGGCGAACAGACGCAGCGAGGCCGGGGTGTAGCCGCGGCGGCGGATGCCCTGCAGGGTCGGCATGCGCGGGTCGTCCCAGCCGTCGACCAGGCCTTCCTGCACCAGCACCATGAGCTTGCGCTTGCTCATCACGGTGAAGTTGAGGTTGGCGCGCGAGAACTCGATCTGGCGCGGGATCGCCGCTTCGTTGGGCAGGCCGCGGTCGAGCAGCGGTGCCAGCAGGTCCGGCGAATTCGGCAGGTCGACCCGGCCCACGCACCAGTCGTAGAGCGGGCGGTGGTCTTCGAACTCGAGTGTGCACAGCGAGTGGGTGATGCCCTCGCAGGAGTCGCTGAGCGAATGGGCGAAGTCGTACATCGGATAGATCGGCCAGGCATCGCCGGTGTTCTGGTGAGCGACCTTCTTGATCCGGTACAGCGCCGGGTCGCGCAGGTTGATGTTGCCCGAGGCCATGTCGATCTTCGCGCGCAGGGTGCGCGCGCCGTCGGCGAACTCGCCGGCGCGCATGCGCTGGAACAGGTCGAGGTTTTCCTCGACGCTGCGCTCGCGGTACGGCGAATTGCGGCCCGGCTCGTTGAGGTTGCCGCGGTAGGCGCGGACTTCCTCGGCGCTGAGGTCGCAGACGAAGGCGTCGCCCTGGCGGATCAGTTTCTGTGCGGCGAGATAGAACACCTCGAAGTAATCCGAGGCATGGCGCAGCTCGGCCCACTCGTAGCCGAGCCAGCGCACGTCTTCCTGGATCGCGGCGACGTATTCGGGGTCTTCCTTGGCCGGGTTGGTGTCGTCGAAGCGCAGGTTGCAGCGCCCGCCGAATTCGTTGGCGACGCCGAAATCCAGGCAGATCGCCTTAGCGTGGCCGATGTGCAGATAGCCGTTGGGTTCGGGCGGGAAGCGGGTCCGGATCGCCTGGTGCTTGCCGCTGGCCAGGTCCTCGCGGACGATCTGGCGGACGAAGTCCTGCTTGACCGCGGCCGTAGCGGCGGAGTCGGTCGGAGATTCGGGAGCGGTGCGGGCGGGGTCGGCGGACATGCGTCACGGCAAAGGCTGGGAAGGTCGTGAAGTTTAGCCTTTGGCGGCGATCCCTGCCTTGCGGCGGCTGGGCGGCCGGGCCGGAACGCGGATCGGACCGGCGGGGAGGGCAGTCCGCAGGACCGCATCGGCGGGATCGGCGGGTTTGCCGGGCCTGCCTGGAACGCTGTGTCTGCGCGCCGTCGATGGGCCAAGCCGGCCGCTCCGGCGTATGCTGGCCGCAGACCCGCGAGGCCGTTGCGCCGAAGGACAGCGACGATGAAAGTCGTCTACGAAGCCGCCCATTTGATCGACGCCCATCTGGTCCGGCACGCGCTGGAAGCGGCCGGCATTCCGGTGTTCATGAAGGGCGAGGCCTTGCTCGGCGGCATCGGCGAGTTGCCGTTCGGTCCGGTCCAGGTCTGCGTGCCCGAGGCCGCCTGGCCGCAAGCGCGCGAGGCGGTCGATGCGCTCTCGCTCGGCGAACCGCCACCGCCGGCGAGCGACTCGGTCGAGTCCGACCCCAGCGATTCGATTCCGAACGGGGCGATGCCGCCGCCAGGCCTGCTTCCGGCCTGAGCCCGGGCGCGCGACGCCCGCATCGTCGCGAGGTCCGCGACCGCCCCGGCGGGACCGGGCCACGGCCGTCAGGCCCGCTGTGTGACGCCACTCTTCCCCTTTCATCGAGCCCTGCGGCGCGTCCGGTCGAATGCCGGTCGCCGACGCGGGGCCTCCGGATCGCTCCGACCGCGCTCCGGCCCTCATGGAGTTTCGATCATGCATTTCGCATCGTTTGCGACCCGCTCCGGGAGGCGCTCGTGAGCGCCTCGTCGTCCACCGCCACCCTGCGCACGCCCTTGGTCGAGATGCTGATCGGCGCCTCGGTCATCAGCAGCTCGGCGGTGTTCGTGCGTTGGGTCGAGATCGGCCCGGCCGCATCGGCGTTCTGGCGCATGGCCCTGGCCGGGGGGATCCTGTTGATGCTGCTCGGCCAGCCTTGGCGGCGCGACCGCATGCGCCATTGGCGCCCGGACGGACGCACCTTGGGCCTGGTGATGCTCGGCGCGGCGTTCCTGGCGCTGGACCTGTGGCTTTGGCATCGCAGCATTCTGTATGTCGGCGTCGGCCTGGCGACCTTGCTCGCCAACTTCCAGGTCTTCGTCCTCGCCGGCGTCGGCGCCCTGGTGTTCGGCGAGCGCGCGGGCTGGCGCTTGTGGGTGGGCTTGTTGATGGGCCTGGTCGGCCTGGGTCTGCTGCTGGCGCCGGGTTGGGCAAGCGTCGACGCGCGTTTCCGCCTCGGCGTGATCTACGGCCTGGGCACGGCGCTGGCCTATGGCGTGTTCCTGCTCGCGTTCCGTGCAGCGCAGGCGCGGCGCCAGCAGACCCCGAACGAAGCGCTGCAGTGGTGGTTGTGCCTCGGCAGTGCGGCGATGCTCGGCGTGTCGGTGCCGTTCGGCGGCGAAAACCTGATTCCCGGCAGCGCCCACGACTGGTTGATCCTGTTCGCCTACGCCGCGATCGCTCAGGTGCTGGGTTGGCTGGTGATCGGCCGCGCCATGCCGCAGCTGCCGGCCGGCATCGTCGGCCTGTGTCTGTTGCTGCAACCCTTGCTCGCCTACGTCTGGGACGTGCTGCTGTTCCACAAGCGACTGGGCGGCCTGGAACTGCTCGGCATCGGCTTGTCCCTGGCCGGCATCTTCCTCGGCCTGTTGCGTGGCGATCAGCCGCTGTTTTCGGTGCGCCGCGGCGACGCCGCCTGAGCCGCGCTTCCGCCCACCCATCTGCTGCAAGATAAGCGCATGAACGAATCCCTGAAGAGCGAATCCTTGAAGAGCATCGACGCACTGATCCGTGCGGTTGCCGATTTCCCCAAGCCGGGAGTGACCTTCCGCGACATCACCCCGCTGCTGGCCGACGCCGGCGGTTTCGCGCGCTGCATCGACGCTTTGGCCGAGCCTTGGCAGGGCAGCGGCGTGCAGGCCGTATGCGGCATCGAATCGCGCGGCTTCATCTTCGGCGCCGCCTTGGCGCAGAAACTGCATGCCGGCTTCGTGCCCGTGCGCAAGCCGGGCAAACTGCCGCCGCCGTTGATCGCGGTCGAATACGAACTGGAATACGGCCGCGATCAATTGCAGGTACGCAGCGATGCCTTGAAACCCGGCGAGCGCACCTTGCTGGTCGACGACGTCCTCGCGACCGGCGGCACCCTGGCGGCCGCGCGCGAGCTGGTCGAGCGATTGGATGCGGTGTTGGTCGGTGCCAGCGTGCTGATCGAGCTCGACGCTTTGCGTGGTCGCGAACGCTGGTCGGGCGATACGCCGGTACATGCCTTGTTGCATTACTGAGGGTGGGTGGCTCGTATCGCGGCTGCGGATGTTTCAGGCGTGTGGCGAGGCAATCGGGAGCGTGCGCGGTCGCGGCTTGCGCCGCTCCTACCCAAGAGCGGCGACGATCGTTGTTGTGCTCCTGTCGTTGTCGTTACCGTTGCCGTGATGAGCTTGGCGCAATACCGAACTCGCGAGAACACCTGGAGACCCGAAGGGCGCCGCACAGGACGTGCGGCGTTTTCCGATAAGACATGGATGTCTTATCGGAAAATCCCCGCGACAGCTGCGAACTCGCAGGGGAGCTCTGTCAAGGAAGGCCTTTTCTTTGGTTAGCTTTCTTTTGGGCCAGCAAAAGAAAGTAACCCGGCCGCGTCAGCGGACGGAAGCTTTGCTCATGCTTGTGGCTTGTGGCTTCTACCGGAGCAAGATCAAACGCTAAGAGCTTCCGCCGCTAAAGCGGCGGGTTACTTTCTTTTGTCATAGGCAACAAAAGAAAGGTAAGGCGGAGTCAACATCCAAGTGCATCACCCCACCGCAAGCACGTCCTCAATAGAGAAGTTCACCGGCCGCCTGTAAAGCTTCTCCAGAAACACCTCCGCCGGCATACGGA
>NZ_JBQJIN010000057.1:0-8570 GCF_052078695.1 Lysobacter sp. CA196 | reverse complement strand
AACCACCACTGGGAGTTCGCCGGCAAGCTGGCGCGTCGCGAAGGCGAAGTGCGTTACGGTCGCCTCGAAGGCCAGTGGGCCGATTCGGCGACGACCTTCGCCGCGGTGCAGACCCGCTACGAGTTCGTCGAAACCTGGCATGCCCTGGCCGAGTACCGCTGGCTGGGCGTGCGCGACGGCGGCGAGCGCCAGGGCTTCCTGATCGGCGTGGACCGCGATATCGGCCGCAACTTCCGCGTCGGTGTGGGCTACAACTTCACCGAGTTCAGCGACGACCTGACCAACTTCGATTACGACCACAAGGGGTGGTTCTTGAACATGGTGGGCACGTACTGATCGTAATCGACCATCTGTTTGCGCCGCCTCCTAGGCTCAGGAGGCGGCATTACGAAGGCGCGTCGGCATAGCTTCCCCCGTCGTTCCAGGCACGGCCTGGACGCGGAGCTCGAGAAGATCTCACGGCGCGCTATTGAATAATGGCGCTGGCTTATTTAAGTGGACTCTTTGAGAGCTTCTATGAACGAAGAATCGTCGGTGGAGCAGAGTGTCGCCATACTGAGCGACTTGGAATGGCGCCGGATTAATGAGGCGCTTCCGTCGAACCTGGCCGCCAGAGCGAGAAACCAAAAGGCCAAATATCGGGGCTTCGTCGAAGCGGTGCTGTGGGTGGCCTGCAACAAGGCCTTCTGGTCCGAGATTCCGGCGATGTACGGCGCTTGGCGGCCTATCTACGTGCGCTACATGCGCTGGTGCAAAGCCGGGGTATGGAGGACGGTGGAAAAGTCGATCGGCCACGAAAAGGCGGTAGTGGCTCATGCACTGGGTTCGCTCCTGGGACAGCAGCAGTATTCCCAGCAAAAACGAAGCCTGCGCAGCGCCCGTGGCGTTTCCGAGGGGATCGGTCCAGATCAATAGAGACGCGTAAATCGCAGGTTGCCGGCGGTGGCGGCTCGGGCGCTGAAACGCCGCGTCGAGGGCCCGGGCACTGCTCCGGTAGCTGGCGGCGAGCCGCGGCCTGCGCACTCGATGGTGGAGTCTCACTGAAGCAGGTGGCCTAGCCCATGCTTCTCGAGATAGCGAAACAGCTCATCCTTCGACTTCAGGCCCAGCTTACGCAAGGCGTTGTACTTGTGGGTCGTGACGGTCTTGTAGCTGCGGTTGCTATCCAACGCGATCGCTTGAAGATTCTCGCCGCGAGCCAATGCCAGGACGACTGCTTGCTCTGTCGAACTGAGCTGACGCCATGGGTGACTCTTGGCCGAGCCTATATCGATCGTGGGATCGGTGTAGGTATTGCCGCGCATCACCGCAAGGACTGCTTCGACTATCGTGCTCGGGTGGCTCGACTTCGAAACGAAGGCGCGAGCGCCGGTTTCCAGCGTGGTCAGCGCAAGGGAAGGAAGTTCCATCCCCGTGTAGATGATTACCTGGAGTCGGGGTTGTTTATCCAGCACGGCGCGCAGAAGCGACACGCTCTGGAGCTTTCCGGGCATGTGCAAGTCCATGACCAGATAGTCGAAGAGGTGGTTCTCGAGGGTCTGCAGTAGACGATCCCCATCCGGAACCGAGTCGATGCGGATGCCATCCATATCCAAGGCGCTACCCAGCATTTCGGAGAGCGCGGCCACGATGACCGGGTGGTCGTCTGCAATGAGTACCCTTGCAGGGTTCTGCTGGGTGCTCACTGGGTTGGCCTGGCGGCGGCCGGGACGTAGCTATCATTAAACACCGAACTTGTCTCCATTTTCTTGTCGCTCACCTCCGCCCTCGCGAGTCGGTGTTTGCAGCCGGCCAGATGGGCTTTGAGCATCGCCCATGCGCAAGCGATGAGCTCGGTGCCGACAGGACCGGCACGTTTGGCAAGACGCTTCCAGTAAGAGGCCAATTCTACTGGCTGAACCTTATGGCCGCTGAATCGCTGGATAGCACAAACCGGTTATGCGGGCCGTCGTGCCAACGGGCCAGGCTGGCAGACGTCTCATCGACCCGGATGATCGGTTCGCATGCATCGATGCGGTGGCCAACGATGTTCCGACACGAGCCCGGATTTGCGTGAGGTGCGATGTTCGCGGGCATTAAGGATCTTGTAGCTTCGGTCGCCGGTTGGTGCAATCGCATGAGGATGATCGCTGCGTGCTAAAGCCAGTAGCGCGTCACGTTATGGCGAAGTAGGCGGACGATAAGGAGGATTCTCTCTGAAATGCGTCGATAGCCGACTCAACGCGAGTCTTGTCGAGCGTCGTCGCAAGTAGAACCTCGATCGGTAGAGGCGGACCGTCTGGCTTGGAATGAATAGGCGCCCTGCGGATTCGGAGCTATCTGTGCGAGGAAAGGAAGTTCGAACCCGGTGCAGGCCAACGCTCTTCAGCCAAGAATGGATTTCGGGCGCAGCGTACGGATAAGCCGGCTTCTTGATTCGGCCCCGCGTACGCAGGTTGAAGATCGAATAGGCGAACGGACCGGTTTGTGCTGTCGGTAACGAAGTCCGGAGAGCGCTTGCGATGATTGATCTGTGCCGAGCGAAGCTGCCTAAGACAATTCCCAATTTTAATGAATTGATGTCGAGCATAGTCTGACGAGGCGTACTTCCGATGGCGAATAAATACGTGCGCTCACCGTGGCCTCTCATGTGCAGTCAGACGATTCTTGAGCGTAGGTCATGAGGCTGGGTGAAGAGAGCTGCGAGCTTCCGTCGCGGGGAGGAGTCCTCGTCGACGTGGTGGGCATGACCGCATTCGTGGCCGTCGTCGGCGCAGGAAGCTTCACCCGGGCGGCGCAATCGCTGGGCGTGTCGAAATCCGTGGTCAGCCGCCGCATAAGCGGTATCGAGCACCGGATCGGCATGCGGCTGATAGATCGCAGCAGTGCGCGCGTCGGCCCCACCGAGGCTGGATCGGCCTACTACCTTAAGTGCCTGAGCATTCTCGAAGCCATAGAAGAGGCCAATCGTCAAATAGCGAGCTGGAACAGCGGCTTGCGGGGGACGGTCGTAGTCTCCGTCGCATCTTCACTGTGCGTGCCTGCGGTGACTCGATCGATTGCGGAGTTCGCTCGCGCCTATACCGATATCAAGCTGAAGGTGGATATCGAAGAGCGGGATTCGTCGATTCGAGAAACGCGGTTCGATGTCGCAATCCGAAACGGAGAGTCGACGGACTCCGATATGGTGGGGCGCGTGATCGGGCATGGCAACAACATGTTGTGTGCCAGCCCGGCCTATCTTGAGATGAACGGAACCCCGACATCCGCCGATATGCTGAAAGACCATGAGGGGCTTCTGCATGCGCGCGGGCACGCCGGTGCGTATTGGCTATTGCGCGACGGCGCTCAGTTGCGCTCCTGTCGGGTCCGCGAGCGGATGCGAAGCGAATGCATATTCCACCTCATTGAAGCGGCGAAGGCCGGTCTTGGCATAGCGCAGTTGCCGGACTATCTGGTGGCGGACGCCTTGCGCAATGGCGATCTGGTGGCTTTGCTTGCGGGATGTTCGCCTCCTCCGGATCCGATCTCGGTGGTCTATCCGGTCAGTCGCAAGACCTCGCAGAAGGTGCGGCTGCTGGTCGAGTTTCTCGCCGAACGAATGCAGGGTGCGCTGAGCCAGAAAAATCGTGTCGAAACGAACGCCGAGGACGGCGATCGTCGCGGGGCATCGATGACGCTGGAGAAACAGGTCTTCGGTTCTAAGCGCTAGGCGCAGGTCCTCGTCGGCTACGTGTGGCCGAGCACAGATGAATTCGGCAAGAAGAGCCGCACGACAGTCGTGCGGCTTTTTCTTTTGCGCAACCGGCAAGCAGTCGGGTTGTTGGCGGTGAATGCAGCCGTTGCAGTACGCGCAACGAGTGCCAAGGCAATCACTCTTGTGAATTGAATCTATCGCGTAAATGTATTGGACGAGGGCGGGCGCCTGAGAAAGGCTATCTCCAGATCTTTCACTCAACGAGTAATCAGATGCGCAAGCGAAGTTCGCTAGTCCTCATTGTCGTCGCCCAACTCTTCGTTGGACAGGCGCTCGCCCAGTCCTCTTTGACCCAGGACAACGGCGCTCCGGTCGGCGACAACCAGAACTCCCAGACGGCCGGCCCGGACGGACCGGTGTTGCTTCAGGACGTGCATCTGATCCAGAAGCTGCAGCGATTCGATCGCGAGCGCATTCCCGAGCGCGTCGTCCACGCCAGAGGCACCGGCGCCCACGGACGGTTCGAAGTCACCGGCGACGTGAGCAGGTATACCAAGGCCAAGGTGTTGCAGCCGGGTGCTGTGACTCCGGTGTTCGTCCGGTTCTCGACCGTGATCCACGGCAATCACTCGCCGGAAACGCTGCGCGATCCGCGAGGCTTCGCGACGAAGTTCTATACCAAGGAAGGCAACTGGGATCTGGTCGGGAACAATCTTCCGGTGTTCTTCATCCGCGACGCGATCAAGTTCCCGGACATGGTGCATTCGCTGAAGCCGAGCCCGGACACCAACCTTCAGGACCCGAACCGGTTCTTCGATTTCTTCTCGCACGTGCCCGAGGCCACTCATATGCTGACCCGGGCCTATTCCGATTACGGAACCCCGCGCAGTTATCGCGAGATGGACGGCAGCAGCGTTCACGCCTACAAGCTGGTCGATGAGCGAGGCGGGTATGTCTATGCCAAGTTCCGTTGGGACAGCCGTCAAGGCGAGCACAATTTGACGGCGAAACAGGCAGAGCAAGTTCAAGGACGCGACTTCAATCACGCCACCAACGATCTGATCTCGTCGATCAAGCGCGGCGAGCATCCGCGCTGGGACCTGTACATGCAGGTCCTCACGCCCGATCAGCTCGACGACTTCGACTTCGATCCGCTCGATCCGACCAAGGTCTGGTCCGGAGTGCCCGAGGTCAAGGTCGGCACGATGGTTCTGGACCGGAACCCTGCGAATATCTTCCAGGAGACCGAGCAGTCGGCGTTTGCGCCCTCCAACCTGGTTCCCGGCATCGAGCCGTCCGAGGATCGCCTGCTCCAGGGGCGCTTGTTCGCCTACGCCGATACTCAGTTGCATCGCGTCGGGACCAATGTGGCTCAGCTGCCGATCAATGCCCCGAAGGTGCCGATCAACAGCAACAACCAGGACGGCGCATCGAATGCCGGAATGCGCACCGGAAGCGTGAATTACGAACCCTCCCGCCTGGCACCGAAACCTCAAGACGGCAAGCACAGATACAGCGAACTGCCGCTCTCGGGAACCACTCAGCAGAAACGAATCGCAAAGACGCTGAATTTTCGCCAGGCCGGAGAGTTCTATCGGTCGCTGTCGGCCACCGACAAGGGCAACCTGGTCGCCAACCTCGCTGGGGACCTGGGACGTGTGAGCGACGATGTCGCGCGCTACACGATGCTCTCGTACTTCTACAAGGCCGATGCCGGCTACGGTCAAGGTCTCGCCAAGGCGCTGAAGGCCGACGTCGGCCGGGTGCAGTCCCTGGCGGACGCCTTGAGCGAATAAGGCCCGGCCTTCAATGGAGCACGTTATGCATCGAATGGCATGGGTAATGATTCTCTTACTGGCTCTGCCGGCGGTCGCGTTCGCGGCGGAGCCTGTCGACACGGTAAAGAAGTCCAGAGAGGAACTCACCGAGTATCTCTTCGAAGCGGCGCGGAGCGGAGACGCTGAGCTGATTCGTTCCCTGGCGAAGAACGGCGTAGATCTGGATGCCCGGAACGCCAAGGGGTTCACGCCCCTGATCCTGGCGACCTACCACGGGCGAGATGCGGCGATTCAAGCGTTGCTGCAAGCGGGGGCGTCCCCCAACGTGGCCGATGGCGAGCGCGGAAACACGGCGTTGATGGGCGCTCTCTTCAGAGGGGCGGACGATGCGGTCCGCCGCCTGTTGGACGACCCGCGTACGGAGGTCAATCAGCGCAATAGCGCCGGTCAGACCGCAGCGATGTATGCCGCACTATTTTCGCGCGACCAATGGCTGGACGCGCTAGCCAAGCGGGGTGCGGATTTCGGTTTGCAGGACGACTCCGGCGCCGATGCGGAGCAACTGGCACGTCGGCAAGGAAGCGTCGAGCTTGCCGAGCGTCTATCCGGACTGGCCAAGGACGGGCGCTCGCCAGGTGAATCCGCGAGCCGGTGATCCGTATCTCCCCGGGCGCGGCGCCGTTGCTCCGCGTTTAGTCGTCGAAGGCCATCCGCGCCCAGGGAATGTTGCACGGCAGGCGCGGCGTCGGCTTCCGCGCGATAGAAGGCAAAAACCAGGGGCGAATCGGTACTTCCGATTCGCAGATACGTTCCGTGCACTTGATCGAAACGACGACGAAGTCGGTTTCCCGTGTGTCCAACCTCGCCCGATTCGAATGAGAACCATGACATGAAGAAACTGAAGTGCTCCATTTCCTTGCTGATCGTCCTGATCGCGACATCGGCGCAGGCAGAGCGGAAGAACGCCGTGCGCACGCCGGAGCCAGGGGTGCTTTGCGATCGCTACGTTTGCGCGAATAAGAAAGGGCTTTCTCACGCGCTGACCGAAAAACATAACGGCATGAGAACGGCAATGAATGCGTTCGCCGATAAGGACATGGACATGTACGAGTTCACTTTAGCGAATGGAATCTTCTGCGATGTAAGGGAGCGGCTGTGCCGTAAGGATCGCTACTACGGCCCGGAGGGGCAGCGCAGCGCGGTGTCCGTGGAATACACGGAGTTCCTGTTCGGGAAACACGATCTGTCGAGGCTATGAGAATGAACATCAAGAATGCGATAGGGCGTAGATACTCGCGCATCGGCATGGCCCTCGCGGTCAGCCTGGGGATCTGTGCCTGCGGCAACGCCGAGAGGCCATCGCGGCCCGGCGCGGGAGACGAGGAGAAGGCGGCGGCCGCGGTGTCGCTACGGCCCGCCTCGGGAAGCAGCGTCGAGGGACGCCTTTCTGTCTCGCCCAAAGGACAGGCGATGGCCGTGGTTGGCACCGTCACCGGCTTGACGGCCGGTGGGGTGCATGCGATCCACATCCATGAAAAAGGCGACTGCAGCGCGCTCGATGCCAGCAGTGCCGGGGACCACTTCAACCCATACCGTCATCAGCATGGCCGTGCGTCCCCTGGCGGGCCCCACGTCGGCGACATGGAAAATATCGTCGCCAACGCCAAAGGAGAGGCGACGGTCAGGGCGCTCGTGCATGGAGCCAGCCTCGGCAGTGGCGGCGAGAACGACATCCTGGGGCGCGCGTTAGTCATCCACGCGAAGCCGGACGACTACTCCAGTCAGCCCAGCGGCAACGCCGGGAAACGCATCGCATGCGGGGTGCTGGAGGCTGCCCCGAATGGGGTCGCGAATGCGGCGTCGCGGTAACGGCTGCTGGCAGCAGGTCAAGTCGCTCTCGCGGCGATAAGAGCGCTGCTGCCGGATGCCGTAGCTTGCTTCAACTGCTTCAACTGCTTCAACTGCTTCAACTGCTTCAACTGCTTCAACTGCTTCAACTGCTGCGGCTGCGTGGGCTATCGCCCGTGGAATAGCGCGGCCGACCATGCCGCTAACACATCTGAGGCATGCGGCCCGCTGCATGCCGAAACGAATGGAGACAGGAGCTTCCATGGAAACGCTCGCGCGACTATCCATTCGAGCTCTTTCTACTGCCCAATCAATCTTTCGAATGAGCGAGTCCTCAATGAATACGGTTCTAACTGCTTCTATGGTCGCAGCGGCAATGCTCCTCTTGCCGGCTTCGATGCCGGCTGGAGCGCAGGCGCCGATGGAGTCGGCCTGCGCCCAGGTCACCGAGCCTCAGGTCGCGGCGTTGTTCAACCGCTGGAATGATTCTCTGCGCACCGGCGATCCCGACAAGGTCATTGCCAACTATGCCGAGGATGGCGTACTGCTGGCGACCCTGTCGAACGAGCCGCGCACCAGCCGCGCCGCCATGCGCGATTACTTCGTCAAGTTCCTCAAGGGAAAGCCGCAGGGCACGATCGACAAGCGCGTCATCAAGATCGGCTGCAATGTCGCGCAAGACGTAGGCACCTACACCTTCAAGCTTGCCGATGGAAAGGCCGTGCATGCGCGGTATACCTACGTATACGAGTGGCGCAACGGCAAGTGGCTGATCGCCCACCATCACTCCTCGGCCATGCCGGAGCCGATCGCCAACACCGGCGGCGCGAAACCGCGTCGATGATCGCGTTTGTCGGCGACGCCGGCGGGTCGATCCGAATGGATGCGTTATAGGTCTCGGAAGGATGGTGGGCGCGCCGACTTTCAAGAGCAAGGTAGCGCCGTTGCTCGGTTTGAACTGCCATTCCTTCCTGTCTGGCAGGGAGTGTAACCATTCCCTCCCTGGGCCGAATACTTTCAAGGTGGGTAGCGGCTGGGTACGGTCCTTGGCTCGAGGGCGAACCATCCCCTACCGGTCTCTTTCTTACGGAGCTTTCCCTTTGAACGAGCATTACGGTTTGCCGGGTCTGTTCCGGTGAGTACCTGTATGAACGCAGCGGCTGCTATCGCGGCTCATTGGAGCATCGGTCGCCGTACCCATCGAGATCATCAGGACCTCCAGGTATGAACCGCGACCCGAATTGGCGTGTCCCGATGGCACGAGCATC
>NZ_JBQJIN010000056.1:0-9076 GCF_052078695.1 Lysobacter sp. CA196 | reverse complement strand
GTGTAGTGGTGGCCCATGTGCAGAACCCTTCGGTGGGTGATGCACTTAAGCTTAGAGACCGCCTTACCTTTCTTTTGTTGCTTTAGACAAAAGAAAGTAACCCGCCGCTTTAGTGGCGGAAGCTTTTGGCGTTTGATCTAGATCTAGATCTTGCTTGAGCGATACGCCACAAGACCGGGACAGCGCGGTCGCGGCTTGCGCCGCTCCTACCCCGCGATAGATCGAAGCCTCGATCACTGAAGACGGCCATGCGACTTCTGCGCATCCCGCGGTCGCGACTCGCGTCGCTCCTACCCTGCGACAGAACGCCGCCTCGATCATTGGCGACGGCCATGCGGCCTCGGCGCGTCCCGCAGTCGCGGCTCACATCGCTCCTACAGGGGAGGGGCTCCCCTCCCAACCCAACTAACTAACTACCGCGACTCAATGATCGCGGCTGACCGCATACCGCGCCAAACCACGCAGGGCGGCGGTGTAGTCGTTCTCTTCCAGCGCATCCAATGCCGCTTCGGCGGCCGCCGCGTAATCGCAGGCGCGCTTGCGGCTGTAGTCGAGGCCGCCGGTAGCGTGGATCGCCGCCAATACTTCCGGCATTGCCTCGGTGTCGCCGTGCTCGACCGCGGCGCGCAGGCGTGCGCGGGTGGTGTCGTCGCTGTGGGCGATGGCGTGGATCAGCGGCAGGGTGGCCTTGCCTTCGGCGAGGTCGTCGCCGAGGTTCTTGCCCAGGGTCTGGGCATCGGAGGCGTAGTCGAGCACGTCGTCGGCGATCTGGAAGGCATAGCCCAGGGCCATGCCGTAGTCGTGCATGCGCTGCTGCACCGCGGCGTCGGAGCCGGCCAGCACCGCGCCCAGGCGGGTGGCGGCGGCGAACAACACCGCGGTCTTGCGCTCGATCACGCGCAGGTAGGCGGTTTCGTCGGTGTCCGGGTTGCGTACGTGCAGCAGCTGCAACACTTCGCCTTCGGCGATCTGGTTGGTCGTGTCGGCGAGGATCTTCATGACCTCCAGGCGGTCGAGTTCGACCATCAACTGGAAGCTGCGCGAATACAGGAAGTCGCCGACCAGCACGCTGGCGGCGTTGCCCCAGACCGCGTTGGCGGTCTTGCGCCCGCGCCGCAGGTCGGACTCGTCGACCACGTCGTCGTGGAGCAGGGTGGCGGTGTGGATGAATTCGACCACCGCGGCGAGCTGGTGCGCGTCCGGGCCGCGGTGATTCAGGGCGCCGGCGGCGAGCAGCAACAGCATCGGCCGCAGCCGCTTGCCGCCTGCACCGACGATGTATTCGGCGACCTGGTTGATCAGTACCACGTCGGAAGACAGGCGTCGGCGGATCAGCGCATCGACGGCTGCCATGTCGTCACGGGCCAGGGATTGGATGGTCGCCAGATCGGCGACGGACATGGTCGTGGCGCTGGGAGGCATGGGACGGCCGAGTGGTTGGAATCGCGATTATAGAGTGTGAGCGCCGTCGAGCTTAAGCCCGCATCGGAAGCTGTGAAGGCGGGGCGGTTTTGCCGGGTGAGTCGGTGGGCCTTGCCGAGCCCCGAAACAGGGGCGGAGCGCGCGATTTCGCCACGGCCGACGGGCCCGGGCCGGTGCAGGGTTTCGGTCCGGCGTCCGGCCGCTGCGGCCGGGCCGGTCCTTGCGACGTCGCCCTGATAGCGTTTAAGTCCCTGACGAAACAGGGTTTGCGCGCCCTGGTCGCCTGCTGCCGGCATCGGGACAGCGCCGACCACGGACCGGCGTCCGATGCCCGGCCTCGCGCCCCGGCAACGGCGCCATCGCATCGCGGCGTCGTGGCCGCAAGGACGTCCGTGCGAATCGCATCGCTCCGACGCCGGCCGACCGCGGCGTCGGGGCCTGCGACAACCTGACCCAGGGGGCGAGTATCGGAAGCCGCGAGTCGGAGGCCCCCCGAGCCGAGTGTCCGAACCGTGACCGCCCGCGCACGGACGCGATTGGCCCTGCGAATTTCGTCGGTTTTCCGGGCCATTTCTAGGGTAGGCCCTAATGGCCGCGGCCTGCGGGCGAGGATTAGGCTCAGCGCTCCGGGTCGGCGACACCCTTGCGCGCGTCCGCCCGTCCCCCGCGTCGGAGAACGAGCATGGCCATCGATGGCGTCAAGAGCACCCAGGTGCTGGACCGCGATTTCAGCGTATTCGACACCGCCAAGCAGGGCGACCCCAGCAAGGCCGACGGCAAGATCAGCCAGGAGGATCTGCAGGCGGTCGCCGACAACGTCGACAACAAGTTCACGCCCGAGCAGCAGCAGGCGGCGAAGGACGTGCTCGGCAGCCTGGCCGTGCGCAGTTTCCTCGACGTCGGTGGCGGCCAGGGCGAAGTCGACGGCACCATCGGCCGCGGTGACGTGACCGGTGCGATGGAGTCGATCAAGAACGGCAATTACAACAGCGAGCTGCTCGATACCGCCGCCGGCCGCGGGCGCTCGGACGGATTCGCGAGCAAGGACGACGTCATCGCCGCGCTCAACGATCCGGGCGTGCCGCAGCAGGTCAAGGACACCTTGCAACTGGCGCGCACCGGCGACCCCGGCGAGCTCAACGACCTGATCAAGGGCCTGAAGGAAGACGGCTACAAGGCCGGCAGCGAGTTGTACAACTCCGCCGAGTTCAAGGCCTTGTCGCCCGACGACAAGAAACGCGCGGCCGAGATCTTCCGCGACGCCAAGGGCGATGCCGCGACCACCAACGACCTGCTCAAGCAGATCAAGGACCCCTCGTTCCAGGCGCTCGGCGCGCCGCAGAAGAGCGCCAAACTGGAAGAATTCGCCCTGACCCATTCGGCCGAATTCAAGGCGCTGCCGGCCGCCGACCAGAAGAACATCACCGACGCCCTGGCCGGCCGCAAGTCCACCGACACGGCCTTGCCGAAGGCCTTGCACGACCTGATCGAGGACAAGAAATTCTCCGAGCTTTCCGCCGGCGACAAGACCGCGGTGTTGAGCCAGGCCAAGAACTATCCGGATTCGCGCTCGGTCTCGAACATGGAGCGGACCCTGCAGAAAGAGTGGTTCCAGGACCAGGACAGCGGCGACAAACAGCGTTCGCTGAAGCTGGTCGCACACTTGTCGCAACACGACAGCGGCGACCGCGCGATCATCGACAACACCCTGAACCGATTCCTGTCGCCCGATTCGGACTACGAGCTGGAGTGGAAAGCCATCCCCGACGAGGGCGGCAACACCACCTACGGCTACGCCGACGACGAGACCCTGACCTTGAACGCCAACAAGGTCCCGGCCGACAACAACCGGGTCAGCGGCAGCGACGCCGAAGCGGTGATCGAGAACACCACCGCGCACGAGGTCAGCCATCTGGTGAACGGCGACGAGACCAACCAGACCTTCGACTACCTCAACGAGGAATACCGCGCCTGGTACGTCGGCTACATGGCCGAGAACGGCAAGCCGCCGAGCAACGAGGAAGCGGCCGACCGCTGGGAATATTTCCTTAACCCCAACGGCGGCTATGCCGACTATGCTCACGGCATCCAGAGAGACTGGTGGTGGGATACCGACGGCGCGCTCGACAAGCCCGAGGAAGCCGCCAAGATCTTCGATACCCTGAGCCAGTTGACCGGCCTCAAGGTCGACGCGAGCAACTACCAGTCCGTCCTGAGCGATACGAGCAAATGGAAGACCAAGCCGTCCGATCCTGCCGCCTCGGTTCCGCCCGGAGACCGGGACAACTGAGTCCGATCGGCCGTCTGCTCCAGGGGCTCGTCCTCGCGGGGCTGGCGACCGCTACTTCCGCTTGCAGCAAGGAGATTGCGATGGACGCCAATACTACTGCCGCCGATGTGGTCGCCGAAGTCAGCGCCGCCGCGGTGCGCGACCACGGCTGGAGCAAGGACCAGATCGAAGTCGGCTCGACCGAAGCCCTCGACCTGGCCGGCTGCCGCTTCTACCGAGTCTCCAACCGGGCCCGTGCCGGCCAGCAGCCGGCCGACTACGCGGTGCTGCCTGACGGTTCGCTGGTCAGCGGCACCCAGACCGGCGGCGCCAGCGGCGCCGAAGCCGTGCTGCGCAGTTGCGGCCAGAACGCCCCGGCCGAATGGTGGGCGCAGGTCGTCTCCCGGTTCGCCCCGGTCGGCGGAGTCATGGTCGACGAAAACGCCCCGTCGGCGATCCGCCGCATCCGCAACTCCGGCGCCAGTTCGCACCAGCCGACCCTGCAGCCCAACGGCAGCGCCAAGGTGCTGACCTTCTACAGCAACGACTACGAGCGCAGCACCACCTATCGGGTGACCGCTACGCTCGATGCGGCCGGCAAGCTCAGCGTCGACAAGACCGCCTTGGTGTCGGCGCAGGCGCAGCCTGCGCATTGAGGCGGGGCTGCTGCGTCAATCGATGGCCGATGCGTTTCGGCGGGCCGATGTGCTGCCGAGCCGATGCGCTTCGGTGTTCCGGTGGACTCAGGGTAGGAGCGACGCAAGTCGCGACCGCGCCGCTTCAGCTTCGCGGCGTTACCGGCTGCAGCCCCTGTAGGAGCGGCGCAAGCCGCGACCGCGCTGCTCGCTGTGGCGGCGTGTCTTGCCGCAGAGCGGAGAAGCCACATCAACCGCAAAGCTTCCGCCCGCTGACGCGGCCGGGTTACTTTCTTTTGCTGGCCCAAAAGTCCCACAGGGAGTTCCTTCGGTCAAAGCTAACCAAAGGGAGGCCTTCCTTGACAGAGCTCCCCTGCGAGCTCGCAGCTGTCGCCGGGATTTTCCGATAAGACATCCCTGTCTTATCGGTTCATTTTGTTCAAAAGCCGGGCGCACGTCCTGTGCGCCGCCCTATGGGTCTACGGTTGCATCGTGAGTTCGGCACTGCGCCAAGCTTTCACGGCAACGGCAACGGCAACGGCAACGGCAGGGGCAGGGGCAGGGGCAGATCGTCGCCGCGCTTGGGTAGGAGCGGCGCAAGCCGCGACCGCCATGCCCGGCCTACTGCGTAAGGATGGCGGCCCCTGTGATGGGGCCCTGAAGACATGCCCCTAGGGGGCCCGTGGGCACCTCCGCCCGGCCAGCCCGGTTCCGGGCCCCGACCCCGGCAACGTCCCGCCGGCCAACGGAACCTGCGCACTCCGGGGACTCCGCCTGGCCCCAGACCCAAGCCAGCCAAGCTTCCAGCCCACCCAACCCGCCTCAGACCGGGCTGCGCCCACATCGGACAAACCCCACCCCAAACCGCGCCGGGCTCCGATGGCGGGGGAGGCCGCTATAATCCATCATCCCGGCCGTACCCCCGGCAATTTGTAAGGAATCCCATGGCACGCGGCATCAACAAGGTCATCCTGGTCGGCAACCTCGGTAACGATCCTGAGACCAAATACACCCAGGGCGGCATGGCCGTGACCACCCTCAGCCTGGCCACCACCAGCGTCCGCAAGGACAAGGACGGCCAGACCCAGGAACGCACCGAGTGGCACCGGGTCAAGCTGTTCGGCAAGCTCGGCGAAATCGCCGGCGAATACCTGCGCAAGGGCCGCCAGGTCTATATCGAAGGCTCGATCCGCTACGACAAGTTCACCGGTCAGGACGGCGTCGAGAAGTACTTCACCGACATCATCGCCGACGAGATGCAGATGCTCGGCGGCGGCGATGCAGGCGGCGGTGGCGGCGAACGCCCCGCGCGTGCCTCCGGCGGCGGTGGCGAGCGTTCCGCGCGTCCGTCCGGCGGCGGCGGTGGCGGTGGCGGTTATGGCGGCGGTCGCCAGGACTCCGCCCCGCGTCGCGAAGCGCCCCCGGCCAAGTCGAACGACTTCGGCGACGATTTCGCGGACGACGATATTCCGTTCTGAGTCAGCGCTCGATAGCTTTAATCGAAAAACGGGAGGCTTCGGCCTCCCGTTTTTTTGTTTGTGGCGTTAGGAGCTGAACTAGGGCGATGGGAGTATTAGTGCCGATAAGCCAACTCGATTGCATAGGCAGCTGGACATAACGCAAGACTCTGCGGAGTGCCCCTGTACTGAGGTGATCGTTTCGCGATCCCTGCTGCAGTGCCCTCCGGTAATAAAGCGCCTGTCTTAGTCCGCATTCACCCAGGGGCCTGGAAGTTGCACCGGGGCCGACACGAATGGTTGGCCGCCTTTGCCTGTATGAGCCGTTACTGTTATAGCGTGATTCCGCGAAAGCTCTAGGGGCGAAGTACACCTTCAGTACTCCAAGTCAGCAGAAGGTATCCTCTTCGACGTGCTCGCCGCGGAAATGACTCGCAGTCAGTGAGGCGACAAACGTCGGCTCATCATTTCTGGGGAGAATTATGGCTACAAAGCAAACTCGCCCGAGAGCCGCTAAGGCCGCGTCAAAGGTGCTGAAATCGTCATCGACGGGGAAAAATTCGAAGATCGCTGCGGGAAGTGCCCTGACGCAGTCCAAGACCAAAAAGGAGAGCACATCGAAGCGGGCAGCGACTGCTGCATCTAAGGTGCTAAGAGATGGGCGAACCTCCGCGGCGTCAAAAACTGCTGCTGCTAGCGCTTTATCGCAGGCGCCACGCAAGAAAGCGAGCGGCGGCGATACTGGCCCATTAAAACCTCGCAAGAAAGCCAAATGAACCTGGCCGATCTTCAGCGCGCTAAAGACACCAATACGGCGAAGGCGAGTGACGTGGTGCGTCAATTTGCTTTTGCCGGCATTGCTGTAGTTTGGCTACTCCGATCTGCCGACGCAGCTGAGCCAATTCCAACTGCGCTGATCCCAGCACTAGCACTATTTGGGATCGCTCTTACGTGTGATCTATTGCAGTATGTCGTCGGTAGCGTCATTTGGACGACGTACTACCGCATGAAGCTAAAACAAAATATTTCTGAGACAACCGAATTTCAGGAGCTATGGTTCATTACGCTACCTACTTATACTCTTTTTGCAGTTAAGATCATTCTTTCAATCGCGGCATGGGCGTTTGTCGCGTACTATCTGGCCGGCAACTGGAAGTTACTTGGTGATTTTTACCCGCTAATATGACATGCCTGCCCAATCGTCTCGAGTTTTACAACCTTTGCTGTGCGATGCATTTTTGCTATAGGGGCGATGCCGGCATGGCTGTGTAAGCGGAATTAATTCATATAAAAATACCGGTGTTTAGGTCGACCCTTTTTAGCTTTGTTCTTCCCTTTCAAATTTTTAATGTAGTAAAGCCGATCCAGGCCCTATGTTCTAGTCGGCACAACACGCTGGGGGGAATAATGTTTTCTGTCCGCCAGTATCCTTACTCGCGTCTAATCGAGCTAGTCAATCTGACAGGATGCGAGATCCAAGATGTTCGTATCCGATTTTCCACGGAAGGTTCCGGGGGCGGGACTATTAACATCGCAGATGCAATCGCACCGAAACAGGCTGTGGCCTGGTCTTTGAAGAGTCAACGAAAGCGCGTCCGATCTGTCGCGGTTGCGTATCGAGGTGGAGATGGGGTCGAGCACATGGCGGGCGAGGTAATTCTCGCCCCGAATAGATCCTATTTCCATTGGTTGAAGTTGACTATCAGGGACGGAGGAGATCTCTACGGCGTCGGTAGGGTGCAAGGCATGCCCCGCCCAACTTATTATCCCTCAGGCTTCGGCGCCGAAGCCGTCGAAGCTGTTGAAGTAGATGCGCCCGAGGAGATCTCGATTTCGATTGATCGCGATGACTCCGTGCCGTCAACCCAGTTCATCGAGGTCGTAAGCTTCGCAGCCACCGCTACTAGTATCCGCTTTCTGAGTCTCCTCGACACTGACGGAAATCCCCACGAGATACCTGCTGATATTGCCTTGAAGCCAGGCGGTCACTTCGACCTTGAGATGACGGCCAAGGTTGGTGTTAGACAGCTAAAAGTGGTGTGCGAAGATGCTGGTGTACTTAAAACGGCGTATGCGGACTTTACCGCGGTAGGACACGCATCCTTCCGATATGGCTCGGTTCTATGGGATGGGCTGTCGGAGAGCATTCCTTGGATGGGGCAAGCCGATTTCGCCGACGACGTCGCGCACAGTGGGATTAATGTCCCGCAGGTGGTTGTGGAGCAGAATCCGGCGCCCGAATTTCCCGATGTCTTCTGCGGCACCCCGATGCGCCTGAGAAATCTGGAGCCATACCGCGTGCATGTGCGCTACTCGCAGGCCTTCTGGAATGAGGGGGCAGTGCACATCTGCGACCCGACCCGCGTGCTGGAGGAAATGGAGTGTACGCTCGCGCCGCAGGGTGTTTTGCCGTTGGGATGCAGTCATTACAGGACGCCCAACATGCTTTGCTCCTGGAACAAGCGATGGTGCGTCACTGGTGCGATCCAAGTGCTGTGACGTGCGATAAAAGAGCGGCCGGTTCGCTGACGCTCATTTGTCGAACTGATCGGTTTCAGCACGTGAGCCAACAGACAGTCCTATATTCTCTCTGGCTTGACTCGAAAGGTTCCATCGTAGTCGGTCAGGGGTTCGAGCTTCATCCGTTCGAGTCGCACCAGCTTGGTGAGTTTGAAGTTCGGACAGTGTCCGGTTAGGACGTCGTCTTCAGGTGCGCGAATCCCGGTCATGAATCTCCAGTGCACTTCGATTTCAGTGCTCGTTTCAAAGTCGCCCATATCAATCCAGACTCCATGCTCGCTCGGAATCTGTCCGGGTTTGCTGAAGGGGTGCGGGATTCCATTGATCAATAATTGTTCGAAGTCCGCCTTGAGCTTGCTGAGCGGTCGTGTGGTGACCACGTATGCTACATGCCGATCGCTAAGTCATTCTCGAATACACCCACTTCGATTGTCTTGCTTTCCATGCGTCCACCTGTAGGACAGGTTAGGTGTCACCACGATAGTGCCGAGGGGTGTTCCGCCTAGTGATTATCGATTTCCGGACGAGTTCAGGCGCATGGATGGGTGGCCATTCGCAGTGCCGCTTCGAATCATCGCCGGCCCTTCTAGATCGCAGGCCATGTCTGCTTTGATCGACAGCGGACGGCGCCGGTTGTCGGAGCTGGTGTCGACCCACCATAAATCAGTGCCACACAAAACTAGAGGTCGCCGGGTCGTTTTGGATCCGAAACTCGTTGGGCGTTAAACCGCCCAGGCTGTCGTGGGGTATCTCGGCGTTGTAGTCACAAAGCC
>NZ_JBQJIN010000055.1:0-9185 GCF_052078695.1 Lysobacter sp. CA196 | reverse complement strand
CCGCGCAAGAATTTCTTCTTGTTCCTGAAAGAGTGCGAGTTCCGTTTCAACTATGGGACACCCCGTCAGCAGCTCAATACGCTGCGGGACTGGGTGGGGCTATAACTCTTATCTAGGACAGCCCCAAATATTTACCGCAATCGCAATCGCAATCGCAATCGCAATCGCAATCGCAATCGCAATCGCAAATTGCTGGCCGCTACCCCATCGAAGCCACAACAATCACTTAGGTTGCTTCAACGCCTCCGCCAGCGAATACAACAGGTCGACATAGAACTGCTCGGTCTGCACCAGGCCGGCGATCTTCGAGCCCTTCAAGGGTTCGATCACCATGTATTCGTTCGGCGCATGGGCGCCGCTGCCATGACCCAGGCCGCCGGCGATCATCGGCAGGCCCAGGGTTTGGGTGAAGACGTAGTAGGGGGCGCTGCCGCCGATGCGCGGGGCGACCGGCGGGGTGAAGCCGTGTTTGCGGTAGGTGCCGATCGCGGCGCGCGTCAGCGGGGCTTCGACCGAGGTCTGCGCCGGCGGGTAGCCCGACAGCTTGCGGATTTCGATGTCGTCGAAGCCCTTGGCGTCGAGCTGCTTGCGGATCAGGGCGACGGCTTCGTCGGGGGTCTGGTCGGGCACCAGGCGCGAATCGACCTTGGCCACGGCGCGGTGCGGCAGGATGGTCTTGACGCCTTCGCCCGTGTAGCCCGCGACCAGGCCGTCGATGTTGAGGGTGGTGTCGAAGAGTTCCGCGGCGCTGGCGTCGCGGTCGTTGCGGCCGTTTTTCCAGCGCGCGGCGGCGAAGGCGTCGAGTTGTTTCTGGGTGTCGCCGGCGCGCTTGGCCACCAGGCCGTTGAACAAACGCTGCTCTTCGACGTTCGGCGCGCGGATCGCGTCGCGATAGCCGGGCACGGCGATCTCGCCGTCGGGCGTGGTCAACGTCGCCAGGGCCTGCACCAGGCGCCAGCTCGGCGAGTCGAGCTTGGCCGCGAGCGAGCCGTGCACCTCGCTCTTCTGCGGGCCGCCGGTCTTGGCGTTGCCCTTGGCTTCCAGCTCCAGGTACAGGATGCCTTTCACGCCGAGGAACATCGAGGCTTCGCCGTCGCGGTCCTGGGTGTTCATCGGGAAGAACACGCCATTGGCCTTGCGCAACTGCGCCTCGTACTTGGCGACGACTTCGGGGTAATGCGGCGAGCCCAGTTCTTCTTCGCCTTCGGCCAGCACGATCAGGTTGACCGGCGGTTTGCCGCGCACCTGGATCACCGCGTCGAGTGCGTTGAGGAAGGCGCGCTGCGGGCCTTTCTGGTTGGTCGCGCCGCGCGCCATCAGCACCTTGCCGAGCTTGGGGTCGTCGACGAGCGCGCCGTCGAAGGCCTCGACCTTCCAGCCGGTGGGTTCGATCGGCTGCACGTCGTACATCATGTAGACCACCAGAGTGTGTTCGGCGCCGGCGTCGTAATAGCCGTAGACACCGGGGTGGCCGGAGGTCGGCACCAGCGCGGTATCGCGGAAGCCGAGTGCCTGCAGGTCGCCGCGCAGCAGTTCGGCCATCGCGTCGATGCCCTTGTCCTGGGCGCTGATCGAGGGCTGCTTGACCCAGCGCTGCAACTGGGCGAGGTCGGCCGCGCGCTGTTTTTCCAGATGCGCATAGACGTCGGCGTAGTCGCCGGTGAAGGCGGGCACCGAGGCGGCATCGAAGGCGGCGGTCTCGGTGATCGCGATCTTCGGCGGCGTGGCGCCGGCCTGGGCCAGGACCACGGCGAGCACGGCGGGAAGCAGGCGGACGGTGCGGTTACGGCGTGAACTCATGACGTTTCCTCATCGAAGAAGAGCATGGAATGTCCGGCGACGCGCCATCGCAGCGCCGACGCGTCGGTCAGGGTCGGCGCGAACCGCGCGGGAGGGAAGTGCCGCCGGCGTGTTGCGGTGTCGCGATCGGCGTCTTCGCCACCGCGGCGGCGAAGGCCCGCCGTGACCGGCGCCAGTCCGTCGGTGGTTCGATCCGCCCGGCGCGCAGCCGCCGAGCGCGCCCGGGAAATCCTGCCCCCGCCGCTGCACCCGCCGGCACGATGCGCGACAATGGGGTTCTTCTCCCTCGAACGCGACCGCCGCCCGCATGGACACCGCCTCGCTCTACGCCCTCTCCGAGCGCTATTACCTGCCCGTCTACCGTCCGCGCCGGATCGTGCTCGATCATGGCAAAGGCTCGCGCGTGTGGGACCTGGACGGCCGCGAGTACGTGGACTTCGGCGCCGGCATTGCGGTCAACGCGCTCGGTCATGCGCATCCGGCGCTGATCCAGGCGCTGACCGAGCAGGCCGGCAAGCTCTGGCATACCAGCAACGTGTTCATCAGCGAGCCGCCGTTGCGCCTGGCCGAGCAACTGGTGTCCGCGGCCGGTTTCGCCGAGCGCGTGTTCCTGTGCAATTCCGGCGCCGAAGCCAACGAGGCGGCGATCAAGCTGGCGCGCAAGTGGGCGACCGCGCAGGGCCGCGAGCCCGAGCGCCGGGTGATCTTGAGTTTCCGCGGCAGCTTCCACGGCCGCACCCTGGCCGCGGTCACCGCGACCGCGCAGCCGAAGTACCACGAAGGTTTCGAGCCGCTGCCGCCGGGTTTCCGCTACAGCGATTTCAACGATCTGGGGGCGGCCGAAGCCGCGATGGCCGCGGGCGACGTCTGCGCGGTATTGGTCGAGCCGGTCCAGGGGGAGGGCGGGGTGACGCCGGCCACGCAGGAATTCCTCAGCGGTTTGCGCGCCTTGTGCGACCGCCACCAGGCCCTGTTGATCCTCGACGAAATCCAATGCGGCATGGGCCGTAGCGGGCGCCTGTTCGCCTGCCACGGCTACGAGGTCGTGCCGGATGTGGTGACCCTGGCCAAGGCGCTCGGCAGCGGATTCCCGATCGGCGCCATGCTGGTCGGCCCGAAGGCGGCGCAGTCGATGCAGTTCGGCGCCCACGGCACCACCTTCGGCGGCAATCCGCTGGCCGCGGCGGTCGCGGGCGCGGCGCTGCGCGAGTTGAACTCGCCGGAGTTGATGGCCAACGTCGAACGCCAGGCGCAGGCGATCCGAGCCGGCCTCGCCGCGCTCGACGGCGAACTCGGCCTGTTCTCTGAAGTGCGCGGGCGCGGCCTGATGATCGGCGCGCAACTGCGCCCCGAACACGCCGGCAAGGCCGGCGAGATCCTCGACCGCTGCATCGAACACGGCCTGCTGGTGCTGCAGGCGGGGCCGGACGTGCTGCGCTTCGTGCCCGCGCTGAACATCGGCGACCAAGACATTGCCGACGGGCTCGCGCGCCTGCGCGCCGCGCTGTTGCAGTTCCTCGGGCGCTGATTCGATTACTCGCTTTGGGCGCTGACTTTGGGTGCGATGAGCGACTGCATCTTCTGCGCCATCCTCGCCGGCCACGCGCCGGCGAGCCGGGTCTATGAGGACGAAGTCGCGGTGGCCTTCATGGACCTGCGCCAGGCGGTCGAAGGCCACGTCCTGGTCGTGCCGCGCCGGCACATCGAGGATATTTATGCGCTCGACGAGGCCACCGCCGGCCATCTGATGGCGGTCGCGGTGCGCATCGCCAAGGTCTTGGCCGCCGAGGATCGGCCGGCCGGGCTCAATCTGTGGCAATCCAACGGCGAGGCCGGCGGCCAGGAAGTCCCGCGTGTGCATCTGCATGTGCAGCCGCGTCGCGAGCATGACGGCGTGCACCTGTATCGCGACGGTTTGCCGGCCCCCGCGGATCGCGCGGTGCTGGACCGATTGGCCGAGCGCATCGCGCGCCATCTCTGACGATTACCCATCGAAAACCGCGCCGGAATCGCCTTCGCAGGCAGTCCCGGCCGGTGCGGGCCTTTACGGTTCTTCACTAAACGATAATAATTCTCGTTTGCTTTAGACCCCGGAGTTCCCCGCATGACCCGCAGCCGTCACGTCCCGGTGCCCCTCGCCCTGGCCATTGGTTTTTGCCTGAGCTTTCCGGCCTTGGCCGAAGGCCCCGATGTCGCCGTCGATGCCGCCGACCAGGCCACGACGCTCGACCATATCGTCGTCCAAGGCGCGTCCATCGGCTACAAGGCCGGCAACGCCAGCACCGCGACCAAGACCGACACGCCGATTGCGGAAACCCCGCAGGCGATCACCGTGGTCACCCGCGAGCGCATGACCGACCAGGGCGCCTTGAACGTGCAGGACGCCTTGAACTACGCCGCCGGCGTGCGCTCGGACGCGTACGGCCTGGACTCGCGCGGCGACTGGACCTTGATCCGCGGCAGCTCGCCGCAGGAATATCTCGACGGCCTGCGCAGCAACTTCAACTACTACACCAGTTCCGCGCGCACCGATCCCTACATGCTCGAGCGCATCGAAGTGCTGCGCGGCCCGTCCTCGATGCTGTTCGGTCAAGGCAGCACCGCCGGCGTGATCAATCTGGTCAGCAAGCGCCCACAGGCGCAGGCGCAGCGCGAAATCGGCGTGCAACTGGGCAGCTTCGAGCGCCGCCAGGTCAACGCCGATTTCACCGGGCCGCTGACCGCCGACGGCACCTGGCTGTATCGCATCGTCGGCGTTTACCGCGACAGCGAAACCCAGGTCGACCAGGTCGACGACGACCGCCGCCTGATCGCCCCCTCGCTGACCTGGAAGCCTAGCGAAGACACCTCGCTGACCCTGCAATTGCGCTGGCAGCAGGACCGCACCGGTTCGACCGCGCAGTTCTTCGGCTGGAGCGGCCTGTTGGCGCCGAACCCGAACGGACGGGTACCGGCCAACCGCTTCATCGGCAATCCCGGCGACCATTACGACACCGACCGCACCAGCGCGGGCTGGCTGTTCGAGCATCGTTTCAACGACAACTGGACCGTGCGCCAGTCGTTCCGCGCCGCGCGCAACAAGGTCGACTACGCCAGCCTGTACGGCGACCCCTTCAGCGCGCCGCTGAATCCCTTCATCGATGCCGAGCAACGCGTCATCAATCGCGAGGGCTGGTTCGCCCTCAACAAGGTGCGGATGCAGAACCTCGACCAGCATGTCGAGGGCCGCTTCAAGACCGGCGCGATCGACCATCAGATGTTGCTCGGCCTGGATGCGGTGCGGTTCAAGCAGGAGGAAGCGCAGTTGTTCGACGGCTCGCCCTCGCGCGGCGGCACGGTGCCGCCGATCGATATCTACAGCCCGGTCTACACGCCGTACACGCCGCCGCCGTTCGGCCCGGCGGTCAACAGCAGCCAGCGCCAGGTCGGCGCGTATCTGCAGGACCAGATGCGCATCGGCGAGCATTGGATCGTCGTCGCCGGCTTGCGCCACGATCGCGCCAAGAGCGGGCTGGTCGGTGCCGCCGACGAGATCTCCAACGCCACCACCAAGCGCCTGGGCGTGATGTTCCACGATTGGGCCGGCTGGTCGCCGTACCTGAGCTACAGCGAGTCCTTCACCCCGGTGGCCGGCAGCAACGCCCTCACCGGGGCGCGTTACATGCCGCAGAAGGGCGAGCAGATCGAAGCCGGCCTCAAGTTCGAGCCGGCGGGGCGCGATTTGAGTGTCACCGCCGCGACTTACGAACTGCGCGAAGAAAACCGCCTGGTGCCCGATCCGGCCAACCACAACACCAATGTGCAGGCCGGCAAGACCAAGGTCAGCGGTTTCGAGCTCGAACTCACCGGCAAGCTGACCTCGAGCTTCGACATCACCGCGCACTACAACTATCTCGACAACGACAAACAGCTCGAAGCCACGCCACGACACCAGGCGGCGATCTGGGGCAAGCAGCGTTTCAGCATCGGCGGCCGCGACGGGTTCGCCGCGGGCCTGGGTCTGCGTTACATGAGCGCCTTCGACAGCCCGCCCGCGCCGAGCACGCCCTCGGTGACCCTGGCCGATGCGATGGTGTCGTTCGATACCGGCGCCTGGCGCTGGGCGCTCAACGTCAACAATCTGACCGACAAGCGCTATTTCAGCATCTGCATGGGCCGAGGCGACTGTTGGTTCGGCGCCCGCCGCAACATCGGCCTGAGCGCCACGCTCACCTTCTGACTGTTTCGGACAAGACAAAAGGCCGGCGAATTCGCCGGCCTTTTGTTTGCGCGTTCGCGGCGGCGTATGCCGCTAATCGCAACTCGCCCACATCCCGTGCCGTTCCCCCTTTGAAAAAGGGGGCAGGGGGGATTTGCTCTTGCCTCAGCCCGGGAGCGGAGGCCTTACAGCGTAGCGAACGTCGCCCGCGCCGCTTCGACGGTCTCGGCGATTTCCGCCTCGCGGTGCGCGCTCGACACGAAGCCGGCCTCGAACGCCGACGGCGCCAGATACACGCCGCGTTCGAGCATGCCGTGGAAGAAACGATTGAAGCGCTGGGTGTCCGAGCCCAGCGCATCGGCGAAGCTTTGCACCGGGCCTTCGCGAAAATACAGCCCGAACATGCCCGGCGCGCGGGTGGTGTGGAAGGCGATGCCGGCGGCCTTCGCCGCGTCTTCCAGGCCATCGCAAAGCCGATGGGTGCTGCGCTCCAGCGCGTCGTGGAAGCCCGGAGCCTGGATCAGTTCCAAGGTCGCCAGGCCCGCGGCCATTGCGACCGGATTGCCGCTGAGCGTACCGGCCTGATAGATCGGGCCGCTCGGCGCGACCTGGCTCATGAGGTCGCGGCGGCCGCCATAGGCGCCGACCGGCATGCCGCCGCCGATGATCTTGCCGAAGGTGCTCAGGTCCGGAACGATGCCGTAACGCTGCTGCGCACCGCCGAGAGCGACGCGGAAGCCGGTCATGACTTCGTCGAAGATCAGCAGCGCGCCGTGCTTCGTGCACAGCTCGCGCAGATGCTGCAGATAGCCGTCGAGCGGCAGGATGCAGTTGGCGTTGCCGACGATCGGCTCGATGATCAGGCCGGCGATCTCGTCGCCGACTTCGTCGAACAGGGCGGTCGCGGCGTCGAAGTCGTTATAGGGCAGGGTCAGGGTCAGGTCGGCGAGCGCCGACGGCACGCCCGGCGAATTCGGCAGACCCAGGGTGAGGGCGCCGCTGCCGGCCTTGACCAGGAAGCTGTCGCCGTGGCCGTGGTAACAACCTTCGAACTTGACGATGCGGCTGCGGCCGGTCGCGCCGCGCGCCACCCGGATCGCCGACAGCGTCGCTTCGGTGCCCGAATTCACCATGCGCACCATTTCGCAACTCGGCACGATGCGGGTGATCGCCTCGGCCATCGTCACCTCGAGCGCGTTCGGCACGCCGAAGCTGAGGCCGTGGCGCATGGTCTCGGCGACCGCGGCCAATACCTGCGGGTGCGCATGGCCGGCGATCATCGGGCCCCAGGAGCCGACATAGTCGATGTAGCGGTTGCCGTCGACGTCGTAGAGGTGGGCGCCTTGCGCGCGTTCGGCGAAGAACGGCTCGCCGCCGACCGACTTGAAGGCGCGGACCGGCGAATTGACGCCGCCGGGCAGCAGTTCGGACGCGCGGGTGAACAGCTCGTGGGAGCGGATGTTATTCATGGGGGGCTTCTTCGAAACAGGAAAGGTAGGCGCGCACCGCGGCGGCCGGGTCGGGGGCATCGAACACGCCGCTGATGACCGCCAGCAGGTCGGCGCCGGCATCGACGAGCGAGCGCGCATTGTCCGGGGTGATGCCGCCGATCGCCACCCGCGGCAGATTCAGCACCGCCGCTTGCGTCAACAACTGCGGCAACGCCCGCCGCGCCTGCGGTTTGGTCGGCGAGGGGAAGAAGGCGCCGAAAGCGACATAACTGGCGCCATGGGCCGCAGCGCTGCGGGCGAGTTCGATCCGGTCGTAACAGGACGCGCCGAGGATCGCCTCGGCGCCGAGCGCCCTTCGGGCTGCGTCGAGTTCGCCGTCGTCTTCGCCCAGATGCGCGCCGTCGGCGCCGATCTCGGCGGCCAGGCGCCAATCGTCGTTGACGATCAGCGGCACGCGATGGCGCCGACATACCGCCAACAAGGCCTCGGCCTGTTGCCGGCGCAGGCCCGCGTCGGCCGATTTGTTGCGGTACTGCAGCCACTGGGCACCGGCCGCGAGCACGGTCTCGACCCGTGCCGACAAGCGGCCGGTGTCGGCCTCGTCGGGCGTGATCGCGTACAGACCGCGGCGCGGCCAAGGAGAATTCATACTTCGGCTTCCGTCGGGGAGGGCGGGGTGTGACAATGCGCGTCCCGCAATCCCCGCATTATCCGCCCATGTCCGAGATCGCCGCGACCACCGCCTACCGCACCTGGATGTGCGTCGTGTGCGGCTTCATTTACGACGAAGCCCAGGGGCTGCCGGAAGAGGGCCTGGCCCCGGGAACGCGCTGGGCCGACGTGCCGGACACCTGGACCTGCCCGGATTGCGGGGTGACCAAGGACGATTTCGAGATGATGGAAGTCTGAGGCACCGCTGCGCGGGCTATCCCGCGCATGGCCGGTTGGCGCCGGCATCAGCGCTTCATCGATATTGCAGCCGGGCCGCCGCGCCCGAACCCCAGGTTCCCCTGCGTCGCGGGGCCTGCCCAGCCTGGCGTGACCGCGCCGCCCGGCCTCATTCGATCCCCGGCCCGAACTTCAGCTCGATGCCGTCGTGCAGGTTCAGCTGCGCCGCCTGGCCGGCATTGAGTTCGAGTACGTATTTCGCCGGCGCCGCGCTCGGATAAGGCGGGCAGGCATCGCCGCCCGAGCACGGCGGCACCTCCCGGCGTTGCGACACCAGCCGCCCGCGGCCGTCGAAATAGAGGATGTCGAGCGGGATCCGCGTGTTCTTCATCCAGTAGGCCAGAGGCTGTTCGCGGTCGTGCACGAACACCATGCCCCGGTCGGCGGCCATCTCGTCGCGGAACATCAGCCCGCGCGCCCTGGATTCATCGTTGGCGGCCACTTCCACCGTATAGCGGTGGCCCGCCAGTTCCACCCAGGACTCGCCGGCATCGGACGCGCAGCCCGAAACGAGCAGGCTCAGGCAAACGATGGCTGTACGTAGCGTCGACATGGCGCTGATCCCTACGGTTGGACAATGCCTTCGAACATCGCGGAAGCCTCCTGCGCTCGTCAATACGAACGCAGCGGTTTCTTTTCGTGATCCTCTTCCCAATGCGTATTCATGTATGCATAATGCGCGGCCCCGCTGAGCAGATGCATCGCACGGCGGGGACGCGCAGAAGCGGCGGTTTCGACAGGTGTTGACGGTCTGAAACATTGCTGTAAGATGCGCGGCCCGCTGACCG
>NZ_JBQJIN010000054.1:0-9696 GCF_052078695.1 Lysobacter sp. CA196 | reverse complement strand
CCGGCCGCTATGGCCGTGCTGCTTCATGGCCATGATCACACCGCGCTCTTCGGCGCTGAAGTGGCTGTACCGGGTTCCCATGCGCTGACCTCAAAGGCGAGTGATGCGCTTGAGGTTAGACAGTGCATTACCTTTCTTTTGGGCCAGCAAAAGAAAGTAACCCGGCCGCGTCAGCGGACGGAAGCTTTGCACTTGCTTGACCGAAACGCCGGAGGCCGACAGGGCATGGTCGCGACTTGCGTCGCTCCTACCCTAGAAGCGGCAACCACGACGCCACAATCTCGTGCCGCTCCCGACTGGAGCCAGGGTAGGAGCGGCGCAAGCCGCGACCACGCTGCGTCGGTCTTGCGGCGCATCACTCGAGAAAGATCTACATCTAGATCAAACGCCAAAAGCTTCCGCCACTAAAGCGGCGGGTTACTTTCTTTTGTCTAAAGCAACAAAAGAAAGGTAACCAAAGAAAAATGCTTTGTTTTGAATCACCAGCCCGCATGATCGGTGCTTCCGCAGGGCTTTTCCATACGGGACATCCATGTCCCGATGAAAAACGGCCCGCATCCATGCGGGCCGCCCTTCGGGTCTTCAATTGCCTTCGCAAGGCCTAAGCGGCGCACAGCAACTGCAACTGCAAAAAAAGCGGCAACGACAATCTAAACAGCGGCAGACCACCTACTTCCCGCTCGCCGGAACCCCCATCTCCGCCAGCAACCTCGGCGCCGGGAACACGTCCTGCAGGACCCAGCGCAGATAGCGCTGGTCGACCGAGATCGTCCGGGTCAACGCAGGATCGAACAGCCAGCTCGCGCTCACCGATTCCCAGTTGCTGTCGAAGGCGATGCCGACCAGCTTGCCCTGCCCGTCCAGCACCGGCGAGCCGGAATTGCCGCCGCTGATGTCGAGGTCGGCGAGGAAATTCACCGGCACCGAACCCAAACGTTTGTCGATGAGGTTGGCGCTGAAACGCTTGGCCGTGATCGCATCGAGCAAGGCCGGCGGGGCATCGAACGGCGGTTTGCCGCTGTTGCGTGCGGCGATTTCTTCGATGCGGGTGAATGGCAATTGCTTGGCGCCGTTGTCCTTGGTGTACGGCGACACGGTGCCGTAGCTGATGCGCAGGGAGCCGTTGGCGTCGGGATAGGCCGGCTGACCGAGGCCTTTGCGGTAGTCGGCCAGCGCTTTCAGGTACACCGGGCGCACACTCAAAGTCTCGCCGGCACGAGTGCGGATCTCGCGCTCCATCTCCAGCATCGTCGGCATCACCGCGACCGCGAACTGGATCGCGCCGTCCTTGCCGGCGTCCTTGCTTTTCTCGAAGGTGGCGCGGTCGGCCTTGAGCCAGCTCGCGCGTTGTTCGGGGTTGCCCAAGCGCGATTTGGCGATGCGGTCGAGGGCGCGCTTGATCGCCTTTTCGTCGTCGCCTTCGAGCCATTGATCGAGCGCGGCCACGCGCTGTTCTTTCGGCAGCTTGACGTACTCGTGCAGCCAGTAGTTCTGCAACTGCCGGTCCATGCGCACATCAAAGCGTCGGTCGGCTTGCTTGAGCCTATTCTCGAACGCGCCCTGGTCGCGTTGACGGTAGCCGTTCTCGCGTTGTGCGTCGGGTTTGTCGCGCTCGATCGCCAATCGGTACAACTGGGTCGCGGCGCTGAGGGTGCCGGTCGCATACAACTGGCCCAGCACCAGGTCGCGGTCGCGTTCAGCGCGCGCCTGCTGGCCGAGTTCGACCAGGCGCGCATGCGCGGCCAAGGCCGCCTCGCCGCTCGCGCCTTGCTTGCGCAGCCACTCCAGCAGACCGGTTTCTTCGCTGCGCTTGGCCTGGGCCGCGTTGGTGCGGCGGAAGCTTTCGATCTGGCTTTCGTAACTCTTGGCGGCGCCCAACCAACCGCGCAGGGTGCCGACGTACTTGCTCGCGACCTCGGGGCTCTTGCGGCCTTCGGCTTCGATCAACGCGGCGAGGCGGCGGTAATGCGCGGCGACGGTCGGATAGGTCCAATCGGCGTTGGCCTCGAAATCGTCGGCCATCGCGTAGCGGTTGGTCATGCCCGGGAACCCGGCAAGCATGACGAAATCGCCCGCACCCAGCGGCTTGTCGGCGATCTTGAGCCAGCGCTTGGGTTGGTAGGGCACGTTGTCGATCGCGAACGGCGCCGGCTTGCCGTCCTTGCCGACGTAGGCGCGGTAGAAAGCGAAGTCGCCGGTATGGCGCGGCCACGACCAGTTGTCGGTCTCGCCGCCGAAATTGCCGATGCCTTCCGGCGGCGCATACACCAGGCGCAGGTCGCTGATCTCGATGCTGCGCTGCAGTTGATAGCGGTTGCCGCCGGAGAAACTGTAGAGACGGCAGCCGTACTCGGCCTGGGTTTCGCACTCGGCGACCAGTTGTTTCTCCAGCGCGTCGAGCGCGGCGATGCGCGCCAGCGGATCGGCCGCGGCGGTCAATGCCGCTTGCACCCGCGGGGTGACGTCCTGCACCGAATCCAGCACGAAGATTCGCGCGTTGGCGCCGGCCGAGACTTCCTCGTTGTTGGTGCCGGTCTTGAAACCGTCGCGCAGCAGGCTTTTCTGCGGCGTCGAGTTGAGTTGCAGCGCGGCGAGCGCGCAATGGTGGTTGGTCAACAGCAGGCCCTTGGGCGAGACGAAGCTCGCGGTGCAACCGCCGAACGGCACCACCGCACCCAATGGGTCGCCTTTCGGGTCGCTCAGTTGCGCGAGTTGCTTGGGCGTCGCCCTCAACCCGGCCTGCTTGAGCTTGCTTGCGAGTTCAGGCAATTGCTGCGGCGTCCATACGCCCTCGACCGCCCGGGCGGCCCCATGCCAGGCCAGCGTGCACGACAACGTCCCTGCCATGGCCAGTGATCGGGCCAGCACCGTGTATTGCATCAAAGCGTCCCTTGGAAGGCGGGAAGTCGAGTCTAGCCCGGCTGTTTCTGCGAAGGCCATTCCGGATCCGTCGAACAGGGACCTGACGACGATGCGGTTCGTCGCGCTTCAGCGTGTTTGTGGTTTCTGCCCCTGTCCGGCCGCCCGGCAATCTAAAAATTTCGTTAGTTCGACAAGTCTCGCCGCATGGCTTCACGCTGTCGGGGTAGGAGCGGCGCAAGCCGCCACCGCGCGGTCGCGGCTTGCGCCGCTCCTACCCCTTTGCATCGTCGCACTCACACAAACGCAAACGCCGGTCGGCGAACCGACCGGCGTTTGCGATTACGGATTGCTGCGGCGGCTTACTTCTTCGCCGGCACGCCGAGTTCGGTCAGCAGCTGCGGCGCCGGATAGACCTCCTGCATGATCCAGCGCATGTAGCGCTGGTCGACCGAGATCATCCGGGTCATCACCGGGTCGAACAACCAGTTCGAGCTCACCGATTCCCAGTTGCCGTCGAAGGCCAGGCCGACCAGCTTGCCCTCGCCGTCCAGCACCGGCGAACCGGAGTTGCCGCCGGTGATGTCCAGATCGGACAGGAAGTTCACCGGCACCGTCTTCAGGCGTTTGTCGCTCAAGCCGCCGTAGCGCTTGGCCGAAATCGCATCGACCAGGTTCTGCGGCGCGTTGAACGGCTCTTCGCCGGTGGCCTTGGCGGCGACCTCTTCGAGCTTGGTGAACGAGGCCTGCTTGTTGCCGTCGAGCTTGGTGTAGGCCTTGACGTTGCCGAAGGTGATGCGCAGGGTCGAGTTGGCGTCCGGATAGACCGCCTGCTTCTTGCTCTTGCGATAGTCGATCACGCCTTGCAGATAGGCCGGGCGCGCGACCAGGGTTTCGCCGTCGCGGGCCTTGCCTTCCTCTTCCAGGCGCAATGCCGCCGGGAACAACGCCTTGGCCAGTTGGATCGCCGGATCGCGGCTCTTGTCCAGGGCGGCGCGGTCGTCGTCGATCAGCGCCAGACGTTCCTTGGCGCTGCCGAGCTTGGTCTTGGCCAGCTTGTCGAGCGCGCGCTTGATCGCCTTCTCGTCGGAACCGCCGAGCCAGCGGTCGAGTTCGGCGATGCGCTCGCCGGCCGGCAGCTTGACGTACTCGCGCAGCCAGTAGGCCTGCAGCTCGCGGTCCATGCGCGGGTCGTAGCGGCGCTCCATCTGTTCCAACGCGGCCTTGATCGAAGGCAGATCGCGCTGCTGGTAGCCGGGCTCGCGCTCGGCGTCGGGCTTGGCGCGTTCGACCGCGAGGCGATACAAGGTGCCGGACGCGGCGATCACGCCGAAGCGGCGCAGCTGCGAGAACACCATGTCGCGCTCGCGGTGCGCGTTCGCGGCGGCGATCTGTTCGACCATCGTGGCGTGGCCGGCCAGCGCCGGCGCGCCGGCCTTGCCGCGCTTGCCGAGCCAGGCCAGCACCGCCTCTTCGTCGGCGTGCTTCTTCTTCGCCACGCCGATGCGCTCGAAGCCTTCGAGTTGGCCGTCGTAGTTCTTCAGGGTGTTCTGCCAGCCGCGCACGGTGCTGGCGTACTTCACCCCGATTTCGGGGTCTTTCTTAGCGGTTTCGGCGACCAGGGCGACCAAGTTCTTGTAGTGCTGCGACAGGGTCGGATAGCTCCAGTCCGCGGTGGCGTCGAACTCGGCGGCCAAGGCGTAGCGGTTGGTGCGACCCGGATAGCCGGCGACCATGACGAAGTCGCCTTCGCCGAGCGGCTTGTCGGCGATCTTCAGGTAATGCTTGGGCTGGTAAGGGACGTTGTCCTTCGCGTACGCGGCCGGCTTGCCGTCCTTGCCGACGTAGGCGCGATAGAACGAGAAATCGCCGGTGTGGCGCGGCCACATCCAGTTGTCGACTTCGCCGCCGTAGTTGCCGATGCTGCCAGGCGGCGCGTAGACCAGGCGCACGTCCTTGATCTCGATGCGCCGGAACAAGCGGTAGGTGCCGCCGCCGAAGAAGCTGTAGACCTCGCAGGCGTAACCGGGCTCGGCTTCGCACTGGGCGATCAGTTGCTTCTCGACCGTTTCCAGCGCATGGGTGCGATCGATCGGCTCGACGGCCTCTGCGATCGCGCTCTTGATCTGCGCGGTCACGTCCTGGATCGAATCGAGCACATAGATGCGCGAGGCCGGGCCGGCCGAGACTTCATCGCCCGGGGCCGCGGCGTTGAAGCCATCGCGCATCAGGTTTTTCTGCGCGGTCGAATTGAGCTGGATCGCGCCGTAAGCGCAGTGATGGTTGGTCACCACCAAACCGCGCGGCGAGACGAAGCTCGCGGTGCAGCCGCCGAGCGACACCACCGCGCCCATCGGGTCGCCGGTCAGGTCGGCCAGTTGCTTGGCGTTGAGCTTGAGCCCGGCCTGCTTCAGCGGTGCGGAGATTTCCGGCAATTGCTGCGGCACCCACATGCCTTCTACGGCCTGGGCGGTCGTGGCGACGCCCCATCCGCCCAGCGTGCCGGCCATGACCATGGCCGTAGCCAGTTTCGTGTAACGCATGCGTATACCCCTGATTCGAAAAAGAAAATGGCTTCCGATTCTAGCTTGGACGGCACCGGGTCGCCATGTGGAGGCAGAAGCGAGTGCAGAGGAGTGAGGAGTGAGCAAGAGCGGGAGCGCAAGTGAAACCCGTCGCTCGCTTCTCACTCTTCTGAACTCACTCCTCGCTCTCATTCCGCCGGCAACCGCATCTCCCCGAGCAAGTGCGGCGCCGGATAGACCTTGGCCAACAACCAACGCATATAGCGCATGTCGACGTGGATCGCGCGCTTGTAGCGCGGGTCGAACATCCAGCTGGCGCTGACCGCTTCCCAGTTGCTGTCGAAGTTCAGACCGATCAAACGACCGTTGGCGTCGAGCACGGGCGAGCCGGAGTTGCCGCCGGTGGTATCGAGGTTGGTCAGGAAATCGACGGTCTGGGTTTTCAATTCGGGATCGACGGTACTGCCGTAGTCGCCCTTGGCGATCGCATCGCGCAAGGCCTGCGGCGCATCGAAAGGTTTGACGCCGGTGTGCTTCTCGACGATACCCTGCACCGTCGTCAGCGGCCGATAACGCACGCCGTCGCGCGGGTCCATGGTGCTGACCGCGCCGTAGCTCACCCGCAGGGTCGAATTGGCGTCCGGATATACCGCGCGGCCCTGCGATTTACGGAAGCCGATCAGCGCGCGCATATAGGCCGGGCGCAGGCGCAGCAGCTCGCCTTCACGCTCTTTGTTCTGTTCTTCCAACGCCAGGATCGCCGGCAACAGCGTCGCCGCGGCGCGCAACAAGCTGTCGTCGGATGCGGCCAGGGTCTTGGCATCGGCCTGCATCGCCTGCAGGCGCACCGCCTCGTCGCCGAGTCGGGTGCCTGCATACAGCGCATCGAGGCTGCGCTTGAGAGTGACGCTGTCTTCGCCGGCGAAGACGCGGTCGAACTCGGGCACGCGCGAGGTTTTCGGCAGCGCCTTGTACTGGCTCAGCAGATCCAGCAGCAAGGCCTTCTCGATGTCCGGCGCATAGCGGCGTTGCACTTGCTTGAGGCGGCCTGCGATCAGGGTTTCGTCGCGCTGTTGATAACCGGTCTCGCGTTCGCCATCGGGCTTGCCGTGTTCCAGTGCCAGGCGCTGCACGGTCAGCGCGGCATTCAACAACTGCGCCTGGGTGCGGATGGCAGTCAGCAGTTGATCGCGGTCGCGGGTCGAAGCGGCGGCATCGAGCACTTTCTGCGCCGCATCGATGTCGGCCCGGATTGCGTTCGCATCGGGCTGTTTGCCGAGCCACGCGAGCATCGCGGTCTCGTCGTCGCGACGCACCCGCACCGCATCGCTGCGGCGCAGGCCGTCGAGTTCGCCCTGGGCGCGCTTGAGCGTGTTCTTGAAACCGGCGATCTGCGCGGCATAACGCACCTTGGCCTCGGCGTCGTGGGCCGCGGCCTGCTCGACGGTCTTGATCATGCCGGCGTACAAGGCCACGCGCGACGGCAGCTGCCATTCGATCTGCTGGGCGAACTCGGCCGCCATGCGGTGGCGGAAGGTCACGCCCGGGTAACCGGCGAGCATGGCGTAGTCGCCTTCGCGCACTGGATCGGTGGCGATCTGCAGATGGCCCGGCGGTGCGTAGGGCACGTTGTCGGGCGAGTAATCGGCGGGCTTGCCGTCCTTGCCGACGTAGGCGCGCAACAGGGTGAAATCGCCGCTATGGCGCGGCCAGACGAAGTTGTCGACCTCGTCGCCGTAGTTGCCGATGGCGTCCGGCGGCGCGTAGACCAGGCGGATGTCGCGTAGCTCCAGCTGGCGGATCAGATAGAAGTCGGTGCCGTAGTACATGTTGGCGACGCTGCAGCGATAACCGGCTTCGCGCTCGCATTCGGCGACGACCGCCTTGGTCGCGGCGTCGACGGCTTCGTAATAGGCGCGGCCGCGCTTGCCGCGCGCATCGGCGAGGATGCGCTCGGTGACTTTGTCGAAACCGGTGGTCACCAGCACGCGGAAATCCGGGTTGGCCGGCAACTCGGCGGCGCGGTCGGCGGCGACGAAGCCGTTGCCGATGAGGTCGCGCTCTCGGCCGTCGGAAGTTTTGCCGGAGTTGTACTGGATGACGCCGAAGGCGACGTGGTGGTTGGTCAGCACCAGGCCCTCGCCGGAGACGAAGGCGCCGGTGGCGCCGCCGACCTTGACCACCGCGTTCATCGGCGCGCGGGTCAGCTCGGCCAGATCGGCCGGATCGCCCTTGAAACCGGCGGCGCGCAGCTGGCGCGCGATCTCAGGCAGTTGCGAGGGCATCCACATGCCTTCGTCGGCCTGGGCGGCGGTGGCGCACAGCGCCAGGGACAGGGCTAACACACGGGGGCGCATGGTCATTCCGGAACATTACGAAACCGCGACGATAGGCCAAGCCGGCCGGCACGGGCAAACCCCCGCCCGGCCCCGGCCGCATCGCCGGCGTATAATTCGCGCCTGTCTCCCGCGCGGCACGGCCGCAGCTCTCAGGTATCGATTCCCATGACGCAAACGATGAAGGCTCTGGTCAAGCGCGAAGCCGGTAAGGGCATCTGGATGGAAGAAGTGCCGGTGCCGGTGCCCGGCCCGAACGAGGTGCTGATCAAGCTCGAAAAGACCGCGATCTGCGGCACCGACCTGCACATCTACCTGTGGGACGAGTGGAGCCAGCGCACCATCAAGCCCGGCCTGGTGATCGGCCATGAATTCGTCGGCCGCGTGGTCGATCTCGGCCCCGGCGTGGTCGGCTACCGTCCCGGCCAACGCGTCTCGGCCGAAGGCCACATCGTCTGCGGCCATTGCCGCAACTGCCGCGGCGGTCGCCAGCACCTGTGTCCGAACACCGTCGGCATCGGCGTCAACCGCAACGGCGCCTTCGCCGAATACATCGTCATGCCGGCCAGCAATCTGTGGCCGATCCCCGACCAGATCCCGAGCGAACTGGCCGCGTTCTTCGACCCCTACGGCAACGCCGCGCATTGCGCGCTCGAGTTCGACGTGGTCGGCGAAGACGTACTGATCACCGGCGCCGGCCCGATCGGCATCATCGCCGCCGGCATCTGCAAGCACATCGGCGCGCGCAACGTCGTCGTCACCGACGTCAACGATTTCCGCCTGAAGCTCGCCGCCGACATGGGCGCCACCCGCGTGGTCAACGTCGCCAACCAGTCGCTCAAGGACGTGATGGCCGACCTGCACATGGAAGGCTTCGACGTCGGCCTGGAAATGAGCGGCAACCCGCGCGCCTTCAACGACATGCTCGACTGCATGTACCACGGCGGCAAGATCGCGATGCTCGGCATCATGCCCAAGGGCGCTGGCGCCGACTGGGACAAGATCATCTTCAAGGGCCTGACCCTGCACGGCATGTACGGCCGCAAGATGTACGAGACCTGGTACAAGATGACCCAACTGGTGCTGTCGGGCTTCCCGCTCGGCAAGGTGCTGACCCACCAGTTGCCGATCGACGAGTTCCAGAAGGGTTTCGACCTGATGGAAGCGGGCAAGGCCGGCAAGGTCGTGTTGAGCTGGAACTGATCGCGGCGTAGCGCCTGGCAATAGGTAACGCGAGACCGGTCACGACGAGGGCGCCTTAGGGCGCCTTCGTCGCATCTGCGGGTAACACGGCGTGTCTGCACGCGTTGGTTGCCGTTGCCGTTGCCGAGATTTTGCTTTGCTTTGCCGCTTTGCCGGTCAAGTGCAGACCCGGAGGGCGCCGCACAGGACGTGCGGCGTTTTCCGATAAGACAGGGACGTCTTATCGGAAAATCCCGGCGCAAGCTGAGTGCTCGCAGGGGAGCTTCGTCAAGGAAGGCCTCCCTTTGGTTAGCTTTGACCGAAGGAACTCCCTGTGGGACTTTTGGGCCAGCAAAAGAAAGTAACCCGGCCGCGTCAGCGGACGGAAGCTTTAGATGTTGATGCTGCTTCACCGCTCTGCGGTAAGAAACCCCGCAACCGTCAACTGCGCGGTCGCGACTTGCGTCGCTCCTACCCTGGCTCCAGCCGCAAACGGCGAGAGACTGAGGCCTCGTGATCGCAGCATCTAAGGGTAGGAGCGGCGCAAGCCGCGACCACGCTGCATTGGTCTCGCCGCGCTTCTCTCAAGCAAGATCTAAGATCCAGATCAAACGCCTAAAGCTTCCGCCACTAAAGCGGCGGGTTACTTTCTTTTGTCTAAAGCAATAAAAGAAAGCTAAGGCGGAGTCAACATCCAAGTGCATCACCCCACCGCAAGCACGTCCTCAATAGAGAAGTTCACCGGCCGCCTGTAAAGCTTCTCCAGAAACACCTCCGCCGGCATACGGATGTCC
>NZ_JBQJIN010000053.1:0-9714 GCF_052078695.1 Lysobacter sp. CA196 | reverse complement strand
TCTCGCGGCGTATCGCTCACGCAAGATCAATATCAAACACCAAAGCAGAGCTTCCGTCCGCTAACGCGGCCGGGTTACTTTCTTTTGCTGGCCCAAAAGTCCCACAGGGAGTTCCTTCGGTCAAAGCCAACCAAAGAAAAGGGCTCTTCTTGCAAGGGCACAAGCCCGCACGAGCGATGCATACGCAGGGATGCTCCAGACAGGCCATCCATGGCCGTGCTTGTGCACGGCCCGCATCCTTGCGGGCCGCCCTTCGGGTCTTCCTTTGACCGGCAAAGCAACAAAGCTGCAAAGCAGATCAAAATCTAGGCAAAGGCAAAGGCAATCCTTGCCGGCTGAACCGAGGCACGGCAATCCAGCCTGCTTTCGAAAAGCAGGAGCATCCGGATGTATCGAGTGCTTCAGCGTTTGAACACGCCGGTCGCGAAGAGTCAGGCGTCCGAATTTGCCGCATCAGCGATGGCGCCTACCGCCCGGAACGTCACTACCAGCACGTCGCGATGCGCTTCGCGCGAGGGGTCTTGCGGGGTTACCGCGGTGACCCCGTGAAATACGCGGGCGTCGTCGACCAGCGCGGCGTCGAGTGGCGCGGTCAGGGTGAAGCTGCCTAGCAAACTGCCGTCGGCGCTATGGATGGTGGTCGTGCCGCTGACGATATTGTGGCGATCGATCAGCAGCACCAGCACATAATCGACGCCGTCGCGGTGCACGCCTTCGGGCGTGGGTTGGCCCTCTTCGTCGCTGCGGGCTTCGATGCGGAACTGATGCAGTTCGATGTGCCAGCCCGGCACTTGCGGCGCCAACAGACCGAAGAAATCGCGGCAGAAACCAAGCACGGTCGCCAGGGTCGAGCTGTCAGCGACGTCGTCGCGTACCGGTTCGAACCAGCGTTCGATGTCGCCCTGCAGGACGTTGTAATTCAGGCTCTGGTAGTGGGGCTGATGCGGCTGGCGCGCGATCGCGCCGCCGCGATCGGCGCGGAACACGGCATGGCGACGGCGGCGATGGCGGCCGACGCTGGCGAGGTAAGTGTCCGGCGCGAGGTCGTTCCAGCTGTCGGCGAACGCGGCCCAATCCTGCAGGGCACCGTGCCGCTGCAGATGCGTGCGCATGTCCTCGCCGGCGACGAAACGGAAACCGTCGCGGCGCAGGGCGTCGGCGAAATCCTGGTGCTCGGAACTCGGTGCCGGGTTCATGCCTGACTCTGGAAGGTAAGAGCGAACGAGCTTGCGGCGGACGATCAGACCGCGGCCAAGGCGGCCTGCACGAGCAGGGCGACCGCGCAGCCGAAGCCGATCACCCAGGCCAGGCTGCGCAAAGCGGCTTTGCGGGTCAGATAGAACACACCGTGCAAAACGCGACAGACGATGAAGACGACCGACAGGCTGGCGATCACGCCGGTGTCGACGCCGGCCATCTGCGCGCCGAGTACGCCGGCTGCGAACGGTGCGAAGGCCTCGAAAGCGTTGAGGTGAGCGGCATAGGCCGCTTGGCAGCGCGGATCGTCCTGGCGGGTTTGCCAGCCGCGCGGATCGCGGTTGTCGTAGCGCTGGCCAGTGCCCTTGGCGACGGCGGCCCAAAGATAAGGCAGCAGTGCAGCGATCAGCAGACACCAATAGGCGATGGTCATGGACATGCGCGTTCCTTCATAGCCGCGGTCGCGGCCTGCAAAGCCTAGCGGAAAAAACGACGGCGCCCAGGGGCGCCGTCGTCGGATCGCTTTGCGGTCGCAGGCGAGCGACCGGTTTGCCCCGCAGCTTACTTGGCCGGAGCGGCCATCAACGTGTCGTGCGCGGCGCGGAAGGCGTTGCCTTCGTACCAGTTCGGCCACTGCTCGTTGCCGGCCAGCACCTTGCCCACGCCGTACAGCGCGTCGAGGTCCTGGACCACGCCGTCGAGCTTCCAGTTCGGGTCGAACTGGTCGGCCGGTTTGTGATAGCGGTGATCGCGGTAGTCGACCTGGGCCTTCTGCCCGGCTTCGGTGCCGCCTTCGAGCAGGTCGTCGCCGCCCTTGGCGTACAGCGCGGGCACGCCGGCCTTGGCGAAGTTGAAGTGATCGGAGCGGAAGTAGAAGCCGTCCTGCGGGGTGGCTTCGGCGTGCAGCACGCGGCCCTGGCCGTCGGCGATGGTCTTGAGGATGTCTTCGAGCTCGGAGCTGCCGTAGCCGACCACGGTGAAGTCCTTGGCCTTGCCGATGATCGGCATGGCGTCGAGATTGATCACCGCGACGGTCTTGTTGAGCGGGACGGTCGGATGGGCGACGTAGTACTTGGAACCCAGCAGGCCCGACTCTTCCAGCGTCACCGAGACGAACAGCAGCGAACGGTCCGGCGGCGGGGTCTGCTTGCTGAAGGCTTCGGCGATTTCGAGGATGCCGGCCACGCCGGAGGCGTTGTCGATCGCGCCGTTGTAGATCGTGTCGGCGCCGCCGGCCTTGCCGTCGCCGGCGCCGTGGCCTTCGTGGCCGCCTTCGCCGGTGTGGTTGCCGAGGTGATCCCAGTGCGCCATGTAGACGATGGCTTCGTCGGGACGCTTGGCGCCGTCGAGGCGGGCGATCACGTTACGCGAGGATTTCTCGCTGATCTTGCTCTTCAGGTCGACCGAGGCCTTGGCCTGCAGCGGGATCGCCTTGAAGCCGCGCTTACCGGCGGCCTTGTAGAGCGCGTCGAGGTTCTGGCCGAGGTCGCCGAGCAGCTTGCGTGCGCTGTCGCCGGTGATCCAGCCCTGCACCGGCAGGCGCGGTTCGGGATCGTCCTTGGCCGGCAGGTCGAACTGCGCGCCGGACCAGGAATTCTTGACCACGTCCCAACCGTAGGAGGCACCGGCGTCGTCGTGGACGATCAGTGCGGCGGCCGCGCCCTGGCGGGCGGCTTCCTCGAACTTGTAGGTCCAGCGGCCGTAGTAGGTCATGCGCCGGCCTTCGAACAGGGTCGCGTCCTGGCTGTGGAAGCCCGGGTCGTTGACCAGGATCACCACGGTCTTGCCTTTGACGTCGACGCCGGCATAGTCGTTCCACTTCTGCTCGGGCGCGTTGACGCCGTAGCCGACGAACACCAGCTCGCTGGCGTCGAGCTTGACCTCGGCCTGGCCGGTGCGGGTGCCGACGACCATGTCGCTGCCGAACTTGAGTTCGCGCGGCCGGCCTTTGACGTCGAGCTTGAGCGAGGTGGTTTCGTCGGCGGTGGTCTCGACCATCGGCACGGTCTGGAAGTAACTGTCGCCGTTGCCCGGCTTCAGGCCGAGGCGCTTGAACTGCGCTTCCAGGTACTGGACGGTCTTTTCTTCGCCGGCGCTGCCGGGCGCACGGCCCTCGAATTCGTCAGAGGCCAGGACCTTGACGTGCTGGGCGAAGTCGGCGGCGTTGATCGCGCCGTCGAAGGCGTGATCGGAGGCGGTGCTCGGCGTGGCGGCCGGGGCATCGGTCGGAGCCTTCGCGTCCGGCGTTTCGGCCGGCTTGTTGCAGGCCGACAACACCAGGGCGGCGGCCACCAGCGAGGTGGCGGTGAGGAGCGGGGTACGGGACATCAGACCTCCAGGAGCGGCCGGTGGGCCGGGGGTGGGGGAGGTCCATTCTAGGGGCAACGTCCGGGGGGTGTTGTCCCGTGCGTGGCCGCTCGCACCGCGGCCGGTGCAACCCTGCTTTAGATCCGGCCCGCTCCGGTCGATCGGAACGGGCCGGGGACGCTGGGCTGGCGCTTACTCGGCCGGCGGCTTCGGCGTGTTGTAGGCGATCGCGGTGGCGCCGCGGATCGAGCCGGTCTTGGCGCTGGCATGAACGTAGAGGGTGACTTCGCGTTCGAACACCAACGGGCCGTCGACGCGTGCGTTCGGGCCGATCACCACGCGCGGGTTGCGCGGCTTGAACTGAATGCCGATGCCGGTGGGCTTGGTGTAGTGGATGCCGCCGCTGACGTGCGAGTCGACGCCGACGGTGACGTCGCCGTTGACGGTTTCGATGCCGCCGGTAACGTCGGTGTCGACCAGGCCGATCGCACCGTTGACGGTCTCGACGTCGCCGCGCACGGTACCGCCGCGATCGACGAAGATCCCGCCGTTGACGGTTTCCAGGCCGGCATTGGCGGTGACGTGGCTGCCGACACGGATGCTGCCGTTGACCGTTTCCAGGCCACCGGTCTGGCTGCGCTCGCCGACGCTGATGCTGCCGTTGACGGTTTCGGCGTCGGCCACGCGGGCGTTGTTGCCGATCTTGATGCTGCCGTTGACGGTTTCCAGCGTGCCCTGGCGTTCGCCGGAGCCGACGGTGATGCTGCCGTTGACCTTGCTGATGCCTTCGTCGGCGAACGCCAACGGCGAGGACATGGCGATCAGGACCGAGAGGCTGAGAGTGAGGCGGGTGCGCGTCATGGCGTGTTCCGTTGTTTAGTGGACGATGACTGAGATGCGGGCAACGCTCGAACGGTTTACGTCCCGGAAGGAAAATCCTGCATCGGCCGTGGCCGGGCGTTGAAGATCAAGCACTTGCCGGATCTGCCCGGAACCGGACTGCGCTCGATCCGCGCTCGTGCGGCCGTTGTTCGGGGCTTCATGCCCCGCTTCGCTACAATCGCAGGACCCGCCCGCGGCGGCCCCTGCCCCAAGTCATAGGAACTCCCGACGTGTCAGCGCCTTCCCGCCCCAAGCCCGTAGTGTTGTTGATCCTGGACGGTTGGGGCCATCGCGACGATCCCGCCGACAACGCCCTGGCCCAGGCGACCCTGCCGAACTGGCATGCGCTGCTCGCGAGCGAGCCGCACACCCTGATCCACACCGAAGGTCGCCACGTCGGTCTGCCGGACGGGCAGATGGGCAATTCCGAAGTCGGCCACATGAATCTCGGCGCCGGCCGCATCGTCTACCAGGACCTGACCCGCGTCGATGCGGCGATCGAGGACGGCAGCTTCTATGCCAACGACGAACTGCGCGCGGCCTGCGCCGCGGCGCAGGCGAACGGCGCCACCCTGCACGTGATGGGCCTGCTGTCGCCGGGCGGCGTGCACAGCCACGAGCGGCACATCTTCGCCATGCTCGAACTGGCGCGTCGCGAAGGCGTGGCCCGGGTCGCCGTGCACGCCTTCCTCGACGGCCGCGACATGCCGCCGAAGTCGGCCGCGCCGAGCCTGGAGCGCCTGCAGCAAACGTGCGAGCGCGTCGGCAATGCGCATATCGCTTCGATCAGCGGCCGCTATTACGCGATGGACCGCGATCAGCGCTGGGACCGCCAACTGCGGGCCTGGAACGCGATCGTCGATGCCGCCAGCGAACATCGCGCTGCGAGCGCGCTCGAAGGCCTCGAGGCTGCGTATGCGCGCGGCGAGACCGATGAGTTCGTTGCCCCCACGGTGATCGGTGCAAGCGCGGCGATGGCCGACGGCGACGCGGTGGTGTTCATGAATTTCCGTGCCGATCGCGCCCGTCAGCTGACCGCGGCCTTCGTCGATCCCGCGTTCTCCGGCTATGAGGCGCGCCGGCCGAAGCTGTCGCGCTTCGTTTGCCTGACCGAGTACGACGCCAGGCTGCCGGCGCCGGTCGCGTTCGGTCCGGACGACCTGCACAACACCTTCGGCGAACTGCTGGCCGCGAACGGCCTGACCCAGTTGCGCATCGCCGAGACCGAGAAGTATGCGCACGTGACCTTCTTCTTCAGCGGCGGCCGCGAAGAACCGTATGCCGGCGAGAGCCGCATCCTGATCCCGAGCCCAAAGGTCGCGACCTACGACCTGCAGCCGGAGATGAGCTGTCCCGAGCTGACCGAGAAGCTGGTCGCCTCGATCCGCTCCGGCGCCATCGACGTGGCGGTGTGCAACATCGCCAATCCCGACATGGTCGGCCACACCGGCGACCTCGGTGCGGCGATCAAGGCTGCCGAAGCGGTCGATCAGGCGATCGGCGCGGTCGCCGCGGCGGTACGCGAAGTCGGCGGCGCGTTGTTGATCACCGCCGACCACGGCAACCTGGAAATGATGCGCGACCCGGAAACCGGACAGCCGCATACCGCGCATACGGTCGGCCCGGTGCCCTTTGTTTATGTCGGCTCGCGCAAGACCGGCCTGCGCAGCGGTGGCGCCCTGCGCGATGTCGCCCCGACCATGCTCGATCTGCTCGGCCTGGCGCAACCGGCCGAAATGACCGGGCAGAGCCTGCTGGAGCGCTGATGCCCACTCTGCGCAATCTGCGCGCGTGGGGTTTGCCGGCGCTGGCGACGATCGCGTTCGCTGCGGCGTCGCTGCTGGTGCCTGCGTCGAATGCGCAGGCGGCGGCGCAGAACAGCAGCCGCGAGACCGAACGCAAGCTCGAGAAGATCAAGACCGAGTTGAAGTCGGTCGCCGCCGAGCGCCGCCAGCTCGAAGGCCAGCGTGGCGACGCTTCGCAGCAACTGCGCGCGGCCGACGAACAGGTCGGCCACTCCAACCGCGCCCTGCGCGAGATCGAAACAAGGCTCGCACGCGAGCAGGCCGCATTGAAGGATCTGCAGACGCGTCGCGATGAGCTCAACGGCAAGCTCGGTTCGCAACGACGCGAGCTCGCGCGTCTGCTGCGCGCGGCCTACGCGCAAGGCAACGATGCGCCGTTGAAATTGCTGCTGTCGCAGGACAAGGTCGCCGACAGCGGCCGCATCCTCACCTATCACGGTTACGTCCAGCGCGACCGCGCACGCCGCATCGTCGAACTCAATAACCAACTGCGCGAGCTCGATGCGGTCGAGCGCGAAATCGTCGAACGCCGGGTCACCCTCGACAGCACCCGCAAACAACAGCGCAACCAGTTGGGCCAGCTCGAGAAAGACCGCAAGGCGCGTGCGGCCCTGGTCGCGCAGATCAACGAGAAGTACCAGGACCGCAGCACCCGCGAACGCGAGCTCGGCCGCGACGCCAAGGGCCTGGAGCAATTGCTGACGAAGCTGCGCGCGGCCGCCGCCCGCGCCGAGGCGCAACGCCGCGCCGCCGCCAAGGCCAAGGCCGAACGCGAAGCGCGCGAAGCGAAAGCCGCGGCCACCGCGGCGGCTTCGGGCAAACCCGCGCGCACGAGCACGCCGCGCAAGCCGGCGGTCGCGGTCGCCAGTGCGCCGCCGCCGCAGGTCGGCGGTTTGGGCTGGCCGGTGTCGGGCGCCTTGCTCGCCGGATTCGGCGGCACCATGCCCGACGGCCGCAGCAGCGAGGGCCTGTTGATCGGCGCCGCCGCCGGCAGCACGGTCAAGGCGGTCAGCGACGGCACCGTGGTCTATTCGGAATGGATGACCGGCTACGGCCTGCTGTTGATCATCGACCACGGCAACGGCTACATGAGCCTGTACGCGAACAACGACGCCCTGCTCAAGGACGCCGGCGCCACGGTCAGGAAAGGCGAGGGCGTCGCCACGGTCGGCAGCTCCGGCGGACATGGCCGCCCGGCCCTGTATTTCGAGCTGCGTCGCGGCGGTCAGCCGGTCAATCCGAACACTTGGTTGCGACGCTGATCGCGCATTTAACAAAAGCTTGCAAACGCGCCGATTAACGTGCGCAGATAGCCGCTCGAACCTTGGCCGCCGGGCGCGGTCCAACCGGTATCCGTCTCGGAGCTTCGTGCATGTCCCTGCGTCATCCCTTGCGTAGTCTGCTTCCGCTCGCACTCGCGTTCGGCGCCGCTCCGGCCTTGTCGCAGGAGGCGCCTGCGCAGCAGCCACCGGTGCAGCAGGCGCCCGAGAAACCGGCTTCCGACAAGAAGGTTCCCGACAAGCAGGCTTCCGACAAGCACGCCGCCGAACAACCGGCCGCGGACGAACCCGCGGCGCAGCCGCCGACGCCGGATGCAGCACCGGCCAAGGACCAGGCGGTTCCGCCGGCGCAGGCGCCGAGCAAGGACGCACCCGGGCAGAAAGCGCCCGAGCAAACGCCGACGCAGGACCAGCCCGCCCAGGACAAACCCGCCGACAAAGCGGCCGTCGCCAAGGGCAAGAAGGGCGACGACGCCAGCGATTCGAAAGTGCCGATCGAAGAAATTCGCCGTTATGTCGCGGTCTACAACGCGGTCAAGCAGGCCTATGTCGAGCCGGTCGACGACGCCAAGCTGATGCATTCGGCGATCCGCGGCCTGTTGTTCGATCTCGACCCGCACAGCGTCTATCTCGACAAGGTTGCGGCCGAGGATTTCGACGAGCAGTCGCGCGGCGCCTACGACGGCATCGGCGTGGAACTGCAGCGCCAGCCCGACGGCAGCTTGCGGGTGATCTCGCCGATCGACGACACGCCGGCCGCGCGCGCCGGCATCAAGGCCGGCGACCTGATCACCGCGATCGACGGCAAGCCGTTCAAGGTCGACGAAGGCGACAGCTCCGGTCCCTTGCGCGGCCCGCCCGGCAGCAAGGTGGTGCTGACCATCGTGCGCGAAGGCCGCGACAAGCCCTTCGACGTCACCGTCGCGCGCGAGACCATCCGCGTCGCCAGCGTCAAAGGCCGCATGCTCGAACCCGGTTACGGCTATGTGCGGGTCAGCGCGTTCCAGGCCGACACTGCGGCCGATTTCGAAAGCCAGCTAGAGAAGCTCAAGACCCAGGCCGGCGGCAAACTGCGCGGCTTGGTGATCGACCTGCGCAGCAATCCGGGCGGTCTGTTGACCTCGGCGGTGCAGATCGCCGACGACTTGCTCGAAAAGGGCAAGATCGTCAGCACCCGCGGCCGCATCGCGATCAGCGACGCCGAGTTCGGCGCGACCCCGGGCGACCGTCTCGACGGCGCGCCGGTGGTGGTGTTGGTCGATGCCGGTTCGGCCAGTGCCTCGGAAGTGCTGGCCGGCGCCTTGCGCGACAACGGCCGCGCCCGCGTGGTCGGCAGCCGCACTTTCGGCAAGGGCTCGGTGCAGACCGTGCTGCCGCTCGACAACGGCGACTCGGTCAAGCTGACCACCGCCCGTTACTACACGCCGAGCGGCAAATCGATCCAGGCCTTGGGCATCATCCCCGACGTGCTGCTGCGTGCGGCCAAGAGCGAGGACGACAAGCGCCCGAGCTACTACAGCGAAGCGACCTTGCCCGGTCATCTGCATGGCGACGAAGAGGACGCGCCCGGCACCAACGCCGGCGAAGTGCTCGAAGGCGATGCGCCGATCGCCTCGGCCCTGGCCGAACTCAAGAAACCGGTCGCGACCGCGGCCGGCGCTGGCGTGCGTCGCTGAAGCAGGCGTCGCCGATCGCGGCGCGCGCAACGCCACGCACAAACGAAGAACCCGGCCACTGGCCGGGTTCTTCGTTTGTGATGCCGCAAACCGTGGCGGACGTTCGCCGGCCTCGCTCAGCGCGGTTTGGCCGGCAGCGGGAACGGCGTCACCACTTTCTCGCCAGTGGTGGCGTCGCGGATCGCCGACTGGCCTTTGCGCTCGACTTCCTCGATCCGCACGATGCTTTGCATCGGCAGATGCAGCACGCGCGTGCTGCCGAACTCATCGCGCAGCCGCTCTTCGGTCGGATCGACCACCAGGCCTTCGTGCAAGTCGAAGACCAACTCGCTGACCTCGGTGAACCCCCACAGATTGCCCGAGGCGATCTTGCGCGCGTACAGCTCGTAGATCTTGCCGGCGTTGAGGAAGGTGACTTTGTAGAGGGTGGCCATGGCGGTTCGGGACTCGGGACTCGGGACTCGGGACTCGGGACTCGGGACTCGGGACTCGGGACTCGGGACTCGGGACTCGGGACTCGGGACTCGGGACTCGGGACTCGGGACTCGGGACTCGGGACTCGGGACT
>NZ_JBQJIN010000052.1:0-10068 GCF_052078695.1 Lysobacter sp. CA196 | reverse complement strand
CTTGCTTCAGCGTCGTGACGATTTGGCTCTCGGTGAATTTGCTCTTGCGCATCTGGGTCTCCTTGGGGCTAGTTTGCCTGGAGACCTCTGGTTAGGGTTGGAGTGAGTTTACGGGGAGGCGACACGAATTCGGCCGGAGATTGGTCGATGTAGCGCGGACCTAGGTCCAATGCCTATCGCGAGAACCCTCGGAAATAAGGGGTTTACGGTTGCCGATGAAGTCGGCAGAGACCTTTCGAAGTGGGGGAATTGGCGCGCCAGCAAGGATTCGAATCGCCGACCAATCTGGGCTCTGTGCGCAGTTAGTTCCCTTCTTTAGTTCTCGCGATACGTTTTCAGCGTCGGATAAGTATTATTTGAGATGCGCTCAGAGCTAGCGCCGCATCACGGTCACCATCTGTTAGGAGTCAGTCTCCAAGACGCTCCACTTTCGCGGGCAATAGGGTAGCTAGCGAAACGGTGTGTTGTCGATTATCGTAATCCAGGGCAACGCGGGCGTATGGAAGGTGTTCAACAAGTCACTTAGATCTCACCGGTCCGCGGCTCATGAGCTGAGTTCACCCTTAGAGAAGTAGCTGTAATCCCAGCGAGAATGTAGTTTTCGTAGCCCCGCCCCCGAAAACAGCTATAACGCTGAACCTGATCGCCAGCGGCTCATGAAGCAATTGGAATCCCACTCGATTGATTGTGGAACGGCATCGGAACTTATTGGGCGTGCATATCGAATGCCAACGAGTCGAGTCGTGGACTGTGGTTTACTCGAGCAAGTGGCTTAGTCCATGCTTCTCGAGATAGCGGAAGAGCTCGTCCTTTGACTTCAAGTCTAACTTGCGCAAGGCGTTGTACTTGTGTGATGTGACGGTCTTGTAGCTGCGGTCACTGTCTAACGCGATTGCTTGAAGATTCTCACCGCGGGCCAATTCCAGAATAATTGCTTGCTCCGCCGAACTGAGTTGGAGCCACGGATGACTCCTCGTCGAGGCTACATCTATGGCACGATCGATGTAGGTTTGACCCAGCATAACTGCAGTGATTGCTTCGATGATAGTCGTAGGCTGGCTTGATTTCGAGACGAAAGCGCGAGCTCCGATCTCAAGCGTGGTGAGGGCGAGAAAAGGGAGTTCTGCTCCCGTATAGATGAGCACTTGGAGTTGGGGTTGTTTCTTTAGCACGGCGCGTAAGAGCGACACGCTCTTGAATCTTCCAGGCATGTATAAGTCCATAACCAGATAGTCAAAGACATTGCTCCCGATGACGCGTAGCAGGCTATCTCCATCGATAGCCGAGTGAACACGGATACTGCCCGAATCGAAAGCACCGCTCAGCATTTCGGAGATTGCTGTGATGATGATCGGGTGGTCGTCAGCAATGAGTATCCTTATAGGGTTCTGGCTGGATCTAACCGGGGTAGGCTGACTGATAGTCAATACTTCGCTATCGTAGGACATCCGACTCGCGTCCACTTTCTTGTCAGTCACGCTAATTGCCACGAGTCAATGTTCTCAATTGGTTGGACTGGGATCCAATAGCGCGCCTATGTGCAATCAATGAATTCAAGGCCGATATGGCTGATGTTCTGTTTGGCAAGAGGCTTCCAAGTAACGATCGTCCAATCTACTCCCTGGGCATCAAGATTCCTGCCTCCATGCGTAGTGCAAGCCAGTTGCTTATGCCTTGCTAGGAGCGATGTGCCGATAAGTGATTTGACCAACTTGGCGACCCAACCGACCTGTCCCAACTATGTGCCGATTCGGTGCTATCTCTGCCGGGTTCGGCGTGCTATAGCGTATCTAGTCTTCGCAGAAGCCTCGATATCCAGGAATCGATACTTATAACGCCAAAGAATTATAAAGTTTGTTTGGAGCTGTCATCTGGAATTTTTCAGTAGCCAGATTGAAAAATGTTGCATCTAAGCAGGTGACCCAGGCCATATTCCTCCATGTATCGGCCAATTTCGGCCTTTGACCTAAGTCCAAGCTTGCTCCATGCGTGATATTTATGGGCTGCAACGGTCTTGTAGCTACGGTGGCTATCTTGTGCAATCGCATGTAGATGCTCGCCACGAGCTAAAGCCAGCATGACTTCCTGTTCTGCAGCGGTTAGCCGAAACCAAGGGTGCTTTTTCGCGGACAAGATATCTATTGCGGGATCTAAAAAAAATCTTCCCGGCGTCACTGAAAATATGGCTTGGATCACCATCAATGGATCGCTTGACTTTAGAATGAACGCCTTAGCTCCAAGTTCCAGCGCTGTCAATGCGACGCAAGAAGGCTTCATTCCGGTATAGATCACCGTCTCTAGTCTTGGATATCTTTGGAGTACGGCTTGTAGAAGTGTCAGGTCCCTAACTCTCCCCAGCGTGTGTGGATCTAAAATCAGGTAGTCGAACTCGCCGGTATCCAATGCCTGTAACATGCAGTCGCAGTCGGCAATGGAGTCTACGAGAAGTTTGTCGGGACCCAGGGACGTGCGCAGAATTTGCGCGAGTGTAGTGCCAATGATCGGGTGGCCATCTGCAATCAGTACTTTAACAGGAGCTGTAATATTCACGGCTTGGCCTGTAGTTATCCTTAACTGCAAAATTGTGCTTTCTGACACATTGTGTCACTCACATTGGCTCACGGACACCTAACGAAAGCTGTAACGTCCCGATGGCTACGGCACCTACTTCGTGCAATCGCAACATGGACGCCTGCATCGGATGCTCCCAACCGGACTTGTCCTGATCGAGCTATATCTATTGATGACGATATTATTACGTGCACTGGATCCAGGTATATCCTGGTACACGGCGGCATCTGAATCGTAGCGAAGCGCAGAATGCGACATGCGCGCTGTCAGGAGTTCCGCCTTCAAGCCCGGATATCGTGATTCGCGACTACGACTTGCCGGATCGGAACGACTTGTTCATCGTGCGTAGACTCTTGGAGAAAGATCCGACGCTGCGGATTCTGACCTTATCTGCCATAACCACGGGAGCAGTTCCTCGTCAGCAACTCCGAGTGGGAGCATTCGAGTAGGTCGCCACAGCTAGTATCGGCTCTGTACGGATACGTGGGATTCAGCAGGCCGCTTAAGGCGACGCTACAAAGACGAATCGGTTGGCGGTGCGGATCTATTTGGAGACTCAGAATTCGAGTTGCTTAGCGGCAGGCTTCGCGACGTTCTCTTGCTTATGCTTGAAGGCATGCAGAATTCGGAGATAACCGAGACGCTCGGAAGGAGTCCACGATTCAAAGTCATAAGGGGAGCTTGATAGAAAAGATCGGCATCAACTCAGTGTGCACGCGAGTACCACTAACGCCAGGACGCGGCGACTTGAAGCCGCCTGACTGGAAGCCTACGCCGCCCGAGGACCGATCCGGCCTCGGAATAGGCCTCCGGGTATAGGAAGGTGGAGGTTTCCCCCTTGTCCCTTCTTGTCCCCGGAGGCTTATTCCGAAGGTGTCCCGGTCCGGGGTCGATGTATGTCTCCGGTCAGGCGGCCTCAAGTCGCCGCCTCCCCGCGTTGTGTTACCCGCGTGCGTTCCAAACGGGCGCCCCCTCCGGCTGACCGGCGCAGGTGAAGTTATGGCGGACGTCGGCCGGGTACGTCGCCGATGCGCGCGACCAGGCGATAGGCATGCGGACTCAGCTCGGAAAAGCGGACCTCGCCGTCGGCTTCGCAGCGCAGCAGTGGCAAGGTCGGAATCGTGAACGCCTGGAATAAGCAACACGAAGGGGCTCATGGCCAGTTTGGAGGCGTCGTAAAAACGAAGCGCATTCGTATCCGGCCTCTCGTATGCAGATTTCCCGACAAGCCGACTCGCGAAATACTGCATCTGGCTATGCAGCATGGACTCCCACACCGACTGTTCGGCGGGCTCGTTCACCCAGCAGCAGTGCGACGCCACCACGGCCGACAGAATCACCGTATATATTACGATCCCGGTCAACAAATTACGTCATAGGCTGCATCTACGGTTCATGAGTTCGCGTCGGATGAAGATAGGCGGTAGCCCACACTCTTGACCGTATATAGAAGTTTGGGTTCGCCGTCGATTTCCAATCGTCTACGAAGCTCATAAATGTGGGTGCGAAGCAAATCGCGGTCCGGGCGCTCATCTCCCCAGATTGCAGCTTCCAGACGTTCTTTGGCCACGATGCCCGGGCTCTCGCGCATCAGCATTTCAAGGATGGTGCGGCAGCCGGTATGCAACTGCAGTAATCGATCACCGCGATAGATTTCTTGCGTCGTAACGTCGTAGCGAAGATTGCCGACCCGCAAGGTGCGCTTGCGGCCTCGTCGGCGCAAGGATAATGCGATGATGCGTGCTTCGAGTTCGGCAATGGCGAAAGGCTTCGCCAGATAATCGTCGGCTCCGTTGCGAAACCCCGTCAGTTTGCTATCGAGTTCGTCGCGTGCGGTCAACATCAAGACCGGCACGTCCGAACCCGCTGTACGAAGTCGGCGCAAGACTTCAATGCCCTCCAGCCGCGGGAGCATCCAGTCCAGGACGATGACGTCGTACTCGTTCTCGAGCGCGAGTTGCAGGCCCGATACACCGTCGGGCGCGGCGTCCAGAATGTGCCCTTTTCCCTCCAGATAGGCGAAGACATAGGCCACCAGGCTCTGGTTGTCTTCGACGAACAAGACCCGAGCAGTGCTGTCTGTATGTGGCGAGTCGGGAGCCTGGGCATGCATCTGACAGTGGCCTGACATTGGGGCCCCTATATTAACGCGAATAATTCTCATTACTTCCGGCCTGAGTCCGCCATCACTTCGCGAGTTTTCCCTACATGTCCGCTGCAGACACCCCTCCGATGCTTTCTGCCATTTCTATCTCGATCCACGCCGCGCTGTTTGGCCTTTCCCTGGCGCTGTACGCGCCCCATGCGTCGGCGCAGCAGGCCCACAGCCTGACGGGCGCGACGACGCTGGATCGCATCGAGGTCCAGGGCGAGCGAGGAAACTATCAGGTTCCGCGCATCAGCTCGGCGATGAAGACGGATACCGCGTTGCTCGGCACGCCGCAATCCGTCACGGTCATCACCGACCAGCTGATCCGCGATCAATCGATGCAGTCCATGGCCGATGTGGTGCGCTACGTGCCTGGTGTGCAAATGGGCCAGGGCGAAGGACATCGCGATGCTCCCATCTTGCGTGGCAATACCTCAACTGCCGACTTCTTTATCAACGGCGTTCGCGACGACGTCCAGTACTACCGCGACCTTTACAATGTCGAACGCATTGAAGTGCTAAAGGGGCCGAGCGGCATGATCTTCGGTCGTGGCGGCTCGGGCGGCCTGATCAATCGCGTCACCAAGCTGGCCAACTGGACCAACCAGGGCGAGATCAGCGCCACCATCGGCTCGTGGGACAACCGCCGGATTACTGGCGATTTCAACCACGCGATGAGCGACACCGCGGCATTCCGGATCACCGGTATGTACGAGGACTCGGAAAGTTATCGCGATGAGGTAGAGCTCAAGCGTTGGGCGATCAACCCCACCCTCACCTTCCGGGCCAACGAAGCAACCAGGATCTCGTTCGGTTACGAGCACTTCGAGGACGATCGCGTGACCGATCGCGGCGTGCCTTCGCAGCTACCGATAAAAAATGCTCCGCTGCACACCGATTCCTCTACCTTTTTTGGAAATTCCGAGCTGAGCCCTACCTGGGTGCGCGTGGATGCATTGACCGCGACCGTCACTCACGACTTCGGCAACGACACGCGGATCGTGAATCAGACCCGCTACGCCGACTACGACAAGTTCTATCAGAATGTATTCGCAGGCACATACACAGCCGCGAATAATCGCGTCGCGATTTCTGCATATAACAACCTGACCGCCCGTAAGAACCTGCTCAACCAGACCGATCTGACCTTCAAGGTCGAGACTGGAGCGGTCAAGCACGAGTTCCTGGTCGGCGCGGAGTTTTCGCGCCAGGAGACTAACAACTTCCGCGAGACCGGTTTCTTCCCGGCGGTCGGTGCCAATGTCACCTCTGCTTTCGTGACGCTGCCCAAAACGATCTACACTGGCCCCATCGCGTTCCGCCAGGCGGCATCCGATGCCCATAACAACAGCGTGGCCAAGAACGCCGCTATCTACATCCAGGATCAGATCGAGCTCTCACCGCAATGGCAGGCTGTGCTCGGCGTTCGCTTCGATCGCTTCGAGGCCGATCTTCGCAACAATCGCAATGGCAGCAGCCTGTCTAGTTCGGACGATTTGTTTTCACCGCGCGTCGGGCTGATTTACAAACCCAAGGACAACATTTCGATCTATGCCAACCACACCCTGGCCTACGTGCCCCGCGCCGGCGAGCAGTTGGCATCGCTCACCCCCAGCAATCGCAATCTCGATCCGGAAAAGTTCACCAACGACGAGATCGGCGTGAAGTGGGATATCACCCCTGAGGTTACCACCAGCTTGGCGATCTATCAGCTGAGCAGGACCAACGTGGCAATCGTCGATCCGAACAATCCGGCGCAATCGCTATTGGTCGACGGCCAGCGTGTACGCGGCATAGAGCTGGAGGCGTCAGGCCGGATCACTGATACCTGGCAGATCATGGGCGGCTATTCCTACCAGGATAGCGAAGTGCAGCAGCCGGGCGCGCAGAACGGCAATCGTCTCGGCCAAGTGCCGAAGAACTCGTTCTCGGTGTGGAACCGTTACGATTTCAACCCGAACTGGGGTATCGGCCTAGGCGTGATTCACCAGGGCGAGGTGTATGTGGCCTCTGACAACACCGTGAAGCTTCCGAGCTTCACCCGAGTGGACGCTGCAGCGTTCTACAACATCAATGAGAAGCTGCGCATGCAACTCAACGTCGAAAATATTCTAGACCAGGATTATTATTCGTCCGCGCATAGCAATAATGACATCATGCCCGGCTCGCCGCGAGCGGTTCGGTTAGGTGTGACCTATCGCTTCTGACGAATCAGGCGATTTCCGGCGTGCTGACCTCCCAGCTCCTGGTGTCAGCGAGGAGCAATTCGATGGCGAAGCATGGTGACCCTCGTAAACAGAGATCTATTTGCTCCGGAATACCCTCGTATCGGCGGATCTATTGCCGAACGAGAGTCGTTTGGCGCGCTGGGCGTTGTTGATGGACTTGAAGCGTCCTCGTTGTTTCGAGTCATTCGAAAGTAGAGTTGGACGTTGAGTGTGGCGTTGCGTAGTGGATGGGTGAAAGCCCGCCCAGTGAGCGGTGCGGGCAGTGGTGGTTGTAGCCGTGGCGCCAGTCCTCGGTCATGCTTCGGACTTCGGTCAGCGCGGAGAACACGAACCGGTCCAGTACTTCGGTGCGGAAGGTTCGATTGAAGCGCTCGATGTAGGCGTTCTGGGTCGGCTTGCCGGGTTGGATGTGGATCACCTCGACGTTGTGGCGCTTGGCCCATTGCTTCAGCGCATCTCTGATGAACTCCGGGCCGTGTCCAAACGCAGCCGTCTGGGAGCGCTGCGCACCTCGACCAGCTCATCCAGGGCGCGGACCACCCGGAAGGAGTAGGCAGGCTACTGTCGATTTCGATCGTCATCGATTCGCGGTTGAAGTCATCGTTGACGTTGAAGGTGCGAAAGCGGCGCCCCGACCACAGCGCATCGGCCATGAAGTCTGCCGACCAGGTGTGGTGGGCGGTCGGCGGGATCTCCAGCGGCGCGCGGATGCGGTCCGGCAAGCGCCGCTTGCCGCGCCGCGGCAAGTTGAGCGTCAGTGCCGTATACACCCGCCAGGCTCGGGTCTTGCCACCGGCCGCAAGGCGCCGTCAAACAACAAGCCAAAGCCGTGCCCCCGGGTTGTCCTTCAAGTGCACTTCGATGGCCGCGATCAGCACCTCGTCGTCGCCAATGCGCGGACGGTAGTACCGCGCCGAACGCGACAGCGACAGCGTCCGATCGGCCTGCCGGGCGCTCGACCCGTAAGCGGTTGGCATCGCCAGACTCAGCTCCAGTCGCTGAGCCTGGCTTAGAGCTTTCGCGATAGGACGTCCTTGAGCGCGAGGTGCTCCAGGGCCAGGTCCGCGTACATCCGCTTCAGCCGGGCCAGTTCGGCCTCTACGTCCTTCAGGTGCCGCAGTTGCGACACCTCCATGCCGGCGTACTTGGACCTCCAGACGTAGTACGTCGGCTCGCTGATCCCGTGCTTGCGACAGGTCTCGGCGACCTTCGCCCCGACCTCGACCTCTTTCAGGATCCGGACGATCTGTTCTTCGCTGAACTTCGACTTCTTCATGCTGAGCTCCTTGAGGAACTCTACTTCCAACTGGATCGAATTAACGAGGATGCTTCAAGAGCGCATTCGCAAACGCGTCTGCAAAACCCAGGATTTGGCCCGTGCCGACGTCTTCGACTACATCGAAATATTCTACAACCCATACTGCCGCTATAGCCATCTGGGCGGCGTCAGTCCCGAGGCCTTTGAACGCGCCTCACTTTGAGGCTAGGTAGTGTCTTAATTTGCTGGGCAGTCGACTAGTAGAAAATTGCGCGATACAAAGCCTGCCGTATTACTACGTAGTCACAAAGGAAAGCAGTCTAGGTCCTCGGAGAATACAATAGGGCCCGCATATCTCTTTCGGATCTCCGCATAGGTTGCGTCTTCCTTGCCCAGGGTGCGCAGCATTCGATGGGACAGGACCAGGGATCTGACCCGAGCTTCCTGTGCGAGTTTTCCAATCACAGAAGGAGGCATATGGAGGCGTCGCTCGACTCCCGCGGCGCTTTCAGGCACTGCATTGTGGGCAACGAATAGATCGACATCGGCCAGCAATTCGGAAAACCCCTCTCCGTTGCCATTGGTATCGCCACTGAATGCGACAGACTTGCCAGCCACATCCACACGCCAAGCAAGGGATGGAATGGGTCCGTGAACAACGCGTGTAGTGGATATCGCCAGATCACCGCTGCGAAAGACTACCGTAACTGCCGAATCGGCGGCCAGTTCGTGAACCTGTAATTTGTAGTTCTCTTGACCACCGGGCATCAGCACATCGTTGAGGTATCGATAGGCCCCTCGTTCCCCGAAGAGCACGGATATGAATTCCGTGATCGAAGGCATGAGGTTGTTTCCCATGGGGCCGAAAACGGGCAATGGACGCTTTCGTTCTTCAAACCATGACGATTTGATTAGTGCAGGAAAGTCCGCGCTATGATCGGCATGGAGATGAGTGAATACCACCGCATCCAATTGCGATATCTGCGCCCCGCTCTGGCCGAACCGCAGAGCGCTTCCGCCGCCAGAGTCGACAAGGACCCGAGCTCGACCATCCTGCCAGACCAAGTAACTACTTGAGGCTCGCTTGTCCTGCAACTCAGGGCCACCAGAGCCTAGGATCTGAACGGCAGTTCCATGCAAGCCGCAGGCCTGGGTAGCCATTGCTGGCAGAGCTACGCAACTCAGCATCAGACCGATCAGAGAACAAGAGACCTTATGCATTGCAAGCCTCTGACAGAAGATTCCTTCTAGTTTATCAAATAACCTTTAGCCCGCTGCCACTCAAAAACAATCCACACAGATCGTAACGGATGCGAGCCAATCGCTGAATTTTTAACTTCCAGCAGAAACCATCGTTGACGGTGGCTTCCCGCGGCGAGTGCTCGACTACGGATTTGGACATGATGCATTCCCCATTAAATGGATTGATTCAATCCATTGGGCCACACAAATCCCCGCAGCTGCCTTCCATGCGCCCCGCACGCGCGACGGCCTACCTGTTCAGCGCCAGGCAGAGATCCAACCCTCGACGCACCAGCTACGCAGATAGCCCAGCGCTGTCGTCGGAACCGCTTCTTCCTGATGCCATTGGGCAAGGCGTTCGCACATTCCGGCAAAATCGCCGCCGTCAATGAAGTGGCACACCACGGCGTGTTCCTCCGCGTCTAATGAGCGGAACAGGCTGACCCGGTCGTCATTACGCCACACGGCCCACGCCGTGCAACTGGCTTCACCCGCCGCCGGCGGCGCCTTTCCGTCCTTGATCGCGCGCCAGATCTCCACGCTGTTGCGGGCGACCCGGTGCACGCGCAGGCTGGGATGCATATCCAGCGACAAGTCAGGCCAATCCTCCGGCTCGCGCG
>NZ_JBQJIN010000051.1:0-10189 GCF_052078695.1 Lysobacter sp. CA196 | reverse complement strand
GGCGCTGAGACCTTGGCGGACCCAGGCCATGATGGCGCCGCGCTCTTCGGGACTCAGGTGGGTGTAGTGGTGGCCCATGTGCAGAACCCTTCGGTGGGTGATGCACTTAAGCTTAGAGACCGCCGTTAGCTTTCTTTTGTTGCTTTAGACAAAAGAAAGTAACCCGCCGCTTTAGTGGCGGAAGCTTTTGGCGTTTGATCCTGATCTTGCTTGATGGATGTGCCGCGACACCGTTGCAACGTGGTCGCGACTTGCGTCGCTCCTACCCTGGCTCCAGCCGGGAGCGGCGCGAGGTTGAGGCGCCGCGGTCGCCGCTTCTAGGGTAGGAGCGACGCAAGTCGCGACCACGTTCTGACGGCCTCCGGCGTTTCGATCAAGCAAGAGCAAAGCTTCCGTCCGCTGACGCGGCCGGGTTACTTTCTTTTGCTGGCCCAAAAGAAAGCTAACCAAAGAAAAGGCCTTCCCTGCAAGGGCACAAGCCCGCGCGATCGATGCCGACGCAGGGATGCTCCAGACAGGCCATCCATGGCCTGCTTGCGCACGGCCCGCATCCATGCGGGCCGCCCTACGGGTCTTCATTTGACCGGCAAAGCTACAAAGCAAAGCAGATCAAAATCTCGGCAACGGCAACGGCAACGGCAACGGCAACGGCGCGAACCTCAATGCCGGCGCAACCCATGCTCCGCCAACATCTCATCGATACGCCGCTGGGCGTGAGCCCGATCGGCCGGATCGGCATCGGCCAATATCTCGTCCGCCAGCGCGGTGAACTGCGGCCAGAACTGCGCCTGGTGACGCAGCGACTCCAGCCACGGCGGCAGCATCTGCACCAAGCGCTCGAGTTCGGCATCGACTCGCGCCCGGGTCTTCACGGCCGCGGCCACTGCACTTCGACGTGGTGAATGGCGCGGTCGCCGAGCAGGGAGAACTGCAGGCCATCCTGGACGACACCATCCAATCGCAGCTGCGCCGGGCCGTCGCCGGGATCGATCTGGCGCACGTGGATCCGATACAGGCTGTCGTCATGGCGATACTGGATCCGATACTCCGGCCAATCGGCGGGGACGCAAGGCTTCAGGCGCATCGTGTCGCCATGGCGCTGCAAGCCGAGCAGCGATTCGGTCAGCAGCCGGTACATCCAGCCGGCCGAACCGGTGTACCAGGTCCAGCCGCCACGGCCGGTGTGCGGGTCGACGCCGTAGACGTCGGCGGCGAGTACATAGGGTTCGACCTTGTAGACGGCGGTGGATTCGGCGTCCCGGGCGTGGTGGATGGGGTTGATCATGCGCGCCAGTTCCCAAGCGCGGGCACTGTCGCCGAGTTCGGCGAAGGCCATCGCCGCCCACACCGCGGCGTGGGTATATTGGCCGCCGTTCTCGCGCACGCCGGGCACGTAGCCGCGGATGTAACCGGGGTCCTTGGTGGTCGTATCGAACGGCGGCTGCAGCAATTGGATCAGGCCGGCATCGCGCCGCACCAGGTACTGGTCCAGCGACTCCATCGCCTGACGGGCCCGCTCGGGATCGGCCGCGCCCGACAACACCGACCAACTCTGCGAAATCGAGTCGATCCGGCATTCGTCGCTACGCATCGAGCCCAGCGGCGTGCCGTCGTCGAACCAGGCGCGCCGATACCAATCGCCGTCCCAGGCATGGGTTTCCAGGTTCCGCTGCAACCGCTGCGCGCATTCGAGGCAGTAATCGGCGAAGGCGGCGTCGCCGCGCTCGCGCGCGACGGGCTCGAAGCGGTTCAAGGTTTCGAACAGGAAAAAACCCAGCCACACGCTTTCGCCCTTGCCGGCGTCGCCGACGCGGTTCATGCCGTCGTTCCAGTCGCCGCTGCCGATCAGCGGCAGGCCGCGTTCGCCGAGCAGTTCGGTGCCGCGCTGGAGCGCCAGCACGCAATGGTCGTAGAACGACTGCTGACGCCCCGAAACCAGCGGCAGGTCGTAGTAGGACTCTTCGTCGGCGTTGACCGGGCGGCCCTCGACGAAGCGCACGGGCTCGTCGAGCAGGCTGCGATCGCCGGTGACCTGCAGATAGCGGCAGGCGGCGAGGGGCAGCCACAGGTAGTCGTCCGAGCAACGCGTACGCACGCCACGACCGAGCGGCGGGTGCCACCAATGCAGCACGTCGCCCTGCGGGAACTGGTGCGCCGCGCTCAACAGCAGGTGTTCGCGGGTCAGCGCGGGCATCGCGTGCACGCTCGCCATCGTGTCCTGCAACTGATCGCGGAAACCGAACGCACCGCCGGACTGGTAGTAGCCGCTGCGCGCGACATAACGACAGGCCAGGGTCTGATACGGCAGCCAGCCGTTGGCGAGCGCGTCCACGCTCGGCTCGGGGGTTTCGACCCGGATCGCGCCGAGAGTATGCATCCAGTGGATGCGCACTGCATCCAGCGCGTCGTGCGCGGCGCCGTTGCCCTTGCTGCTCTGGGCGAGTTGGACGGCGGCGGCATAGTCGGCGCCGATGCCGAGGCGGAACACGGTTTCGTAGGTTTCGTCGGCGGCCAGCGCGATCGGCACCTGGATCGCCGCGCAGGGGTCCAGCCCGACTCCGAGTTTGCCCGACAGGCGCTGCTTGAGCAGCGCCGCCGGTTGCCCGAGGTTGCCGTTGCGGCCGAGGAATTCGGTGCGGTCGGCGGTGAAACTGCGCTCGTCGCCATCGCCATCGCTGTCGACGTCGAAGAAGGCGACCCGACCGTCGAACTCGGTGTTGTAAGGATTGCGTGCGGTCAGCACGCCGCTGGCACCGTCGACTTCGCTGACCACGTGCATCTGCGACTTGATCCGCAGGTCGCCCAAGACCCATTCGACATAGCCGGTGGCCGACAGGCGCCGCGCGCGGCCCGACAGGTTGCGCAGCTTAAGGACCGAGTACTTGATCGCCTCGTCCAACGCCACGTAGATCCACAGTTCGCTGGCGATGCCGTCTTCGATATGTTCGTAGACGCTGTAGCCGAAGCCGTGGCGGGTGCGGTAGGCGCCGCTGCCGCGACACGGCAGGGGCATGGGCGACCAGGTCTTGCCGCTGTCCTCGTCGCGCAGGTAGAAGGCTTCGCCGCCGGTGTCGGCGACCGGGTCGTTGTGCCAGGGCGTGAGGCGGAACTCGTGGGCGTTCTCGAACCAGGTGTAGCCGGGCGCGCTTTCGCTGACCACGGTGCCGAGCTGTGCATTGGCCATCACGTTCGACCAGGGCGCCGGGGTCGGCGCGCCTTCGCGCAGCACTACGACGTACTCGCGGCTGTCGGCGGCGAAGGCGCCGGTGCCGTTGTCGAATACGAAGTCATCGGCGACGGCTTCGAACGGCCACGGGTCTTCGTCGGTTTGCGCGCGCGGCGGCGGCAGGCCCGGCAACGCCATCGCATGCATCGTTGCCGCTGTCTCCATGGGCTCGGCCTCGTCGGGCGCGCCGTCGGGCAGCAGCAGGGGGATGTCGCGCTCGGGCGGGACGTGGCGGCTGACCTGCGCGGCGAGGGGGCCGCGTTTGTCGCTGATGATCACCCGCGACACCGCTTGCAGCAGGATGCGGTCTTCCTGCGACATCTGCTGGCTTGGCCGCACGAAGATGCCGCCGGGGCGGTCGAGCACGTTGCCTTCCGGACCGGCCGAGACCAGGCCCAGGATCTGCTCCTGCAGTTGCTGGCGGTAGCCGCCTTGTTCTTCGTTCCAGATCACCAGGTCGACGTTGAGCCCTTTCAGGCGCCAATACGCATGCGCCTGCACCATCTGCCGGACCAGTTCGATGTTGGCGGCCTCGGCGATCTGCAGCAGCACGATCGGCAAGTCGCCGGAGATCGAGTGACCCCACAGCCCGGATTGCCCGCGTCGGTTCTGTAGCAGCACCGCGTTGTCGGCGCGCAGGAACGGATGCGCATACACCATCAACCCGGCCAGCCGCTCGTACAACTGGGCATCGGCCTGGGACGCGTTGATCTGGCGCCGGACCACCTGGCTGTGGGTCCAGGCCAGGTCGAACACGCGGTCGGCTAGGCGCCGGTCGCGGTATTTGTCGATCAGCCGGTTGCAGGCGGCGCGGTCGATGCCCACGCCCGTGACCATGTCGACGATGACGTCCTGCTCGGGCGCGAGCACGATGCGGGTGCGGATCGCGACGATCGGGTCGAGCACCGAGCCGACCGAATCCGACAAGACGTCGGTCGCGGTGAGCGCTTGCGGGGTGCGCGGCGTGTTGCCGCGGCCGAGGAAGCATGCGCGGTCGGTTTCGTAGGAAATCGTCTGGATGTCGGCATCGTGCACGGCGACCAGATGGAACATCCACGGCGGCACTTCGTCGTGCGAACGCGCCCGCCGTGTGCACAGCAGGGCCTGCTTGTCGCGGGCGACCTCGGTCTGCACGAACAGGTTGCTGAAGGCCGGATGCAACTCGTCGGACAGCGACGAGGCCAGTACGACTTCGGCGTAGGTGGTGATCTCGATGGTGCGGGTGTGCCGCGAACGGTTGCCGATGCGCAGCCGGCGCAGCTCGATGTCGTCCTCGGCGGAGATGGCGATCTCGAGATGGGTCTCGTAGCGGTGCTTGCGTCCGCGGAATTCGGCCTTGGCGTCGGAGAAGATCGCCTCGTAATGGTCCACCGGCACGCAGGTGGGCTGATGGGTCGCCGACCAGAACTCGCCGCTTTCGACATCGCGCAGGTAACAGAACGAGCCCCAATGATCGCGCGTACCGTCTTCGCGCCAGCGCGTCACCGCCATGTCGCCGAGGCGGTTATAGCCGCCGCCGGCACTGCTCAGCAGGCTGTGGTAACGGCCGTTGGACAGCATTTGCACCGCCGGCCGGGCGGTGCCGGGGTTGCGGAAAATGCGCAACTGGGTCTCGGTGGCGGTCGGTGCGGCGCGTGCGCCGCCGGCCTCGGCTTCGTGCGGATGGAACACGCCGGTGCGCGGAATGCGTTCCTGCAACAGCAGCAGGGTCGCCTGGAATTCCGCGTCGGCGACGAAACGCTTCTGCATCGGTTGGTCGCGCAACAGATGGTCCAGCGACAGCAAGGCCATGCCCTGGTGGTGGGCCATGAACGAGCGCACGACCGCATGGTCCTGGCCGCGCGGCACCCGCGTCGGGGTGTAGTCGATCGCTTCGTACAGGCCGAAGGGGCCGCCGAAACCCAGATCGGTGAGGCGCTGCAGGTTCTGGCAGGCCGCTTCCGGCAATACCATCAGGGCCATCGCGCTGGCGTAGGGTGCGATCACCAGGTCCTGGCCGAGCCCGCGCTTGAGGCCCAGGCCGGGCACGCCGAATGCGCGGTATTGGTAGTTCATCCGCGTATCGACCGTGTTGTAGCCCGATTCGGAGATGCCCCAGGGCACGTCGCGCTGCCGGCCGTAGTGGATCTGGGCGAGGACGGCGTGTTGCGAGGTCTGGTCGAGCAGGGTGTCAGGATAGCTCGGCATCACCAACTGCGGCATCAGATACTCGAACATCGACCCGCTCCACGACAGCAAGGCGGCGCCGCTGTCGATCTCGGTCAGCAGCCGGCCGAGTGCGAACCAGGTCTCCTGCGGCAGCTGTCCCTGAGCGATGGCGACGAAGCTGCACAGGCGCGCTTCGGAGGCGAGCAGGTCGTAATAGCCGGCGTCCAGGCGCCGTTCCTCGACGTTGTAGCCGATCGACAGCAGGTGGCGTCCGCGGTCGTAGAGGAATTCGTACTCCATCAGCGACAACTGCCCGGCGATGTGGGCGAGGCGTTCGAGTTCGTGCACGCGCTTGCGCGCGCGGTCGCGCGCGATCGGGTCCTGGGATCGCTCCTGCAGGGCGCGCAGGGTCGGAATGCGGTCGACGAGGTCGGCCTGCGCAAGGCGGTGCTGTCCTTCTTCCGGCGAGCCCAGGCCCGGCGCGAAATGCAGCAGTTCGTCCTGTGCGGCGCGGCAGGCGGCCGACAGCAGCGACGGCCAATGCGGCGTGGAGGGATCCCGCGCGGTTTCGTCCAGGAGCGGCAGCGCCGCTTCGATCGCCTGCGCGCGGATCGACAGGCCGGCCAGCATGCGCTCGGCGTCGGGCAGGGTGGCCGGGGGCTGGGCGCGGGCGGCGTCCAGACGCTCGTGGAACCCGGCGAGGGCGTGTTCGAGTGCGGAATCGATGCGGCCGGCGCTGCGCAGGCTGCCTTCGAGCACGCCCAAGGTGTCGGCGAGGCCGTCGAAGGTATGCGGCGCCAGCACCGGTTCCTCGATCAACGCCAGCAGACCCTGGCGCAGGGTCAGCAGATGCGCGGCCAGGTTGCCGCTGTCGACCGTGGACACGTAGCGCGGAGGCAACGGTTGCAGGGTTTCGGTGTCGTACCAGTTGTAGAAATGCCCGCGATGGCGCGGCAGGGTCTCCATCGTGGCCAGCGCCAGGCGCGTGCGCTCGATCAGTCCGCCGGGCTGCAGATAACCGAAATCGTAAGCGCTGAGGTTGGCGAGCAGCGACAGGCCGATGTTGGTCGGCGAGGTGCGCCGCGCTACGACCAGGGTCGGATGCTCCTGGATGTTGTCCGGCGGCAACCAGTGGTCTTCGGCGCGGATGTGCACCTCGAAGAACGCCCAGGTGCGCCGGGCCAGGCGTCCGAGGAACTTCAACTGCGTCTGCGACAGACTGGCGCGATGCCGTTTCGGCGGTCGTCCCAGCCAGGCCATCAAGGCCGGCGACACCAGCCATAGCGCCAGGATAGGCGCGGCCACCCACAGCGAGGTCGGGTTGATGCGCAGCAGGACGCCGGCGGCGACGATCGCGAACGCCGGCCCGAACCACATGCTGCGCAGTTCCGCGCCGACGCCGCTGCCGAGGCTGCGTTCGACTTCGCTCGACGGATTCCATTGCAACAGGCGACGGCGGCTGATCGTCATCCGCCACAGGCTGCGGGCGATCGCGCCGAGGCTGAAGAAGGCTTCGTAGGGCAGGCAGGCAAGATTGACCGTCGCCCGCTGCAACTGGCGCGCGGTCGAGCTGCCCACCTGCATCAGGTGAGTCTCCAACGCCATGTCGGTGGGGCGGGTGACCACGTTCCAGCAGACCATCAGCAAGACAGGTGCCAGCCACAGACTGAGCAGCCACAAGGTCCAGGCCAGCGACTGCGGCAACAGCGCCCAGCCGGCGACCAGCAAGGCGACGGCCGCGGCCGGCACCAGGCTGCGGCGCAGGTTGTCGAACAATTTGCCGCGCGACAACCACGACAGCGGGTTGCGTTCGTAGCCGCCGTGCATGCGCGGCACCCACGGCAACAGCCACGGCAGCAACTGCCAGTCGCCGCGGATCCAGCGGTAGCGGCGCTTGACGTCGGCGGCATAACGCGTTGGATAGTCCTCGAACAGGCGCACGTCGCTGATCAGGCCGGCGCGCGCATAGCAGCCTTCGAGCAAGTCGTGGCTGAGCACGCGGTTCTCGGGGAAACGGCCTTCCAGGACGTATTCGAAAGCGTCGACGTCGTAGATGCCCTTGCCGACGAACGAGCCTTCGCCGAACAGATCCTGGTAGACGTCGGAGACGGTGCGCGTATACGGATCGATGCCGGCCTCGCTGCCGAACATGCGCGCATAGCGCGAACCGCGGCGCTCGCTCATGCCGGTGCCGACGCTGGGCTGGAGGATGCCGTAGCCGTGCGTCACCCGGCGCCGGCGTTCGTCGAAGCGGGCCTGGTTCAGCGGATGGGCGAGGGTGCCGACGAATTCGCGTGCGGCATCCCGGGGCAGGCGGGTGTCGGTGTCCAGAGTGATCACGTAGCGGACGTTGGCCAAGACCTCGGTGTTGCCGGTCACCGTCATGAAGGCCTCGCGCGCACCGCCGCGCAACAGGCGATTGAGCGCGGCCAGCTTGCCGCGCTTGCGCTCGTGCCCCATCCATTTGCCTTCGAGCGGGTTCCAACTGCGCGGACGATGGAACAGAAAGAACAGGTCGCCGCTTTCCGGGGCGTAGCGCGCATTGAGCTGCCCGATCTGCTGCGAGGCATACGCCAGCAAGGCTTCATCGCCCGCCAGGGTTTGTTGGTCGGCGTCGAGAAAGTCGGTCAGCAGAGCGAAATGCAGGTAGGCGTCGCGATTGGCCAGGAAACGCACTTCCAGCCCTTCGACCAGGCCGTCGATGGCCTCGATGCTGCCGATCATGCTCGGCACCACCACCAGACTGCGCGAGGAGGAAGGCAGTCCCTTGGAGAAATCCAGGCGCGGCAAGGGCTTTGGCGCGACCAGGATGGTCGCGACCCAGTTGATCAGGGTGATGCCGAGTTCGCTGAAGGCGAGCAGGCTGAACAAGGCCAGCAGGCACAGCGTGGACGCGGCCACCGGGGCGGCATGCAGCTCGGTCAATAACGCATAGCCGAAGGCGGCGGCGACCACGGCGATCGGCAGCAGATAGGCCGACAGCGGCATCCTGCGCGGGCGCAGCCGCACCGGTTTGCGCGCGTCCGCGCAGGCGGCGACCGACGCGGCGATCGCGGGGATGCCGTCGTCGACGAGGTAATACCCGACGTGGGCCTTGCTGCCGTGGACGTCGCCGGAATCGCGCGCCAGCCGCAGCACCAGGTGCGCCACATCGATCTCGCTGACGCCGCTCTGGCGCGCGATCTTCTCGACCACGTGCCGGTACATGTCGCGGGTGTTGAAGTCCATTTGCGCATAGACGCTGGCCGGGTCCTCGCACAGGGTGCGGTCGACCAGGCTCATGGTCTCGACGAATTCGCGCCAATCCATGTTGACCAGGAAGCGCAGGCTGCCGATGCTGTTGCCGATGGAGACCTGATCGGCCGCCTGTTGCTGGCTTTCGGCGCGCACCAGTTCTTCGACGCCGTGGGCGCTGTCGGCCAGCCACTGTTCGATCCAGCTCATCGGCATGGCCAGCACCGCACTGCGACCGTGCAGGCCGCGGGTGAGCTCGGCCACGAACGCCCCGGTCATCGGCGGGTTCGAGCGTGCCATGTCGGCCACCACCAGCACCACGTTCTTCGGGTTCGCGTCGGCGGTGTCGTTGAGCAGTTCGGCCCACTCGGCGGCGCGACGGTGATCGGCGCCGTCGCGCATCACCCGCACGCCCATGCGGCGCAGGTTCTCGATCAGGGCCAGGCGCAGCATGATCGGAATCGCCCACAACTCGCCGAGTTTCAACGGCGTCACCGTCTGGTAGGCGGCGACGAAGCGGGTCATGGTTTCGGCGTCGATGCGGCCGTCGCCATGGGCGATGGCCTCCATCGCCAGGTCGTAGACCCGCGGCAGACCGGCCGACGGGCCCTGGCTCAAGGTCGGCAGTTCGCGGCTATAGCCCTTGGGCAGATGCCGGCGGGCGGTGCGGATCTGTTCTTCGATCAGGTAGTAGTTGTCGAGCAACCACTCGCCCGCGGGAGTGATGCGGACTTCGTCCTGGACCATCTCGGTGAGCAGGGTGTTGGCGGCGTCGAGGATGCCCTCGTTCTCGCGCAAACGTCCCAACAGCAGATCCGAACCCGTGCGCGCCCGCACCCGATGCGCATGCGCGAGGGATTTGCCGTGCCGTTCCATCTGCTCGGCGCTGAACAACTGCGAGCGCAAGGGTTGCTCGGCCTGCCACGGCTTGCTGGCCGCCGCACGCCCCCAACGCCACAAGCGTCGGCGCAAGCGCAACCACTGACTGAATATTCGCCATACATTGGGCATGCAAGATCCCAGGCACTTCAGCCTTCAAGGGCGAGATCATTGCATTTGCATGGGCAGGCGATTGTGAAGTCGCGCCGGACGCGGCCGATACGCCGTGCTGACAGGGTTGTGGCCTCGGCCCGGGAGGAGTGTGCGTAGGATCGCGGGAGCGAATGCGCGAAATGCGGTGGCGGTGCGGCGGGGTTGCGACGGCCGATGTCGGTCCGAGGTGTGGTCGTTGCCGATACCGATACCCTTGCCGTTGTTGTTGTTGTTGCTGTTGCTGTTGCTGTTGCTGTTGCTGTTGTTGTTGCTGTTGCCGTTGCCGTTGCTGTGCGTCGCATGGCACTTGCGAAGGCTGGAGGAGACCCGGAGGGCGGCCCGCAGGGATGCGGGCCGTTTTTCATCGGGACAGGGATGTCCCGTATGAAAAATGCCTGCGTCGGCATCGATCGCGCGGGCTGGTGATTCAAAGAAAAGCAACTTCTTTGGTTAGGCGGTCTCTAAGCTTAAGTGCATCACCCACCGAAGGGTTCTGCACATGGGCCACCACTACACCCACCTGAGTCCCGAAGAGCGCGGCGCCATCAT
>NZ_JBQJIN010000050.1:0-10720 GCF_052078695.1 Lysobacter sp. CA196 | reverse complement strand
CGCGCAAGAATTTCTTCTTGTTCCTGAAAGAGTGCGAGTTCCGTTTCAACTATGGGACACCCCGTCAGCAGCTCAATACGCTGCGGGACTGGGTGGGGCTATAACTCTTATCTAGGACAGCCCCAAAAACAAAGCAGCCGGCTTAACGGGCCAACCACGCACGCAAACCGCGAATTGTTTCAATCCTGCACAAATCGCCAGCCAAATCCTGGGGTCACCCCTAGTCGTCCCCAAGCCGGCGCAACTGTAAAGTCGCGACCATCCTCACAGTTGCGTCCAAGCCACTCATGACCGGTGTCTACGCCACCCAGGGCCCGTCGCCCACCCTGCCGCATCCGCAGAACCAACCGCAGACCCATACCGTCGTCAACGACCAGAGCGTCGTCGAGATCGCCGCCCTCTACGGCATCACCCCGCAGGCGCTGCGCCAGGCCAATCCGGAACTGTTCCAGGACAAGGAACGACGGATGGAAGCCAGCATGACCGGCAAGGGCGATCCGATCTTCCACGGCGACGAGCTCAAGATCCCCGCGGCGACGATGAGCGTCACCGAAGAAACCATCGTCACCGACTTCGACCCGACCCACCCCACCGCATCCAGCGAGTACGGCGTGGAGGTCAGCAACCGCAGCCAGCGCGGCGGCATTTCCTGGAGCCCGGGCAACGGCAGCGTCAAGCTGACCCAAGGCAGCACCGTGCCCGGCCCCGGCGGCATCGAGATGCGCCAGGATTCGGAAATCGAGGTCAAGCAGCAAAATAAAGACGGCAAGACCGAATTCGAAGTCACCGCGGTGTTCTCGGTGTCGGGCGCGACCGGCACCGGCAACAAGAGCGCCGAGGTCGAGGGCAGCGCCGGTGTCGGCCATCGCCTGCGCTACAAGGTGGTGCTGCCGGGCGAGAACCAGACCCCGCAGGCCGCCGCCAAGGTCAATCCCTTCAACCCGACCACGATCCCGGTCGGCGCCACCGTGACCCTGGATTCGCAGAACTTCACCCAGACCCAGTTCTCCGCGGCGTTCCAGAAATTGTTCGACGATGCTTTCCCGAAAGGCCCGCGCCTGGGCGTAACCACCGACGGCGAAAACAAGGTCGCCACCGGTTCGGCCTACAGCGTCACCCGCACCAGCGAAACCAGCGTGCGCGTCGACATCGGTGCGCTACAGGCGATCGAACAGAAGAGCAGCGTATTGCCCTCGATCAATGTCGGTCCGCTCAGCCTCGATCTCGGCCCGGGCATCCAGGCCAACAAGGGCCATTCGGTGCTGCGCACCGCCGAGTTCGACCTGTCCAAGCCCGACGGCCAGGCCGCCTACGCCCATTTCACCGCCACCGGCGAAGTCGCCGCGCAGAACAACGGCGTCAGCAACGTGGCCACGCTCGAACGCTACAACTTCTCCGACCAGTTGCGCTTGAACGGCGAAGTCGCTTTCGAAAAGGGCGACACCATGGCCCGCGCCTACGCCTCGTTCGGCGGCCCGCAGACCACCTACGGCTACGTCAAGACCAGCTACCCGGATGGCTCCTACAGCTACACCATCACCCCGCCGATGCGCGGCAACGACGACCCGCCCCTGCAGGTCGTCTGCCACTACGACGCCCAGGGCAACGAGATCACCTCCGAGCGCACCTACGAGTACAACCTCAACGTGCCCACCGACGCCGACGCCAAGACCTGGAACTACATGCTGACCGGCGACATCAAGGGCAATGGCCCGGTGCAGGTCGGCAAGGACGCCAAGGTGACGTTCACCGAAGCGCAGATGCAGGCCTTGATGAAGCAGACCAGCACCACTGCGCGCGCCGAGGGCACCATGCCCGGCAACACCGCCGAGATCCTCAGCCAGTACAAGGACCCGTTCCAGTTCGGCCTGACCCTGGGGCGCATCCTCGACTCAGACCCGCACCGGCTGACGATGGACCTGTTCTTCGTTTCCGATGGCGCCGACGGCAGCATCGCCAACAAGGACCGCGCGCGGATCGATATGACCATCGAGTGATGGCTTGCAGCCGGCTCTGCGACCCGTCGATCATGTGCTCCCAGGAAAGGCCCCGCAGACGCGGGGCCTTTCGTCATGCTCGAGAACCTGTTGCGATCACAATGCAGGAAGCGCCTCGCATTGCACCGCAGCGGCCTGCATCGTCATCGGCGCAGACAAAGCCCTGAATTTCGGCGCCTGCACCGCCACGCTGACGCCGGGCGTAGGCGCGCACGCAGCCAGCGGCGGCGCGAGCGGCCAGGATCGCGTCTGAGCAACAGTCGACGAAGCAAACGGCAAGCTGCGCATGAAATCGACGGTCTCGATGATCCAACCGCGGTTGTCGCCGACCTTGTGCGAGCACATCACCGGGCTCCAGACGATGAAGCCCGAAGCCTTCGCGCCCAGTTGGTCCAACTGCCGGCGCCAACGATCCGCGGGCAGGTACGCGGGCTCGGGATTGAGGCCGCAGGTCGCCTCTTCCTGCGGCCGGATATAGGGAATCAGCGGCTTGCCGGGATTGACGTTGCGGGCGGAGACCACGCGATTGTCGAGCCGGCGCTCCCAGGTCTCCTGACTCAATCCAGGGGCCGTGTACAAATGCGGGAAGAAGCCGTCCTGGTATTGCGACAGATCGCGCGCGCAATCGAGGTACTGATCGGTGTTCGGCCCGAGCAGGTCGTAGGCGCCGATCATGTGGCCGGGCGCGGCTTCCCTGGCCCAGAGGAACAACTGGCGCCACAGCCGGTAGCGCCTATGCGCCTGTGCGGCATCGACGTTCTTGATCCAGATGTTCTCGAAGTCGAGCACGATCGGCCCGCGATGCACCGCGGCGGCCTGTACCGCCGCCTGGAACTCGGCCTTCGGCGGCAACGTGTCGCCGGACGTGCAGGCGATCCACTCTGGCCGCTGATACAGGATGTTCGCCTTGACCAGCCCGGCGTCGCCGACCAGATCGACATCCTGGTAGTGAGTATTGTCGTAGGCATGGAACGATGCAGGCGCCTGCTGCGCGTTCGCCGCGAATGCCGTCGCAGCGGCCAGGATCGACAACGCGCTGGCCAGTGAGTGTCGCCGTGTCTTCATCCGGATCGTCCTTTGCGGGCTCGCGCGCGCCTCGTTCGTCCTGTTGCGCGCGAAAGCGATGGGGGATCCGAATTCTAATCACGTGCCCGGTCGAAGGCGGCGCGCGGTTTCACAATGCGCAGCACAGGAGCTTTCGTCGTAGCAAAACGAAAACCCCGCGATCGCTCGCGGGGCTTTATTCCGGCCTGCGGTGCGCCGATCAGTTATCGGGATCGTTCGCGAGATGGCGGATGACGACGCCTTGGTGGTACAGCGCCAGGAAATCGCCTTGATCGGTGATGTACCAGGCCATGCCCGGATACGGTGCGCCGATGACGCCGCCGCGGCTGGTCCACAGCACCGCGTCGTCGGAGATGCGCAGGACATTGAACACGGCGAAGGGCTCGAAGACGGTTTTGTAGCCACCGCTGCCGGAGATCTGGCTGTTCCACAGCGGGCGCGAGTCGGCAACGCGGTAGAAAACCAGGTTGCCGTCGCCCTGCATGGTCAACCGGTACTGCAGGTTGTTGGAATAGATCGATTGCCCGGCCCACAGGGTCGTGCCCTCGGGGATCTGCTTCAGCGCGGACTGGGCCGGCACCGATTGCGACATCGTCAACAACAGGCACAGGGCCAACATGTGCAGGAAACCTGCAGCCAGCTTCTTCATCGATACGCTCCACTCCATGGGGAGGCTCGACTTCAGCGAAGCGGACGCGCACGATCAAGCGCGCGAGCCACGAATCGGGTGCATGCAGATGCCAATCGTGACGGCTTCGGGCTCGCGTCCGTGATCGGCAATCGGCACGAACGACACGGGCCAAACCCCCATCGCGGGCTGCCGGAGACGGGCTCCGGCGCTAAGTTATCGCTCGGCCCGTGTGGCGTGTACGCACACCGCCGAACCGCTCTCCAACACCTGGCGGGCCGTGCGGATCGCGACGAAACCGTGCGCAGCCAATCGCACGGTGCAGGCCGCGGCGATCGAATCGAGCTTCGATTCGCTCGGCGGTTGAAACACCAGGCACAAGGCGCCGCCCGGTTTCAACACGCGCGCCAGCACCTGCAGTTCGGCCGCCGGCTGCAGCCAGAACAGGTTGACGTTGATCGCGAAAGCCTGGTCGAAGCGCCGCGCCGGCGCTTCCAGCCTCGCCAGATCGGTGGTGAGAATCACCGCCTTGCCGGAGGCGATATCGGCGGCGTTGCGCCGGGTCGCGGTCGCGATGGCCGTGGGCGAACGGTCGATGGCGGTGATCCGCCCGCGTTGAAGGCGTGGACAGATCAAGGCCACGGCCGCGCCGTTGCCGCAGCCGATTTCGAGCGATTCGTCGTCGGCGGCCGGATCGAGCCGCTCGACCGTCCAGACGATTCGATCCGGAGTTTCAGCTTGCATCCGCGGCCTCCCTGCGTATCGAACGATCCGGCAATCAGGCGCCGGAACCGTCGCCCTTGGCCCCCATCTCAGCGATGGCCTTGGCCACGATCTCCAGGCCGCAGCGGGTCGCCGCCCGCGAAGCGCCGGCGAAGCCGAACACCAGGCCGCCGCGCTCGCTCGCACCGTACTTCGACAAGGGATGCACCACCACGCCGGCGCGCGCGCATTCGGCGGCGACGGCGCGATCGTCGAGCGCCAGGCCCGGCTTGAACAAGGCGGCGACGTGCATGCCGGCGGTGGCCGGGCCGAAATCTAGCACGTCGGCCAACGCGCGCGCCTGTTCGAGGAAATCCAGACGGCGCTCGTCGTAGATCGTGCGGGTCTTGCGCAGGTGGCGGGCCAGATGGCCTTCGTGGATGAAGGCCGCCAACACGCCCTGCATCAACAGCGCGGTGTGGCCGTCGGCGACGTGCTTGGCATCGACGAAGGCCGCGACCAAGGGCTCGGGCACGATGGCATAGGCGATGCGCAGCGCCGGAAACAGGATCTTGTTGAAGCTGCCGACGTAGATGACGCGTCCGCCGGCGTCCATGCCCTGCAGGGAGGCGATCGGCCGGCCTTCGTAGCGGTAGTCGCCATCGTAATCGTCCTCGATCACGTAGGCGTCGTGTTGCCGGGTCCAATCGAGCAGAGCCCGGCGCCGCTCCATCGACATCTCGTAACCCATCGGATACTGGTGCGCGGGCGTGACGTAGGCCAGGCGCGCATCCGGCGCCAATCTGCGGCCCTCGGCGACGTCGAGACCATGTTCATCGACCGGTACCGGCACCACCTGCAGACCGGCCGCACGCAGGCAATGCTGCACCGGCTGATAGCCCGGCGTTTCCGCCCAGGCGCGGTCGCCCGGATCGGCCAACACTTTTCCGGCCAGTTCCACCGCCTGCTGAGTGCTGGTCACCACGATGACCTGCTCCGGCGAACAGCGCGTCGCCCGCATCGCCGAGGCGTGCGCAGCGATCGCTTCGCGCAGGGCCGGCAAGCCGTTGCTGGCGCCGTAGGCCCAGTACGCAGTACCGGCCTGGGTGGCCTCGCGTTGCAGCAGACGGTTCCACACCGCGCGCGGAAACAGATCGATCGGCGGCAGCGAAGGCGTGAACGGAATCGCCGACGCCGACTGGTAATGACCGGGGTAACTCTGTAGTGCGATCGCCCGACGCGACAAACGGCTCGGCAATTGGCGTTCGCTTTCGGCCGCTGCGTCCGGCGACGTGCGCCTGGGTGCAAGCGGGCGGGTATCGCGTTCGGGCAGGCTCGCGGCGACGAAACTGCCGGCGCCGCGGCGGCGCACGATATAGCCGTCGGCGACCAGTTGCCCCAAGGCCCAATCGACGGTGTTCCTGGCGACGCCGAGGTCCTGGGCGAGCACCCGGCTCGACGGCAGGCGCGCGCTCGGCGCCAGCGCGCCGCTGACGATCGCGCTGCGGATGCGCTCGCAGATGCGTGCGTACGCGGGCTGACCCCGTCCTGTTTCAAGACCGGTGACGTCGACGGAGAATACCGAACCGGCATGCTTGGCCATGCCGCGCATACTAGCCCTTGATGCGCGTGTGCTCCATCGTCCAGTTGGTTTCCCAATGACGGCCGCCGTCCTGCGAGAACGCCTGCTCCCAGTGCGCGGCATCCGGGCCCAGTCGCTTCCAGCGGAAACGGACCTTGACCGGGCGGCCCTCGTCGGTGTCGTCGCCGAAGAATTCGCCGTCGTCGCCGACGAAGCCGCCGACCACCGGCGGGAACAAGGTGCCGCTGCTGCTGTTGATCCAGTACAGGTACCAACGCCGTTGCTCGAGGTTGAACACGCGCACGGTCATGCCGGACCAGCCCTTGGTCGGAAACACGCCGTCGTCGATGTTCACCACCCCGCCGAGCCGGCTTTCGCAGCTCAGCGTGGCCGGAAATTCATCCCATTCGTCGCTGCCGACCCAACGCTGTTTCAGGCGCCGGTTGGCGAAACTCCAGCGACCCACGAAGAAGTCGAAATCGTGGATATCGCCGGTCGGAATCGCGATGCCGGAACCGCTCTTGTCGGTGGCGACGGGGTTCGCCGCAAGCGAAGCAGCGGTTTCGCTTGCGGCCGCGATGGGCGCCAGGCTCATCGCGGTCGCGCCGGCGATGGCATCGATGAGAATCTGCCGGCGCGAGGTCGAAGTCGGTCGGTGCATGCAGGGTACTCGTGGACGGAAAGCCTGCGCAGAAGGTGCGCGCGACGCGTCCGGGCCGGAAGCGCCATTTTGCCGCGGCGGCGTGGGCCATCCGCATGACCGGCGGTTGCGTCGCCTTAGTTCGCCGCGGCGTCGAGCGCTGCGCGCCGGCGCTCCAGGGTGTCGGCCAGGGCCGGGTCGATATCGCCGCGATGCGTCTGCAGGAAGCTCTGCAAGGCCTCGCGGTACTCGCGCACGAACTGCGGATTGCGCGGGCCCAGCGCCCACTGCGCGGCGGCCTGGTCGAGCGCGGCCCGGGCTTCGGCCAGGCGCTGGCGTTTTCCGAACTCGGAACGCCCGGCCATGATCGCGATGTTGCGCTCGAAACCGGGGACATAGCGAACGACGAAGCGCTCGCCCTGCGGCGGCACCAGGAACCGCTCGCCGAGCGGATACAGGCTCGCGGTCAGGGTATCGAAACCGATCTTGAGGTCGCCGCCGTCGGCGGTTTTCAGCACCGCCGTATAGTTCCAGATCGGCTGCTCGTTGAAGCTGGCGTGGGCCGGCTCGCTGCCCACGATGACCGCCGTGCCCTCGCTGCCGAAGGCTTCGAGAAAGCTCGTATTGGCCAGGCGGCCAACGAAGATATTGGCGAACGCCGCCAGCCAACCGAGCAGACACCACCACAGCCAGCGGCTGTTGCCGGTCCGTTTGAACCACCACACCGCCGGGATATTGCACAGGCCCAGGATCAGCGGGAACGACCCGTACGGATGCTGGCTCAGGAAATACAGCACGGCGGACAGTGTGGCCAAGTTTCCGGGTTCCTCCGCCGGACGCGGGCGGCGATAGGCCGCCCGGATCGTCCATGCCGTCGGGCGACCTTAGCGTCGGACGTGTTACAGGCGCGCGCTTGCCGTCCGATCTCGTACGCGACATCGGCATGGCCCGACGACGCGGTGGCCTCGCGACCGGCGCCAGAATGGCTCTTGCCGTGTTGCCGGCGGCGCCGCATGGTGCGTGCACCGCTCGCAAGTCGAGCCGCCCTGAGCGCCGAGCCGAACGATGATCGCCATCTCCGCCCTGCGCATCGGCCTGTTGGCCATCGGCCTGGCCGTCCTGTTCGACGCCCAGGCCGCGCCAGCCACGCCTGCGCCTGCGCCTGCGCCTGCGAGCGAAGCATCCGCCGCCGCGACCGCGGAGGGACAGCACGACTTCGACTGGGAGATCGGCGCCTGGAAAACCCGGGTGACGCGGCTCCAGAGCCCGCTCAGCGGCAATGAGGTGTGGCTCGAACTGGAAGGTACGACCGTGGTGCGAAGGGTCTTCGACGGCCGCGCCAACCTCGCCGAGCTCGACATCGCCGGCCCCTCGGGGCGCATCCAAGGCATCTCCTTGCGTCTGTACGAACCGCAGGCGCGGCAATGGAGCATCCACTACGCGAGCCTGCGTTCGGGCACGCTCACCGCGCCCATCAGCGGAGGTTTCAAGAACGGGCGCGGCGAATTCTTCGGCCGCGATACCCTCGACGGCCGGCCGATCCTGGTCCGCTTCGTCATCGAATGCGCGACACGCGATGTCTGCCGTTTCGAGCAGGCCTTCTCCGCCGACGACGGCAAGCGCTGGGAACTGAACTGGATCGCCACCGATACCCGCATCGCCGACTCCACGTCCGACTGACAAGCGACGCCTCACTGAAGAGCCGTTGCCGATACGCCCCCCTTGCAGTAGCGTTGCCGCTCCGAAGCGGCGGCCGATCGCCGGCTTCCGTGTTCGCCGGCACGAGGCGCATGGCCCACAACCCGCATCGCCACATGCACTGGTTCCAGCAAGCGCCGTGCGCGGCGCTGCGGCCGTTCGTGCGGCGTTTCATGGTGGTGGAATTCGCCGCCGATCACGCCGATACCCACCTGCCCGATACCGGCAGCGTCGCCGCTTTTACCTTTCGCGGCCGCTGCCGCATCGACGGGGGACGCTGGGTGCCGCAAGCGGCGTTCACCGGCTTGCGCGCCACCCTGCGCGCGCACGACCACCAAGCGGGGCACTCGGTGCTGCTGGCCGCGTTCACCCCGGTCGGCGCGGCCGCGTTCCTGCGCCCCTCGCAGGAGGAATTCAGCGGCACCACGACCGATTTGAGCGAGCTGCTGGATCGCACCGACGCACTCGAATGCCTGCGCGAGCAACTCGCCGGCGCACCCGACCATGGCCAGCGCATCGCGCGGCTGGAAAACTTTCTGCTGGCGCGATTGCGCGAAAGCGCTCCCGACCCGCTGATGGCGGCCGCGGTGAGCTGGCTCGAACGCAGCCCCGCCGGCCATCGCATCGATGCACTGACGCGCCATATCGGCTTGAGCCAGAGCGCGCTGGAGCGGCGCTTCCGCCGCGTGGTCGGGGTGACGCCGAAGAAGTTCGCCTCGATGCTGAGGCTGCAACACGCAGTGCGATTGCAGGCGGCCGGCCTGGAGCTGGCCGAGGTCGCATTGGCCGCCGGTTATTACGACCAGGCCCATTTCAATCACGACTTCCGCCGCGCCACCGGCCGCGCACCGGCGGCATTCTTCGCTGCGCGCGACCCGGCCTGAACGCCGATTTTTTACAAGCCCGCGCACCGACCACGCGGCGGGATGCGCGCATGGCCGCCTAGTCCTCCCCCATCGCCCCGCTCGCCAGGTGCCGCTGCTCGCTGCGTTCTGGCCGACGCTCGATCTGGCACGTCGACGGCTGCCCTCTCACTGCCATCGAGCCCTCATGACCACCATGAATCCCTTCGTCATCCTGTTCCGTCGCGATCGCGGCCCGCTCTCGGAAGCCGAGCGACTCAGCCTCAGCCAAGACATCGGCGCCTGGGCGCGCCTGCACAACGAGGCCGGGCACAAACTCGACCCGCACCTCCTCGCGCCCGACAGCCGCCACCTCGGCCCGCATCGCGACGCCGCCCAAGCCGAAGCCCTGCCGATCACCGCACTGCTGTTCCTGGAAGCGCGCGACCTCGACGAAGCCGCGCGCGTGGCCGAGTCCCACCCCGGCATGCGCCACGGCTTCAGCGTCGAGGTGCGCGCCTGGTCGGCGCCGAACCCCGCCGTTACCCCGTCCGGCGCGGCGCCGTAAGCGCCACGGCTCCCGTCCCGAAGCCACCGACTGTTTCAATGCGGACCGCCTTAATGTTGGCCGTCTTAATTTTGCAACACGACTGCCACACACTGCCGCAGGTCCGGTTTCGCAAGCGCGGGACCGGATATTGAAGCGGCCGATCCACGGTTCGCAGCGACCCGAGACGAGAACCATGGCGAGACCTCCGATCCGCGGCCTGATGCTGGCCCTGCTGCTCGCCCCGTTGGCCGCCCTCGCCCAATCGGCCTATATCGATATCGAGCGGCGCCTGAGCCCGGAACAACTGAGCGAAGTCGGCCTGTCGCCCGCACAGTTGCAACTGCTCAACCGCATGCTGCGCGATGCCGCCGAGCAAGACCCCGCCCCGCTCGTCGCCGCGACCACCTCGGCCGCGCCGGAAGCCGGCAAGCGCAGCGCAGTGCAATACATCGGCCTCGACGACCAACCGATCAACAGCCGCCTCAAAGGCGACGTGTCGGGCTGGGAGCCCGGCACCGTGTTCGAACTCGACAACGGCCAGCAATGGAAAGTGCTCAAGGGCAGCATGAAGCTGCGCAAGCCGCTGGTCGCGCCCGAGATCCTGGTCGTCCCCGGCGTCGCCGGCCGCTGGTTTTTACAGGTCGATGAGGACATGCCGAAGGCGCGTGTGTATCGGATCGATTGATCTGGCCTCGCGACATCGGTCTCGCCTGCATTCCCATGCATCCACTGTAGGAGCGGCGTGAGCCGCGACAGCAGGACGGAGAGGCGCTCCATCGCCTTCGCCGCTGATCGAAGCCGCAAACTATCGCAGGGTAGGAGCGGCGCGAGCCGCGACATCGTTGCGACGGTCTCGCGGTGTCTCACTCAGACAAGATCAAACGATAAGAGCTTCCGCCACTAAAGCGGCGGGTTACTTTCTTTTGTCTAAAGCAACAAAAGAAAGCTAAGGCGGTCTCTAAGCTTAAGTGCATCACCCACCGAAGGGTTCTGCACATGGGCCACCACTACACCCA